>NZ_ARVV01000001.1:2708502-3017005 GCF_000385375.1 Methyloversatilis discipulorum
GGCTCAGCGCATCGACAAGTGCCGGCTCAGCGATCAAACAACACCTCCTGCGCGATGCGTTCGACCACTGCGTCGACGCCGTCGCCGCGCGCGCAGTTGGTCAGCAGCGTCGCCCGGCCGGCGCGCACCTCTTCTGCCTCGCCCACCATGCGCGGCAGATTCACATTCACGTGCGGTGCGAGGTCGACCTTGTTGATCACCAGCAGGTCGCACTGCAGGACGCCCAGTCCGCGCTTGCGCGGAATGTCGTCGCCGCCGGCCACGTCGATCACGAACAGCCAGTAGTCGACCAGATCGAGCGAGAAGGACGATGCGAGGTTGTCACCGCCACTCTCGATCAGGATCAGTTCCAGGCCGGGGTAGGCGCGGTCCAGCTCGTCGGCCGCGGCGAGATTCAGCGTCGGGTCTTCGCGAATGGCGGTGTGCGGGCAGGCGCCGGTTTCCACCGCCAGCACGCGCTCGGGCGCGATCAGGCCGCTGCGGCGCACGCGCTCGGCGTCCTCGGCGGTGACCAGATCGTTGGTGATGACCGCGATGTCGGTGCCGCGCGCGATGAAGCGTGGAATGAGCTGTTCCAGCAGCGCGGTCTTGCCGGAGCCGACCGGGCCGCCGATGCCGACGCGGGCGGCGCCGCGCGGTCGTGCGTGGGAATTCAGTTGTGCGGACATGGCATCACCTCAGCATGTAAAGACGGTTCAATGGCACGCGGTCGACCGGCGGGCAGCTGATGACGCGGCCGTCGACACTCACTTCGAAGGTCTGCGGATTGACCGTGATGTTCGGGCAGGCGGCATTGCGCACCATGTCGGACTTCTGCAGCGTGCGCGTGCCCTTGCAGGGCAGCAGCGCCTTGCGTATGTCGAGCCGGCCGTTGAGGTCGCTGTCGAGCGAGGCGGCGCAGACGAAGTTGGCCGACAGGCCCTGCGGTGCGCGACCGAAGGCGCCCCATTGCGGGCGCATGATGAGCGGCTCGCAGGTCATCAGCGACGCCGCCGAATCGCCCATCGCGCCGTAGGCGATGAAGCCGCCCTTGACCACGATTTCCGGCTTGATGCCGAAGAAGGCGGGCCGCCACAGCACGATGTCGGCGAGCTTGCCCGGCTCCAGCGAACCGACGTGGTGATCGACGCCAAACGATCGCGCGGCATTGATCGTGTACTTGGCGATGTAGCGCAGGATGCGTTCGTTGTCGGCGCTGCGCGTGGTTTCTTCGGGCAGGCGGCCGAACTGGTCCTTCATCTTGCTGGCCAGTTGCCAGGTGCGGCAGATCACTTCGTTGATGCGCCCCATGCCCTGGCTGTCCGAGCCCAGCATCGAGATCGCGCCCATGTCATGCAGCACGTCCTCGGCGGCGATGGTCTGCGCGCGGATGCGGCTTTCGGCGAAGGCCACGTCCTCCGGCACCGCCGGATTCAGGTGGTGGCACACCATGATCATGTCCAGGTGCTCGTCGAAGGTGTTCACCGTGTAGGGGTTGGTCGGATTGGTCGACGACGGCAGGCAGTGCTGCAGCCCGGCCACGCAGATCACGTCCGGCGCGTGTCCACCGCCCGCACCTTCGGTGTGATACATGTGGATGGTGCGGCCCTTGGTCGCCGCCAGCGTGTCTTCGAGGAAGCCGGATTCGTTCAGCGTGTCGGTGTGCAGCTGCACCTGGAAATCCAGGTCGTCGGCCACCGACAGGCAGGTGTCTATGGTTGCCGGCGTGGCGCCCCAGTCCTCGTGGATCTTCAGTCCGATGCAGCCGGCCTTCATCTGTTCGACCAGCGATTCAGGGCGCGACGAGTTGCCGCGACCGAGGAAGCCGAAGTTCATCGGCCACTGTTCGGACGCCTGCAGCATGCGACCGACATTCCAGGCGCCGCCGCAGTCGATGCCCACGGTGATCGGGCCGAGCGAGCCGCCGAACATCGTCGTGATGCCCGAGGCCAGCGCGTGCTCGACCAGTTGCGCCGAATCGAAATGCACATGCACGTCGAGGCCGCCGGCGGTGGCGATCAGGCCCTCGCCGTCGCGCACCGTGGTTGCGTTGCCGACCAGAAGTTTCGGATGCACGCCATCCATCACGTGCGGATTGCCGGCCTTGCCGATGGCGACGATGCGGCCGTCCTTGATGCCGATGTCGCCCTTGACGATGCCGGCCACCGCGTCGATGACGACGACGTTGCTGATCAGCATGTCGAGCGCGCCCCGGTCGGACGTGAGTCCGCCCATCATGCCGAGACCGTCGCGCAGCGTCTTGCCGCCGCCGTGCAGGCACTCGTCACCGGGCGTCGAGAAGTCGTGCTCGATCTCGGCCAGCAGCGAGGTGTCGCCCAGGCGCACCATGTCGCCTTTGGTCGGTCCGTACATCGCCGCGTAGTCGCGGCGGGTGAGCCATGTCATGTCATGTTCTCCCTGTTGTCGATGACAGCGCTCAGGCGCCGCGGAAGCCGGCCTGACGCGCCCGCACCAGCGCGTCCGGCAGGCCGGCGGCATCACCGGTCGGGCCTTCGGCCAGGCGGTTCAGGCCGAACACCTCGCCGCTGCCGCCGAAAGCCACCAGCGTCACTTCCTTGTCCTCGCCCGGCTCGAAGCGCACTGCGGTGCCGGCAGCGATGTCCAGGTGCATGCCCCAGGCCTGGGCGCGATCGAATTCGAGCGCGCGGTTCACCTCGAAGAAGTGGAAATGGCTGCCCACCTGTATCGGCCGGTCGCCGGTGTTCAGCGCGCGCAGCGTGGCGCGGCGACGACCGGCGTTCAATTCCATCTTCCCGTCGGCCGGGATGATTTCGCCCGGCGTGCGCGCCGGCGGTGATTCGGCCGGCGCGTTCGCGCCCGGACGTATCGGGTCATGCACGGTTACCAGCTTGGTGCCGTCGGGAAAGCTGGCTTCGACCTGGATCATCGGCATCAGCGCCGCGACGCCGGGCAGCACGTCGTCGCTGGTGAGGATCTGCGAGCCAAAGCCGATCAGTTCCGCCACCGTGCGACCGTCGCGCGCGCCTTCGAGAATGTCGTCGACGATGATCGCGATCGCCTCCGGGCAGTTCAGTTTCAGGCCGCGCGCGCGGCGCCGGCGCGCCAGTTCGGCGGCGTTGAATAGGGTCAGTCTTTCAAGTTCGGTCGGTGTCAGCAGCATGGGGTGCCTCCTCTGTTCTGCATGTCAGTCAGCACTCAGTTCGCGAACAGCCGGGCATTGCGCGGCTCGTGGCGCATGGCGGCGATGTCGAGCGCCGGTGCGCCGTTCCACAGTTCGTCGGTCGAGGGCGGCGTCGTGTCGATGACGCGCGCGATCAGCGGCCGCGTGCGCGCCAACAGGCGCTGACCTTCGGTGTGACCGATCAGACCCATGCGCAGCGCGGCGCCGACCACCGTGGTGCACAGGCCGCTGGCCGCCATCGCGTCGCAGCCGGAGGCCGACAGCCCGTAGGCGCCCCACACCAGGCCCTGCACCACCGGCAGATGCCCGGGCAGACCTGCGGCGCGCACCTGGTCGAGATAGACCTGGGCGATGCCGAGACCGAGATCGGCGTGCACGCGAAGCTGCGTGAAGCCGAGCCGACGGCTCGCGTCGCGCCAGCCGCGCACAAGGTTCATCGCCTCGCACAGGCGGTCCAGTTCGGTCGCCTCGGCCAGTGCGGCCGCGCCACGCTGCGACCAGGCGGAGCGCGCCGCCTGCATCAGCGGCCGGTCGAATCCGGCCCAGCGCTGTTCGATGTGGCTGCACAGCAGCTCGAACACCTGTTCGGCGCCGCCAACCTTGCCGTCGAGCTTCAGCGACTCCAGGCCCCACGAGAACGAGGTGGCGCCGCTGGGAAAGAAGCTGTCGGCGAACTGCAGCATGCCGAGCATGCCGATCGCGTCGCCGCCGCCATCGTCGGGCGACGGAATGTGAAAAGGCGCGTGCGGTGCGTTCATGTCAGTGCGCATGGGGAACGGCGAGATAGCGTGTTCCGCCCTGCGCCGGCGCATCGAGCACGATCGCGTCGCCGCGCGTCAGCAGATGCGTCATGCGCTTCAGATAGCCCTCGCGCGGGCCTTCGAGCGCGATCCACAGGCAGTCTGCTTCGAAGCGCACCTTCCAGTGCATATTGCCGGCGAAGTAGCCGATCTCCAGCGCGCCGGCCGTGTGGGCGGCGCGCAGCACCAGCCACTGCGGCTCGTCGAGCATCACCAGCACGGCGCGCCCCGGTTCGAGCAGCAGCACGGAGCCGTTCTCGAGCTGTGCGCCGCGGTCCAGCATCAGCGCCAGTTCGGTGCCACGGTCGGTCACCAGGCGCTGACGGCGGCGGGCCAGGTCGTTGCGCGACAGGCGCACGCGCTCGACGCCGCCGTCGTGTTCGATGTGATGCAGCCGGTCGGCAATGTCCGGGTCGGACGCATTGCCGACGATGTCTGTCAGTCTGAGCATTGTTCGGTCTCTTCCTTGCGGTCGGGTCCGGGCTGTCCCGCAGATGTCACGGGACAGCCACCAGCAGCGCAGCCGCCCGCGGGCGGCATGCGGCTTACAGCGTCGGGTAGGGATTGGGTTCGATCAGCGGCGATTCGTAGATCAGCTTGACCTGACCGTCGGCGGTGAAGGAACCGATGCGCGCCTGTTTCCACAGGTGGTGGTTGGTCGCGTGGAACTTCACCTTGCCTTCCGGTCCTTCGAACTCGAGGTTGGCCGAGGCGGCGACCACCTTGTCGACGTCGAAGCTCTTGGCCTTCTCGACGGCCATCTTCCACAGGTAGACCGCCGTGTAGGCGCTGGCCAGCGTGTCGCCGGTGACGCGCTTGTCGCCGTACTTGGCCTTGAAGGCTGCGACGAATTTCTTGTTGGCCGGGTTGTCCAGGCTCTGCAGATAACTCATGCAAGTCAGCACGTCCTGCACGTTCTCCTTGCCGATGCCCGACACTTCCTCTTCCGACACGGCCAACGCCATCACCGTGGTCTTGTTGAAGTTCACGCCGGCCGCCTTGAGCTGCTTGTAGAAGGCGACGTTGGAGCCCCCGACGACGGTGCTCAGAATGATGTCGGGCTTGGTAGCCTTGATCTTGTTGATGGTCGAACCGAAGTTGGTGCTGCCCAGCGGCAGGTATTCCTCGCCCAGCACCTTGCCGCCGCCCTTGACGATGGTCGGGCGCGCGATCTTGTTGGTGACGCGCGGCCAGATGTAGTCGGAACCGATCAGATAGACCGTTTTGCCGCGATTGGCCAGCAGCCAGTTGCAGGCCTGGATGCACTGCTGGGTCGCTTCGTGTGCGGTGTAGAGGATGTTCGGCGACTGTTCCTGGCCTTCGTAGTAGGTCGGGTAGTACAGCAGGCCCTTCATCTGTTCAAACACCGGCAGCACGGCCTTGCGCGACGCCGAGGTGTAGCAGCCGAACACCGCCGCGACCTTGTCGCGATCGAGCAGCTTGCGCGCCTTCTCGGCGAAGGTGGGCCAGTCGCTGGCGCCGTCCTCGACCACAGGTACGATCTTCTTGCCCAGTACGCCGCCGGCGGCGTTGATCTCGTCGATGGCCAGCTTCTCGGCGTCAACCACCGACGCTTCGGCCAGCGCGATGGTGCCGGTCAGCGAGTGCAGGATGCCGACCTTGACCGTATCGTCGGCCATGGCGTTGCGCACCATCCACGGACCGGCGACGGATGCGAGCGCAAGGCCTTTGATGATGTCGCGCCTGATTTGATTCTTCATGATGGACCTCGATGGAAGTGATGAAAGAAAGTGGCTTGCGATCGCACCGTCGTCGTTGCCGGTGCGGACTTACGTGTCGAGAAGGCGAAAAAAAAGGGCCTGCCCGGATCCGGAGATCCAGGGCAGGCCCTTTTGCCTTGTTCCGCGCCGGCAATGCTGGCGGAGCGGAAAGTTGAATCGATGATAGGAAGGCTGTTGCGGTGCGTCAAGCGTCGGCAACGGCTTTTTTTCAAATTCTTTTCGATGGTCCGAGAGCGTGGATGCACACGCTTTCAGATCACAAATACATTGGCATTCTCGTACGCGCACCGACGTTTCGCATGAGCGCGCGCTTCCCTTTGGGAGCTGCCTTCGCAGCGACGCAGCTTCGACGGGCCGCAAGCTCCGATCAAGGCTGCAATCGCGAGCAAGCTCGCTCCCACAAGAGCTCGGCTCCCGCTACGGGTCACGCGCCCTATGGGAGCGGCCTTGGCCGCGACGCGGGGGCTTCGTGCCGCGGCCTTCGATGCGGGCTGCCGTCGCGGTCAGAAGACCGCGCCTACAAGATCGTGTCGTCTTCATCCGCAGTCGTCGATCTTCGGTACATGAACACACAACGGCCTGCGCCCGGTGCGCTCGACGCACGCGCCGGATGCAGCCGGTAGCGGCCTGTCATGAAGTCGACCACGGTGCGCGCGGCGTTCACCGACAACGCCGGCTTCCACAGCCAGATGTCGCGCTCGGGATCGACGCCGCACAGGCCGAACAGCGCGTGTTCCGGGTCGTCGGCCATGCCTATGGACCACTCGTCCATGCGCGCGCCGAACTCCTTGATGTAGGTGAGGCACTCGAACTTGATCTGCTGCACGCTATAGCTCATCGCATCACCCCGGAACCGGAATCAGCCGTGCCGGCGACGACACCGCTGCGGTGCGGCTGCGCCACTGATCGAACAGCGCGGCCCCCTTCTGTTTCTCTTCGGCCGACATCTGGCCGATCATGCCTTCGAGCGCGTTGAGCGCGCTGCCCACGCCGTGCTGTGCAGCCAGCGACAGCCAGGCGAAGGCCTGCGCCCTGTCCTTGTCCACGCCCAGGCCGTTGGCGTACATGAAGCCCAGCCGCGCCTGCGAGGGAAAGTGCCCCTGCCCGGCCGCCTGCCGGTACCAGTGCGCCGCCTGCGCCTCGTCCTGCGCGGTGCCCTGCCCCTTGAAGTAAAGCGTCGCCAGATTGCTCTGCGCCATCGCGTCCCCGGCTTCGGCCGCCGTGCGCAACCAGCGCAACCCGCGTTCCGGATCGGCCGGCGTGCCGTTGCCCATCATCAGCATGGCGCCGACATTGGTCTGCGCCGGCACATGGCCACCTTCCGCGGCGCGCAGATACCAGCGGAAAGCCGCCGCCAGATCGGCCGGCACGCCTTCGCCATTCGCGTGCAGCGCACCGATCCAGGCCTGCGCCTCGACACAGCCCGCTTCCGCCAGCGCCTCGAACAGCCGCGCCGCAGTCACCAGATCGCCGTCGTGGTAAGCGGCCACCGCATCGTCGAGCTGCAGCGTTGTTTCCATCAGTGCATGCATATGGATATCTCCCGGTGTGCGTGATCTGCTTTCAGCGCGCAGCGATGCACGCCATCACTTGTGTCTCGATCCATCGTCCGCCGGCATCCAGCCGGGTGGCGGGGTCGCAGCCGCGCCCGCCGATGCCGCCGCCTTCGATCGCCGACTGCGCCTCCGCGGCGGCGGCGAGACGGGCGTTCAGCAGCGTCTCCCACGAAAGCGTCGCGTCGTCGCCCCCGAAGATGGCGACGCGGCACAGCGTGCGGGTCAGCGATACCGGCTGCAACACGACGGCACAGCAGCCTGCAGCGGATGACAGCAGCACCAGATTCGGAAACAGCAGTGCCGCCCGACCTTCGGCGTCGGCACGGCACAGCGCGACGTCGCCCGACACAAGCGTGGCGGAGGCCGCCAGCAGATGCTGGGCGACCAGCTTCCAGTTGGCGTCGCAGGCGATCCAGCGGCTGCGATGGCTGTCCGCCTGCACATCGGACCAGGCCGGCAGCACCGCAGTCAGCGCGCGAGCGGTCCGCTGAAAGGACGACCCGTGCGGATCGAGGCTGACGAACAGCAACGGCCCCCAGCTCGCGGTGCGCACCGGCAGCAGACGCTCAGGCCGCAGGCCCAGATACTGGTACATCTCGGGCGTGCCCTCGCCCAGTTCGCCGGCGGCAATCGCCGGACGATCGAGACTGTGGCCGCAGGACGTGAACGAGCACGGCGTCTTCGCGCCCTGCTGGCACTGCAGCGGCACCACGCGACAGCCACCGTGCTGCGCCTTGTTGAAGCGGCCGGCCAGGCCGCCGTCCGGCAGGCGCTGAACATGGATGGCATGGTCGCCGACGGTGAAGGGCAGCAGGTCGCCGGCGGCCGGAATATCGAGCGCGCTGCCCACGCATACCCACTCGCGCGTCCAGATCGCATCGTCCTCGGCGCGGGAAAAATCCAGCCCGCGGAAGGCGGCGACGTCGAATGCGCCGCTCCCCAATGGCCGGCGGTGCAGATGCACCGGATGTTCGGTCATGCATTCCATCTGACGAATCCTCGATGTGATGCCTTCTGCGTAGGGTTCGCCCGCAGTGCGGGTGAACCCTGCCCGTGCGTCAGATCAGCTCTTCGACGCCAGCGCCGGCGACTCGTAATCCGCGCGACCGCGGTGCTTGATCGCTTCCTTCGGAGCGGCCGGCAGTGGGCCATCCTGCATGAAGCGGTCGAGAACATTCTTGGTCAGACGCGAAATGTTGTTGTCGCAGTTGTTCCACGGCAGCGAACCGCAGTAGGCGATGGAGCTGAAGGCAAAGCAGCCGCCGCCATTGGGTGTTTCGTGGAAGGTGATGTCCGCGCGCACGCGCGGGTGCACGGTGCCGTCCAGACCTTGCTGGTTGAAGCCGAAATCCTCCATCACCAGCAGGTAGGCCTCGGTGTGACGGCCGGCCGAGGTGGCGACGGTGAGGATGTGCGGCGGCGACCCCAGCATGGTGTCGACGATGTCCAGCTCCAGACCGGCCGCGCCGCCGCCGACCAGACCGAAGTTGCCCAGATTCTCCTCGTAGCTGATGCCGTCGAAGGCCCAGCTGACGCGCGGGTCCAGACTTTCCGGCGTACGCGAGAAGTAGGACGAGATGTCGAAGCCCTCGGACGACATGCCGGTACCGGCCACCGAGTGCAGGTAGCGGCCGCGGTAGCGCCACATGCCGCCCAGTTCACCGGTGCCCTGGTGGTAGTACTCGCCCGGATCGGCGCGCCAGGTGCGGATGCCGGATTCGCAGCGGCGCATTTCGGTGACGATGCCGCGGCCCAGTCCGTCGTAGGCCGGATGGAAGGAATGCACCCAGTACCAGGCATCGGCACCCATATACATCAGGCGGCCGCCGCGCTGCGTGTAGTTGTGCAGCGCGTCGAGCTGGGTACCGGAGTTGTGCTCGGGGTGCGAGCCGGTGATGATGACGTTGTAGTTCTCCAGCCGGGCCAGACCGTCGTAGGTCACGTCCTCGTCGGTGAACACGTCGTACTCGTAGCCCATCTGTTCCAGCCAGCAGATCAGGTGCAGGTCGGCCGGGTACTGCCAGGGCGCCTGGGCCAGGAAGTGGTCGTACTTCGGGCGGATGCTCAGGATGGGACGCAGCCGCGACGAAAGGCAGATGCCGCTGCCGTCGGTGTGGGTGTCGTAGATCGAGCCGCCGTACTCACGGTGCTCGGCGAGGAACATGTTCTGCTGCTGCATGATGGGCACGCGATAGACGAACAGTTCGGCGCCACCCGCGTTGCACGCGACGTGCTCGTTCGCGTAGGCCATGTAGCTGATAGTGGGCACCATGACCGCGATCTTCGACTGTTCCTGGCCGATCTTGGGCACGATCCAGAACGGGATGTAGTCCTCGTCACCCTCCGGCGTCGTCAGCTTGGCCGCGTAGAAGCGGCTCTTGATGTCGGCGGGCACGGTCCACTCGAAGCTCACTTCCCAGCGCGCGTTGTCGAGGTCGTCGTCGTGGAAGTGAATGGCGCCATATTCCTTCGGTGCGACCTTCCAGTCGAAGGTCTGGCCGGCCCAGTTGTAGCCGGTCAGCGCGCGCGTCGGGCAGTTAACAAGCGTGGCGTCGAAGCGGTAGGGGCCGGCGTCCTTCGCCACCAGCGTGTCGATGCCGTCGGAAAAGTCCCAGGCGGCGACGATGGCTTCCGACAGCGCGCCGGTCGGGCCGGCGTTGCGGCGCTCGGTCAGCCCCGGCTGCGCCCCACCCTTCATCATTTCGATCTCGAAGCGCGACAGCGCACGGCTGCACAGGCGCGGGCTGTCGATCTTGCCGTTGTAGTGACCGCCGACGATGACGCCCTGCGGCAGCGAGGACAGACCCAGCGGCCCAGGCTCGACATGATCAACGTAAGCGGCGATCACCAGCGGCAGGTCGGTGTGCTCGACCTTGCCCTTGAACGTCGCCTTGACCGGCGGGATTTCGGGGTCGAGCGCATACACCACCTGCGGCTCGTGATACAGCACCACTTCGCCGGTCATCGCATCGAAGCTGGCGGCGATGAAGTGCCAGGCGTGGTCGCGCAGCGGCGCACCGGTCGTGTAGGTTTCACCGTTGATGCGCAGTTCGACACAGCCGTCTGTATTGATGAACAGGCCGTAACCCTTGCCGCCCGACCACTTGGTCACCAGGCCCTGGGCGCCGTGCTTCCAGTAGCGCTTGTCGGTCTTCGGCGTGGTCGGCCAGATCCAGCATTGCAGCGTGAAACTGTCCGGCTTGAGCTGCGGCGCGTCGGCCACGAAGCCGTAGGAGCCGCCGTAGACGACCTGCTTGATACCGTCGTAGACGCCTTCACAGTCGGCCTTCACCGCCTTCTCGATGAAGCCGGGACCGCGCGGATTGGTGTCGCCGTTGATCATCTGGACGATGGACGCGCTGTACTTCTTCGGTCCGTCGCAATTGACGTAGAACTTGATCTTGTCGCCCGGATGGACACTGAACTTGTCGGCGTATCCGGTCAGTCGCATTGCACACATGGTCGTTTCTCCAGGCCGAGCGCCGCCCTCCGGGGGCTCGGATGCTTTTGCAGTAGGTAGGGTGAAGACGGGTGCGGCCGCAGCCGCCCGTCAGCGCGAGGCGGTGATCAGGTCACTGGCCAGTTATCGTCGCGCCGCTTGTAGCCTTCGTGGTAGTGCTCGGGCATGCCGTCGGTCTCTTCCATCTCGTCGAGACGCATCAGGAAGATGGCGTGCTGGATGTCCTGCTCGCTGGTATAGACGGTGTCGTCGACGAATACTGGCGGCACGCCGCGTATGCCGGACAGACGCCCGATGCGCCATTCCGCGTCGATCTTGGTGCAGATGACGATGAGCTTGCCCTTAGGCGAAGCGCCGCGCATGCGCAGCAGCACGCGCTTGAGCAAGGGGTCTTCGTGCACGCCGCCGCTGATATGGGTGGTGTCACCGGGCGTCGCGCACTTGAGCACCGAGAAGCCGGCCACGCCGGCCATGGACTTCACGCACTCGAGGTGCTCCTGGATCAGCCGGTCGCGTTCCGGCGTGCCTTTCCTGGGTATCGGAATCACTGCACTCTCCTTCAAGGGTTGAACATCTGGAAGCTCCTGTCGCGACCGGCCGGCACTGGCCAATGCGAAAAATCGCGAAAAATTGCGAAAACACGAAAGCGAAAAACCAAAACAAAAAGGCCTGCCGGATCCGGAGATCCGTGCAGGCCTTTTTGCCCGTCTTCGCGCCCGGCAGTGTTGGCGGGGCGAAGCGTTGAGTGAATCTTAGTGAGCCTCTTTCGCGCGGTCAAGCTCTGTTAGTATCGATCACGTTTTTTGTCACCCGGCCGCAAACCCGTGTCCACAAACGATCCCATCAAGGTCGGTGTTCTGTTCTCGCGTGAGGGCGTGACATCGCGCATCGAAAACACGATGCTCGCCGGCACGCTTTTCGCAATCCGCGAGATCAACGATGCCGGCGGCATTCACGGCCGGGAGCTGGTTCCGGTCTACTACGATCCGCAGTCGAACCCGCAGCAGTTCCGCTCGCTCGCGACCCGCCTGGTGCAGGACGACAAAGTCAATGTCATCTTCGGCTGCTACATGTCGAGCACGCGCAAGGCGGTGCTGCCGGTGGTCGAAAGGTGGAACCGCCTGCTGTTCTGCCCGACCATGTACGAGGGCTTCGAATTCTCGAACAACATCATCTACACCGGCGGTGCGCCGAACCAGAACAGCGCCCTGCTCGCCGACTACATGTCGACCCGCTTCGGCGCACGGGTGTACCTGATCGGCAGCGACTACATCTTCCCCTACGAGTCGAACCGCATCATGAGCGACTTCGTGCACCACCGTCAGGGTGGCGCCAAGGTGGGCGAGCGCTATGTGCATCTCGACGCGAAGGAAAGCGCCTTCACGCCGATCATGAAGGACATCAAGGCAAAGCAGCCTGACTTCATCTTCTCGACCATGGTCGGCAAGACCACCCGCATGCTCTACCAGGCCTACGCGGACGCCGGCTTCGATCCGAAGAAGATGCCCATAGCAAGCCTCTGCACCAGCGAGGAAGAGGTATCCGAAATGGGTATCCGGCTGGCCGAAGGTCACTACACGGCAGGCACCTATTTCCAGTCCATCGACACCCCGCGCAACCGCGACTGCGTGGCGCTGTTCCGCAAGCTGTTCGGCAACGAGGTGCAGCCCAACATGAGCTGGGAGTCGTCCTACTACCAGGTGCATGTGTTCGCCGACGCCTTCCGCGAAGCGGGCAGCGACGAACATGACATCCTGCTGCCGCACATCCTCGGGCGCGAGTTCGACGCGCCGCAGGGACGCATCCGCATCCTGCCGCACAACCACCATGCCCGCCTCTATCCGCGCATCGGCCGGGTGAACAGGGAAGGCCAGTTCACGATACTGGCCGAGACGCCGGGCGGCGTCGATGCCGACCCCTATCTGGTCAGCCATTCCTTCGACGACTGGAGCACGCGGTTGCGCGTCAATGCGAGCGAAGAGGAATCGACGTGAGCAGTCCGCCGCGCACAGGCGTACGCAGCAAGCGGATCACGCCGGAGTTCCTGACCCAGCTGCGCAATCTGCGCATCGTCGTGCTGCATCCGCGCGACGCCGACGGCGAGGTGCTGATCCAGCAACTGAAGCGCATAGGCTGCCAGGTGCAGACCTTCTGGCCGCCGGTGCAGGACATCCCGGACAACGTCGATGTCGTGTACTACGCGATCCAGTCCAACGAGATGCACGCGCCGCTGAACTTCAGCAATTTCGAACAGCCGCCGGCGGTGATCGCCGTCGTCGGCTACGAGAACCCGACCATCTTCGAGGTCATGCTGCGCCTCGGTGCGACCGGCGTGCTCAGCGCCCCGCTGCGCTCGACCGGCGTGCTCGCCTCACTGGTGCTGACAGTCGGCCTGACGCAGGAAATGCGCGGCTACCGGAAGCGGGTACAGCGGCTGGAGCAGAAGCTGCTCAGCGTGAACCAGATCAACGACGCCAAGGCCATCCTGATGCGCACCCGCGGCGTCAGCGACGCCGAGGCCTACAAGATCATCCGCGAACAGGCCATGAGCAAGCGGGTAGCGACCGAGGAGATCGCGCGGGCGATCATTCATGCGGACGAGATACTTTCCGGATAGCCGCTTGGCGGGGGAGCCCTGCGCAGTCCTTTTCACCACATTGATGAGCGCCTCGATGACACGCGCGCCATCACGTCTGCTCCCTTAAGCCGCTGAGGTTATCGCGTCTGCAAATTTCACATTTTCTGACGTCATATTCCGGTCCATCTCCTGCTAATCTCGCGCGCTCGACTGCCGAATGACTAAGCACGGCAGTTTGCCGATCGAATATGGAGATGAGGGAACTCTGATGTCCGGATCACGAATCACATCGCTTCTCGCGGGCCTCGCATCAATTCTGTTGCTGGCCGGTTGCGCCGTCACCCGCCAGGAACCCCTGGCTTTCAAGACGACAGCACTTCAGTCGCCCGCCCGCATTGGCGTGGCGATGACCCCGTTGCCCGCGGTCGACACCTGGTTCCCGGGTGCGAGTTGCCTCCTCTGCCTCGCTGCCGCGTCAGCGAGCAACTCCAGTTTGACCGATCACGCGCGGACGCTGCCGCGCGACGACCTCAGCGGATTGAAAGTCGAACTGGCCCAACGGCTGGCCGCAAAGGGAATCAATGCGCAGGTCATCGAAACCGATCTCGACGTGAAGGCGCTGCCGGATGCCTCCACCAAGGGGCCGAATCTGGCGGACAAGGATTTCAAGGCCTTGCAGGACAAGTATGGGGTCGACAAGATCGTCGTGATCTCGCTCAGCAATATCGGCTTCGAGCGGACCTATTCAGCCTATTTCCCGACAGCTGAACCCAAGGGTGCAATACAGGGAGTGGCTTACATGGTTGACCTGGGCAGTAATGCCTACGACTGGTATCAGCCGCTGAGTGTACGGAAGGCGGCCGAGGGTCAGTGGGATGAAGCGCCGAAGTTCCCGGGCCTGACCAATGCTTACTTCCAGGCGATTGAGCTCAGCAAGGACGAAGTACTGCGGCCGTTCTCGCAATGAAGCCGTTCCTCCGTCCGGGACTGGCGACCTGCATCCTGTGCCTCGCCGCAGTCTGCGCACCGGCAGCGGCCGGTGACGACACAGCCGCGAAGATTCCGTCCTTCGGTAGCGATAACTGGGCGCTGCGTGTTCCCGAGGCGGATGGCGTCAGCTTCCAGGGGCAGCCCAATCGGGATGGCGCGGGCGGCGGCACCCCGCAGATCATGTATCCCGCGCCCAACATGGCTGGCTTCATCGCGGCCCTGGTCACGCACGGACTGATCAATGAGAGCAGCAAGAACGCCGAGCGGCAGCGCATCCAGGAACAGGCCAACCGCGTTCTCGAGCCTTACGCGGACATTCTTTCTGCGCTGTCTTATCGAGCGCTGATCGAACATGCCTCCGGAAAGATCGATAAGGCTTCCGCGCCTGAGCTGATCGGTCCCGCTGACTCCTCGTCGCGAACGTGGGTCATGGAAGTCACGCCGCTTTACGTGATGACGCCGGATCAGCGCGCCATCATTCTCGACAACACGGTGCGGGTCTTCGCCAATGGCGACAGCAACCCGAGCTACGCGCGGGTCATTCGCGTCGTTTCTCCGCCACTCGTGGAAACGGATGGAGAGGCGATCCTCAAGGCTTGGAAGAACGATGACGGCGCCCTCATCCGAAGCACCAGCAGCGATCTGCTTGCCGAGTCGTTGAAAGTCGCCCTGGAAGACGTGCGCGCGGTCCAGACCGCAGAAGAGCGACATCGCACCTTCCGTTACCGGGAGGGCGGGTTCGAGCGCATCGAACGCGCGCAACTGGTAAGCGAGGAATGTCATCGGCAAGTCCTTCGAACCTTGCGCGGATGGCTGCTGTCCATTCCTGCGTCGCGCTCGACGACGTGCAGCGCACCGGCCCCCAAGATCGAGGTCGCCGTCAGCGACGAAGCGGGAAGCACCTTGAATTCCGGCGGCAAGGAGTGAGGCGCCGCTGACTGGGTCGGAGCACCCACTTACAAAAAAAAGGCCGCCCGAAGGCGGCCTTTTTCATTGCTGCAAGACGACGCTCAGAACAGCCCCGACACCTTGCCGTGCTCGTCGATGTCGATCTTTTCCGACGCCGGCACCTTGGGCAGGCCCGGCATGGTCATCATGTCGCCGCAGATGGCAACGACGAAACCGGCGCCGTTGGCCAGGCGCACTTCGCGCACGTTAAGCGTGTGGCCGCTCGGTGCGCCCTTTGCGTTCGGGTCGGCGGAGAAGGACATCTGGGTCTTCGCCATGCAGACCGGGAAACGGCCGTAGTCGGCGTTCCAGCTTTCGAGTTGCTTGCGGGCCGCGTCGGAGAAGGTGACCGCACCGGCGCCGTAGATCTTGGTGGCGATGGTGGTGATCTTGTCCTGCAGCGTGGCGTTCTCGTCGTAGACGAAGCTGTGCTTGCCCGGTGCGTTGTCGCAGATGTCGGCAACCATGCGCGCCAGTTCCTCGGCGCCGGCACCGCCGCTCGCCCAGTGGCGGGCGATGACGAACTTGCCGCCGAGCGCTTCGATGCGGCTTTTCAGCAGCGCGATTTCGGCGTCGGTGTCGAAGGTGAAGTGGTTCACCGACACGACGCACGGCAGGCCGTAGTGCTCGGTGATGTTCTTCAGGTGGCGCTCGATGTTGACGATGCCCTTTTCCAGCGCGGCCAGATTTTCCTGGTTCAGGTCTTCCTTCTTCACGCCGCCGTGGAATTTCAGCGCGCGGATGGTGGCGACCAGCACGACGGCCGACGGGTTGAGCCCGGCCATGCGGCACTTGATGTCGATGAACTTCTCGGCGCCGAGGTCGGCACCGAAGCCCGCTTCGGTCACGACGTAGTCAGCCATCTTCAGGCCGGCCTTGGTCGCGGTGACCGAGTTGCAGCCGTGCGCGATGTTGGCGAAGGGGCCGCCGTGAATGATGGCCGGGTTGTTCTCCAGCGTCTGCACGATGTTCGGCTTGATCGCGTCCTTCAGCAGCGTGGCCATGGCGCCCTGCGCCTTCAGGTCGCTCGCGTACACCGGCTTCTTGTCGCCCAGCGTGTAGCCGATGATGATGCGGCCGAGACGTTCCTTCAGGTCCATCAGCGAATTGGCCAGGCACAGGATGGCCATGACTTCGGACGCGACCACGATGTCGTAGCCGTCCTCCCGCACGAAGCCGTTGGCGGTGCCGCCCAGGCCGATGGTGATCTTGCGCAGCGCGCGGTCGTTCATGTCGACCACCCGCTTCCACTGGATCAGGCGCGGGTCGATGCGCAGTTCGTTGCCGTGGTTGATGTGGTTGTCGATCAACGCCGACAGCAGGTTGTGCGCGGCACCGATCGCGTGGAAGTCACCGGTGAAGTGCAGGTTGATGTCTTCCATCGGCACGATCTGCGCGTAGCCGCCACCTGCCGCACCGCCCTTGACGCCAAACACCGGCCCCAGCGACGGTTCGCGCAGGCAGATCATGGTCTTCTTGCCGATACGGTTCAGCGCATCGCCCAGACCGACGGTGGTCGTGGTCTTGCCCTCGCCGGCCGGCGTCGGGCTGATCGCAGTGACCAGGATGAGCTTGCCGTCAGGACGGTCCTTCAGGCTGTTCAGGTAGTCGAGCGACACCTTGGCCTTGTAGTGGCCGTAGGGCTCGATCGCGTCTTCCGGGATGCCCAGCTTGGACACCACCTGGCTGATGCGCTGCATTTTCGCCTGCTGGGCGATTTCGATATCGGATGCCATATTGGTTTTTTCCGTGTAGTCGTCAATCGGATTGGAAAGCGGCGGGCCTCACTACCCGCCGTTACTGCGTCTGCTGTTCACTGCTTATATATATGGATCGTGCGGCCGGGCCCTCCCCGGCCGCAGCGCCGGACACTCAGCGTGCCGCGGCAATCGTGTCGGCCTTGGCGATCAGCGCCTCGGCCATGCGGATGCTGGCGATGTCGATCAGGCGACCGTCGAGCGACACGGCACCGCGGCCTTCCTTCGCTGCCTGCGCCATCGCTTCGAGGATGCGGCGTGCCTTGGTCACTTCGGCCTCCGACGGCGTGTAGACCTTGTTCGCCAGTTCGATCTGCGACGGGTGAATCGCCCACTTGCCTTCGTAACCGAGCACGGCAGCGCGGTTCGCCGCGGAAATATAGCCGTCCGGATCGTTGAAGTCACCAAACGGGCCGTCGATCGGACGCAGGCCGTAGGCGCGGCAGGCAACCATCATGCGGGTCTGCGCGGCGTGCCACGGATCGGTCCAGAAGGACTGGCGGTTGCCCTGCTCGTCCTTGTCCGTCAGCACCACGCTGTCCTTGTTCACACCACCGATCACGGTGGTGCGGGCGCGGGTCGAAGCGGCGTAGTCGGCGACGCCGAAGCTCATCGCTTCGAGGCGCTTCGACGACTGCGCGATCGCCTCGACGTTGGCCATGCCGAGCGCGGTCTCGATCAGCACTTCGAAGCCGATGCGCTTGGTGCGCTTCTTGGCCGCTTCGATCTGCGTGACCATCATGTCGACCGCGTACACGTCGGCGGCGGTGCCGGCCTTCGGGATCAGGATCATGTCCAGGCGCGGGCAGGCTTCGACGATGTCCACCACGTCGCGGTACATGTAGTGGGTGTCCAGACCATTGATGCGCACCATCATGGTCTTGTTGCCCCAGTCGACGTCGTTCAGGCCTTCGATGATGTTCTTGCGCGCCTGCTCCTTGTCGTCCGGCGCGACCGCGTCCTCGCAGTCGAGGAAGATGATGTCGGCGGCCGACTTGGCGGCCTTCTCGAACATGCCCGGGTTGGAACCCGGAACGGCCAGTTCGGAACGGTGCAGGCGGGGCGTCGCTTGTTCGATGATCGTGAAGCTCATGGATGTCTCCTCCGGTGGATGGTGCGAAGTCTGTTCAGAAGTCGGGGCGGACGATCAGCCGGTGGCGCCGAAACCGGCGGACACGCAGTTGATCGACAGCAGCAGGGCCTTGCGGAATTCCTCTTTCCGCGCGGCGTCGTCGGTCATGCGGAAGGCGCGCAGCAGCGAAATCTGCTGGCGGCTCACCTGGTTGACCACCGGCAGCCGGTGGTCGAGTTTCTGGCGGTAGTCGGGGAAGCGCTCGGCCAGGCCACGGGTGCCCGACAGGCGCAGGATCTGCGTGCGCGTGATGTCGTACTCGCGGGCGATCATGCCGAACACCTCCTCGCGCACACCGGCGTCGGCGACCAGCTGGCTGTATTCGCGGGCGATGTCGAGATCGACCACGGCCAGCGTTTTTTCCACTTCATCGACGATGAGGCGGAACAGCGGCGACTCGTTGAACATGCGCGCCAGCAGCGCTTCGCCGCTGGCACCGCGCACGCCGATGAAATTGGCGAGGCTGGAGCCGACGCCGTACCAGCCGGTGACGATGTGGCGGTTCTGCGACCAGGCGAACACCCACGGAATCGCGCGCAGCTCGGCCAGCGACTTGGCACCGAAACGGCGCGCCGGGCGCGAGCCGATGTTGAGCAGCGAAATCTCTTCCAGCGGGCTGGCTTCCTGGAAGTAGCCAACCAGCGCCGGATTCGAGATCAGGTTCTGGTAGGCCGCGTGCGCCGCGCCCGACAGCGCTTCGAGCGCGTCGTCGAATTCGGGTACCGCGTGCGGACCGTCGGCGCGGCCGGACTTCAGCGCATGGTCGAACACGCTGGCGGCCAGCAGCTCGAGGTTGAAGGCGGCCGTACCCTTGTTGGCGTACTTGCTCGAAATCACCTCGCCCTGCTCGGTCAGCCGGAACAGGCCCTGGATGGAGCCGGCCGGCTGTGCGGCGATCGCGCGCCCGGCGGGCACGCCGCCGCGGCTGACCGAACCGCCGCGACCGTGGAAGAAGGCGATCTTGACGCCCGCTTCACCGCCGACCGCGGTCAGCTTCTGCTGCGCCTTGAACAGCTCCCAGTTCGACGACAGGAAGCCGCCGTCCTTGTTCGAGTCGGAGTAGCCGATCATCACTTCCTGCACGCCGCCCAGCGCGCGCACCGAGCGCTTGATCAGCGGCATCGCCAGCAGCTCGCGCATGATGGCCGGCGCGCGGCGCAGGTCGTCGATGGTTTCGAACAGCGGCATGATGGGCAGCGAACAGCGCTCGACTCCGGCCGGATCGGCGTACAGGCCGGCTTCCTTCGCCAGCAGATAGACGCCGAGCACGTCCGACACATTGCGCGTCATGCTGAGGATGAAGCTGCCGAAAGCTTCGCGGCCGACGCGCGGGCGCATTTCAGCGATCAGGCGGAACAGGCCCAGAGTCTCGGCGGCAACCGCCGGCAGACCGCTGGTGTCGCGCACACCGGCGCGCGGCGCGGCCAGTTCGGCCAGCAGCCAGTCGCGCCACTCGGCGCTGTCCTGCGCCGGTGCCGGCACGTCCTCCGGTTCGCCGCGGCTGGCGCGCCACAGCGCTTCCAGCGTCTGCGTGACGCGGGTCGAGTTCTCGCGCACGTCGAGACGCACCGTGCTGAAGCGGAACATTTCGATCTGGCGGCGCAGCGGCACCACTTCGGTGTCGGCGATGCGGCTGAGCTTCGCGTCGCGCAGGCCGGCTTCGAGCGTGCGCAGGTCGGCGACCAGGCGGTCGGCCGATTCGTAGCCACGACGACAGGCCGCCCCCTCTTCCGCCTGGGTGCAGGTAATGGTGTCGTCCAGCTTGCCCAGCACGCACACCAGGAACTGGCGGAACGGTTCCCCCGGATTGCGCGCGGCAATCGCGTTGCCCTCGCCGCTCTCCTCCAGCGCCAGCATCAGCGCGTCGCGGAAGTCACCGGACAGCGTGAGCGACGCTTCGGTTACCGACAGGCCACGCAGCAGTTCGAGCACCGACTGGCGGTGGCGGCGCAGGCTGGCCAGCCGGCATTCGACCAGCGCACCGCGCGTGATTGCATTGGTGACGAAGGGATTGCCGTCCCGGTCGCCGCCTATCCAGGAACCGAATTCGAGGAAGCCCGGCAGATCCGCTTCGCCGAAATGCTGCGCCATCGCCTCGTCGGCGCGCGCCAGCACGTCGGGGCCGACCTCGAACAGCGTTTCGTTGAAGAAGTGCAGGCCCCAGGCGATTTCCTGCGACACGTTCGGCTTTTCCAGCCGCAGTTCGCCGGTCAGCCACAGCAGTTCGATCTCGTTGCGCAGCGCGTCTTCGAGATCGTGGCGTTCGCGCGGCGTCCAGCGCGGCGATTCGAGCTCGATCAGCATGCGGTAGATGCGGCGATGCCGTTCCAGCACGGTCACGCGCTTGGCTTCGGTCGGGTGCGCGGTCAGCACCGGGCGCACCTTGAGGCCGGCGAAGGCTTCGCGCACGCGCTCCGGCGACAGGCCGGCCTTCTTCGCCGACGCCAGCACGCTGGCAAAGGTGCCAGGCAGGCTTTCGCGGCCCTGGTGGCGCTCGACCTCGCGCCGCTTGCGCATGGCGCCGTTCTGTTCGGCGATCGACAGCAGCTGGAACAGGATGCCCTGGGCCTGGATGGCACGGCCCAGCATCTGCGGGGAAAGACTGTTGCCCGACTCGCCGGCAAGCACCGGCAGCAGTTCGGGATGGTGGCGTTCGACCACTTCGCGCAGCAGCGAAAACAGCAGGTCGATCGCCTTTTCCGAGAAAGCCGCCCCGGAGGCGTCGGCAGACGCGGGAACGGAAATGGGATCACTCACCACGGTGGGAGTCTCGCAGGCTGGTGGCGGGCGTCCGCCCCACCGGGGCGGACGGAAAGCAGGGCGCGCTCCGCACGCCCCGTGCTGCTCTGCTCTTACAGCTTGGCCAGGACGGAGGCCACGGTGCTGCCCAGCTCGCCGGCGCTCGGCGCGACGGTCAGGCCGAAGGAACGCATGATTTCCGACTTCTCGGCAGCCGAATCGCCGGCGGCCGAGATGATGGCGCCCGCGTGGCCCATGCGGCGGCCCTTCGGTGCGGTCAGGCCGGCGACGTAGCCGACCACCGGCTTCTTCATGTTTTCCTTCACCCAGGCCGAGGCTTCGGCTTCCTGCGGGCCGCCGATCTCACCGATCATCACCACGGCGTGGGTGTCCGGGTCTTCCTGGAACTTCATCAGGTGGTCGAGGAAGGACGAGCCGTTGATCGGGTCGCCGCCGATGCCGACCGAGGTCGACACGCCGATGCCCAGCTGCTTCATCTGCGCGGCCGCTTCGTAGCCCAGCGTGCCCGAACGCGACACGATGCCGATGTTGCCCTGCTTGTAGATGTGGCCCGGCATGATGCCCAGCATGGCCTTGCCCGGGCTGATGATGCCGGCGCAGTTCGGGCCGACCATCAGCGTACGGCGCTCCTTCGGGTAGCGCATGAAGTAGCGCTTGACGCGCATCATGTCCTGCGCCGGGATGCCGTCGGTGATCGAGCAGACCAGCTGGATGCCGGCGTCGGCCGCTTCCATGATGGCGTCGGCGCAGAAGGCCGGCGCGACGAAGGTGATCGACGCTTCGGCGCCGGTCGCGGCCACCGCGTCGGCCACCGTGTTGAACACCGGCTTGCCGAGGTGAGTGGTGCCGCCCTTGCCCGGGGTCACGCCGCCGACGACGTTGGTGCCGTACTCGATCATCTCCTTGGCGTGGAAGGTACCTTTGTCGCCGGTAAAGCCCTGGACGATGATCTTGGTCTTTTCGTTGATCAGAATGCTCATAACTAAATCCTCGTGTGCATCGGTTATCCGCCGCGCGCCGCCCGCCGGGCCGCCCCAAGGGCGAGCGCAGCCCCCTCGGGGGGCAGCGAACGGAGTGAGCGTGGGGGTCTATTCGCTCAGCTGGCGGCGTGGGCGCGGGCGGCGTCTACCGCCTTCTGGGCTGCTTCGGTCAGCGAATCGGCGCTGATGATGGGCAGACCGCTCTCGCGGATGATGCGGCGGCCTTCTTCCTCGTTCGTACCGGCCAGGCGGACGATCAGCGGCACCGTGATATCGATGTCGTTGCAGGCCTGCACCACGCCCTGAGCCACCCAGTCGCAGCGGTTGATACCGGCGAAGATGTTGACCAGGATGGCCTTCACGTTCTTGTCCGACAGCACCAGGCGGAAGGAATTGGCCACGCGCTCGGGCGAGGCGCCACCGCCGACGTCGAGGAAGTTGGCGGGCGCGCCACCGGCGTACTTGATGGTGTCCATCGTCGCCATGGCCAGACCGGCACCATTGATGATGCAGCCGATGTCGCCGTCGAGGCCGACGTAGTTCAGGTTGTGCTCCGCGGCCTGCACTTCGCGCGGATCCTCCTGCGACGGGTCGCGCATATCGGCCACGGCACGCTGGCGGAACATCGCGTTGTCGTCGAAGGACATCTTGGCGTCCAGCGCCAGCACGCGGTCGTCCTTGGTGACGACCAGCGGGTTGATTTCGACCATGGTGGCGTCGAGATCGCGGAAGGCGCGGTAGGCACCCATGATCGCGGTCACTGCACGCGACACCTGCTTGATCGACAGGCCCAGACCGAAAGCGATCTGGCGGGCCTGGAAAGCCTGCAGGCCGACGGCCGGCTCGACCACGACCTGCATGATCTTTTCCGGAGCACTGTGTGCCAATTCTTCAATTTCCATCCCACCTTCGGCAGAGGCGATGACGCGAACGCGCTCGGCTTTGCGGTCCAGCACGATGCCCAGATAGAGTTCGCGCTCGAACGGCTCGGCCACTTCCACGTAGACGCGCTGAACGGGCTTGCCCTCGGGGCCGGTCTGAATGGTCACCAGGCGCTTGCCCAGCAGTTCGCGGGCGGCGGCATCGACCTCATGGTAGGTCTTGCACAGCTTGATGCCGCCGGCCTTGCCGCGGGCTCCGGAGTGCACCTGGGCCTTCACCGCCCAGTGCCAGCCGCCCAGTTCAGTCGCCGTGTACACGGCCTGGTCGGGGCTGTAGGCCACGCTGCCGCGCGGCACCGGCACGCCGAAGCCCGCCAAAAGCTCTTTCGCTTGGTACTCGTGAATGTCCATGCTTCACCTTCTGTCGTGTGGAAGAGAGTGGTGGTTCATCGCTGAACCGCGAGGTGCCCGCACAGGGTCGAACACCGGATTCGTTGTAAAGAATTATGGATGAGGTCTTTTCAATTAAGCTTCACTTATACTTATCACGGCAATAAGAAAGTCCGATACGAGGCCCTTGATCCATCAGATATAGTCTGCTTGCCTTGTATTACTTCATAAGGCCTGCAGAGGACGCGGGCCGAAAGCTCACATCAGAAAGGTAATCCGAATGTTTGACCCGAAACAGACCATCGCCCATTCCGACCCCGAACTGTGGGCCGCCATGGAAGCGGAGTACGCCCGTCAGGAACACCACATCGAGCTGATCGCGTCGGAAAACTACGCCAGCCCGGCGGTCATGGAAGCCCAGGGCTCCGTACTGACGAACAAGTACGCCGAAGGTTATCCGGGCAAGCGTTACTACGGTGGCTGTGAGCATGTTGACGTCGCGGAACAGCTGGCGATCGATCGCCTCAAGGCACTGTTCGGCGCCGAATACGCCAACGTGCAGCCGCATTCGGGTTCGCAGGCCAACGCCGGTGTCTACATGGCGATGCTGCAGCCGGGCGACACCATCCTCGGCATGTCGCTGGCGCACGGCGGTCACCTGACCCACGGTTCGTCGGTGAACTTCTCCGGCAAGATCTACAAGGGCGTGGCCTACGGCCTCGATCCGGAAACCGAAGCGATCGACTACGCACAGGTCGAAGCGCTGGCCAAGGAACACAAGCCGAAGATGATCGTGGCCGGTGCTTCCGCCTACGCCCTGCACATCGATTTCAAGCGCTTCCGCGAGATCGCTGATTCGGTCGGCGCCTACCTGCTGGTCGACATGGCCCACTACTCGGGCCTGGTCGCTGCCGGCCTGTACCCGAGCCCGATCGGCATCGCCGACTTCGTCACCTCGACCACGCACAAGACGCTGCGCGGCCCGCGCGGTGGCGTGATCATGGCCAAGGCCGAGTTCGAGAAGCCGCTGAACTCGATGATTTTCCCGGGCATCCAGGGCGGTCCGCTGATGCATGTCATCGCCGCGAAGGCCGTCGCCTTCAAGGAAGCCGCGACCCCGGAATTCAAGACTTACCAGCAACAGGTGCTGAAGAACGCCCAGGTGATGGCCGAAACGCTCGTCGAGCGTGGCGTGCGCATCGTTTCGGGCCGCACCCAGTCCCACCTGTTCCTCGTCGATCTGCGTGCCAAAAACATCACTGGCAAGGACGCAGAAGCAGCGCTGGGCCGTGCACACATCACGGTCAATAAGAACGCCATCCCGAACGACCCGCAAAAGCCGTTCGTGACCAGTGGCATTCGAATCGGCAGCCCTGCCATGACGACCCGCGGCTTTAAGGAAGCCGAGGCGAAGCAAGTTGCAAACCTGATCGTGGACGTGCTGGACGCACCGAACGACGACGCCGTGATCGCACGCGTGGTCGCCGACGTCACCAAGCTGTGCGACGCGTTCCCGGTCTACGGCCGCAACAAATAAAACAAGCGGTCAGCCACCCCGACACCATTCAAAGCAATTACAGGAGTTTCGCCATGTCTCGAATCGCCGGTCGTAACCATCTTTACGTGCCTGGTCCCACCAACACGCCGGAGCGCATCCTGCGCGCCATGGTCGTGCCGCAGGAAGACCACCGCTCGCCCAAGTTCCCGGAACTGGCGCTGTCGGTGCTGGCCGACCTGAAGAAGGTGTTCAAGACCACCGAAGGCACCATTTTCACCTTCCCGGCATCCGGTACCGGCATGTGGGAAGCCGCGCTGACCAACACGCTGTCGCCGGGCGACAAGGTGCTGTGCTCGCGCTTCGGCCAGTTCAGCCACCTGTGGGCCGACATGGCGCAGCGCCTGGGCTTCGAAGTCCAGGTGCTCGACGTCGAATGGGGCACCGGCGTGCCCTACGACCAGTACGAAGAGATCCTGCGCGCCGACAAGGAGCACAAGATCAAGGCCGTGCTGGCCTGCCAGAACGAGACCGCCACCGGCGTGTCGAGCGACATCGCCAAGGTGCGCAAGGCGATGAACAACGCCAACCACCCGGCGCTGCTGATGGTCGATACCGTGTCGTCGCTGGTGTCGATCGACTTCCGCATGGACGAGTGGGGCGTCGACTGCACGGTGTCCGGTTCGCAGAAGGGCTTCATGCTGCCGGCCGGCATGGGCATCCTGGGCATGAGCCCGAAGGCGCTGAAGGCGATGGAAACCGCGACCTCGCGTCGCTGCTACTTCGACATCGGCGACATGATGCGCAACAACGCCACCGGCTACTTCCCCTACACGCCGTCGATCCCGATGCTGTACGGCATGCGTGAAGCGCTGAACACCATTTTCGAGGAAGGCCTGGAGAACATCTTCGCCCGCCACGAATACCTGGCCAACGGTGTCCGCGCCGCCGTCCAGGAAGGCTGGAAGCTGAACCTGTGCGCCAAGGCACCGGAGTGGTACTCGAACACCGTCAGCGCCATCCTGGTGCCGGAAGGTTTCGACGCCGCCAAGGTGATCAGCAACGCCTACAACAAGTACAACCTGTCGCTGGGCGCCGGCCTGTCGAAGGTTGCCGGCAAGGTGTTCCGCATCGGTCACCTCGGCGACCTGAACGCGCTGTCGCTGATGAGCGCGATCGCCGGTGCCGAAATGTCGATGCTGGACAACGGCATCAACGTCACCCCGGGTTCGGGCGTGGCGGCAGCCTCGACCTACTGGCGCACGAACGCTCCGCAAGCGAAGTAATATTGCGGCGGCCCGCTCCGGCGGGCCTGCGTGTCTGCTGCTCGGCCGGGTTCGCCCGGCCTTTTACATCCATAGAACAGAAGGAAGAGACATGTCGCACCACGTTGTGTTTCTCGACCGCTCCACGCTGAAGGCCAATGTCCGTCGTCCGTCCTTCGACCATACCTGGGCTGAGTACGACACCACCGCCCCGGACCAGATCGTCGAACGTCTGAAGGACGCCACCGTCGCCATCACCAACAAGGTGCCGCTGCGCGGCGACGTGCTGGCCCAGCTGCCGAACCTGAAGATGATCGGCGTGGCCGCCACCGGCTACGACGTGATCGACGTGCCGGCCTGCCGCGAACGCCGCATCGTCGTGTCCAACATCCGCAACTACGCGGTGCACACCGTGCCGGAACACGCGTTCGCGCTGATCCTGGCCCTGCGCCGCAGCATCATCGCCTACCGCCAGGACGTCGAGCGCGGCCGCTGGCAGGAAGTGGACCAGTTCTGCTTCTTCGACCACCCGATCTACGACCTCTTCGACAGCACCATCGGCATTTTCGGTGAAGGCGTGCTCGGTCAGGGCACGGCTAAGATCGCCCGCGGCTTCGGCATGAAGGTGCTGTTCGCCGACCACCCGGGTCCGAAGGCGCCGGGCGTCGAATTCACGCCGGCGGAGGAAGTGCTGGCCCAGTCCGACATCATTTCGCTGCACTGCCCGCTGACGCCGGAAAGCCGCAACATGTTCAGCATGGAGCAGTTCAAGAAGATGAAGCGCAGCGCCATCCTGATCAACACCGCCCGCGGCGGCCTGGTGCACGAGGAAGACCTGGTGACCGCGCTGAAGGAAGGCATCATCGGCGGCGCCGGTTTCGACGTGCTGACCAAGGAACCGCCGAAGGAAGGCAACCCGCTGCTCGACCTGCGCCTGCCCAACTTCATCCTGACCCCGCACGTGGCCTGGGCCTCGGACGGCGCGATGCAGTTCCTGGCCGACCAGCTGATCGACAACGTCGAAGCCTACGTCAAGGGCAGCCCGGTCAATACGGTGACCTGATAGCCGCGACACGCATCAAGGTCCGTCGGCTGTGCGGCCGGCGGATTTCTCTCTTCCAGACATCCGAGACATCACAATGAAAAAGCTGCTTTACCAATTCGATACCGATGAACACCCGTCGGTGTTCGACAGCGTCGTGTGCCACGACGGTGGCGCGGACCACGTGATCGGCTACGGCGGCGTGCATCCGCACAACGTCGGCGCCATGGTCGACGGTGCGATCTTCACCCGCGCACCGAAGGACAAGAAGAACACCGCCATCTTCATCGGCGGCAGCAACATGGCCGAAGGCGAGACGCTGTTCAAGGCGGTCAAGAAGAAGTTCTTCTCGAACTTCCGCGTGTCGGTGATGCTCGACTCCAACGGCTCGAACACCACGGCCGCCGCCTGCGTCGCCTGGCTGGCGCACAGCGGTTCGCTGAAGGGCAAGAAGGCGGTCATCCTCGGCGGCACCGGCCCGGTCGGCACGCGCGCCGCCGTGATGCTGGCCAGCGAGGGCGCCACGGTAACGCTGGTGTCGCGCAAGATCGCCACCGCCGAAGAAGCGGCCAAGCAGCTCAAGGCCAACTTCAACCTCGACGTCGCGGTCGCCGAAGCGGCTGACAACGATGCGCGCGGTCGTGCCATCGAAGGCGCGAACGTGGTCATCGCCACCGGCGCCGGCGGCATCCAGCTGCTGGAAGAGCGTCACTGGAAGGACAACCCGACGCTGGAAATGATTGCCGACGCCAACGCGACGCCGCCGCTGGGCATCGAAGGCATCGACATGATGGACAAGGGCGTCGTCAAGCACGGCAAGATCGTGTTCGGCGCCATCGGCTTCGGCGCACTGAAGATCGCGCTGCAGCGCGCCTGCGTCGGCAAGCTGTTCGAAAGCAACGACATTTCGCTCGACGCGTCGGAAATCTACGCGATGGCGAAAACCATGGTGGGCTGAGCCATGACGATGATCAAGGACAAGCCGGTCACCACCTTCCTCGACGAGCTCGCCTCCAGCGCGCCGACACCGGGCGGCGGCAGTGCCGCTGCCATCATGGGCGGCATGGGCGCGGCGCTGGTCAGCATGGTGTGCAACCTGACCATCGGCAAGAAGGCCTACGTCGAAGTCGAAGGCGAAATGAAGGATCTGCTGGCCAAGGCGGAAGCGCTGCGCGCCCAGCTGACCGACTTCATCCGCGCCGACGTCGAAGCCTTCGACGGCCTGATGGCCGCCTACGGTCTGCCGAAAGACACCGACGAGCAGAAGGCCGCCCGTTCGGCCGCGATCCAGGACGGTCTGAAGAAGGCCACCGACGCACCGCTGGCCTGCGCCCGCGCCTGCGCCGACGTGATCGCGCTGTCGCTGGTCGCTGCCGAGAAGGGCAACAAGAACGTCGTATCGGACGCCGGTGTCGCCGCTCTGGCCGCCGTCGCCGCGCTGCGTTCGGCTGCGCTGAACGTCGACATCAACGTGCCCAGCATCAAGGACGCCGATTTCGCCGCTTCGCGCCGCGCAGAAACAGACGCCCTGCTGGCCAAGTGGGTGGCCGAGGCTGACCGAGTCGTCGAAGTTGTGAAGAGCAAGCTCTGACCCGCCTGCTCGGCATCTTCAGGGGCGCCTGCGGGCGCCCTTTTTTCGTTCAGCACACGCGTGCGCCTACTGCTGCGCCTGGATCTGCGCCTGCACCCGGTTCAGCCATTCGCGCATCGTCGCCAGCAGTTCGCCCTGACTGAACGAACAGCTTTCGCCGGAAAACAGCCGCGCCGATTCGAGCCGCATCAGCAGGCCGTCGAGCACCTCGCGCCATTTGGCGGGAAGCGCCGCATCATCCACACCATGGCGACGCCAGATGGCGATCAGCGCATCCATGTCGATACGCCCTGCTTCGAAATCGGCCAGCGAACGGCCCAGTGCTTCGTTCATCGCTATCCTTTCCCATGTCGGAACAAGCGTTCCCGCGGCCTGCCGCTTGCGCCGGTACCAAGGCATGCGCGTACAATCGCGACCCTGGTTGCATTGCACAATAATTCGCCCGACCGACGGTCGCGGCAGCCGGGAGTCCGCATGAGTCTGTACGCCCTCGACGGCAAGACACCTGTCGTCCATTCCAGCACCTGGATCGCGCCCAGCGCGAGCATCATCGGCGACGCCGAACTGAAGGCGGACACCAGCGTGTGGTTCGGTGCGGTCATCCGCGCCGACAACGACCACATCTCGATCGGCGAGCGCTCGAATGTACAGGATGGCGCGGTGCTGCACATCGACGACGGTGTGCCGCTGACCATAGGCACCGACGTGACCATAGGCCATCACGCGATGCTGCACGGCTGCACGGTGGGCGACGGCTCGCTGGTCGGCATCCACGCCGTCATCCTCAACCGCGTCGTGATCGGTCGCAACTGCCTGATCGGCGCCAATGCGCTGATTCCGGAGGGCCGCGTCATTCCCGACCGCTCCCTGGTGCTCGGCTCGCCCGGCCGCGTGGTGCGCCAGCTCACCGACGAAGAGGTCGAGGGACTGATGCGCAGCGCCGCCGGCTATGTCGACAAGTCGCGCCTGTACCGCGACAGTCTGCAGGCCGTCCCCAGAGACTGACGTACCCTTCAGCACGGCGCGCGGGCGGTCGTTATCCCGGTGAACCACCGACATCGGGAGACCGCAATGACCCAGCGCACCCACTTCTTCTTCACCGGCGCCCACGTACTGCCGGCCGTCATGCTGGCCGCCAGCGGCGAAACCACCGTGATGGCGGTGCTGACCTATCTGGCGCTGCTCGGCGTCGCACTGCTGTCGGCGATGGGCGAAGAGCACGCCCGCGTGCCGGTGCGCATCGAGGCCGACGAAGAGCGGGACATCCACCGTCGCCGCTGAAATCCCCGGCCGCTATACTCCCGTCGTCATGACGATTGCGGGAGCACAAATGAAATACCCCCTCTGGCTGCTGCTTGCAGCCTGCGTGTCCGGCGCGAATGCGGCCGAACCGTCTGCCGCGCGGCGCGAAGGCATCGTGGTGGACCTGAACGCCGAAGCGTCCCGTCTCGCACCGAACGACCTCGCGCGCGCCCAGGCCTACATCGAACTGGGCGATACCACGCCCGGACCGCTGGCGAAGAAGGTGAATGCGGCGATGCAGTCCGCCCTCGCCACCACCAAGCCCTACACCAGCGTGAAGGTGCGCAGCGGCAACACCTCGACCTATCCGGTCTACAGCAAGAACGGCCGCACCATCGAAAGCTGGCGCATGCGCTCGGAACTGCTGCTGGAATCGAAGGACCAAGCCGCGCTGTCCGAACTGCTGGGCAAGCTGCAGACGCAGCTTGCGGTCGGCCAGCTGACGCTGGAGCCGAGCGAGGACACCGCGCGCGAAGCAGAGAATGCCGCGATCGGCGACGCCATCGCCGCCTTCAACGCACGCGCGAAGATCGTCGCCGCGTCGCTCGGCGGCAACTGGCGCGTGCTGCACATGAATGTGAACAACACCTCCGGCATGCCGCCGCCGCGCCCGCTGATGCGCAGCAAGGTGGCGATGGCCGAAGCAGCGATGGCCGACATGCCGGTGGAGGCCGGCGAATCGCGCGTCAGCGTAAACATCAGCGGACAGATCGAGATTGACCGCAAGTAAGCAGGCACTCACGCTCACCGCCGCGCTGCTGCTGGCAGGCTGCGGCACGCTGCCGGCGCCGGCGCCCGATGTGCCGGCCTCGCCGCAGCCGCCTGTCGTACAGACACCGGCACCCGCACCGACGACGGCCCTGCAACTGGCCGACGACACCCACGCGCAGGACGCGGTGATCTATGCGCTCGGGCTGATCGGCAACCAGTACCGATTCGGCGGTCGCAACCCGGACAGCGGGGTGGACTGCAGTGGCATGGTGAGCTGGATCTTCGAACAGGTGGCCGGCATACGCCTGCCGCACAACGCGGCACAGATCGCCCGCCTGGCGCGACCGGTCGATCGCGCGTCGCTGCAGCCGGGCGATCTGGTGTTCTTCAACACCAGCGGCAAGCCGCATTCACATATGGGCATTTACGCTGGCGAGGGGCGCTTCATCCACGCACCGAGCACGCGCGGCAAGTATGTGCGCACCGATGCGCTGGACAGCGGCTGGTTCGCCGCGCGTATCAGCGGACTGCGCACGCTGCGTCGCGACGTCTGAAGGAAATCCTGAGGGGCTCGCCTGACGGCAGTCAGGGCTTGTTGCTGCGCGGCACCTGCACGAACACCTCGCCCGGCTTGACCAGGCCCAGTTCGACGCGGGCACGCTCCTCGACCGCGTCGAAACCGGTCTTGAGGTCTTTCACATCCGCCTCCAGCGCGACGTTGCGCGCTTCGAGCCGGGTGTTGAGCGCGCGCTGCGCTTCCAGCGCACGCTCGGCTTCCCATGCCTGCAGCCACCCGCCCTTGCCGAGCCAGAGCGGGTACTGCAGCGCGGCGATCAGCGCCACCAGCAACAAGGACGGCCAGTGGCGGACCATGATCGCCGACCTGCCCGCTTACTTGCGCAGGTTGTAGAACGCCGAAGCGCCCGGGTACCACGCGGTATCGCCGAGGTCTTCCTCGATGCGCAGCAGCTGGTTGTACTTGGCGATGCGGTCCGAACGGCTGAGCGAACCGGTCTTGATCTGCATCGCGTTGAGGCCGACGGCGATGTCGGCGATGGTGCTGTCCTCGGTTTCGCCCGAGCGGTGCGAAATGACGGCGGTGTAGCTCGCGCGCTTGGCCATTTCGACGGCGGCGAAGGTTTCGGTCAGCGTGCCGATCTGGTTGATCTTGATCAGGATGGAGTTGGCGATGCCGCGGGCAATGCCTTCCTTCAGGATCTTGGTATTGGTCACGAACAGGTCGTCACCGACGATCTGCACGCGGCTGCCCAGACGCTCGGTCAGCAGCTTCCAGCCGTCCCAGTCGTTTTCCGCCATGCCGTCCTCGATGCTGACGATGGGGAACTTGTCGGCCAGCGTGGCAAGGTAATCGACCAGCTGGGCCGATTCCATCGTCAGGCCCGCGCCTTCGAGGTGGTACTTGCCGTCCTTGTAGAACTCGGAGGCGGCGCAGTCCAGCGCCAGTACCAGGTCGCGGCCCGGCTCGTAGCCGGCGGCCGAGGCGGCGTCCAGAATCATGTTCAGCGCTTCTTCAGCGCTGCCGACGTTCGGCGCGAAACCGCCTTCGTCACCGACCGTGGTCGGGTAGCCCTTCTTGTCGGTGAGCTTCTTCAGCGCGTGGAACACTTCGGCGCCCATGCGCAGCGCTTCGCGGAAGCTGGTCACGCCGACCGGCATGATCATGCATTCCTGGAAATCCAGGCTGTTGTTGGCGTGCGCGCCACCGTTGATCACGTTCATCATCGGCACCGGCATCGCCATGCCGCCCGAGCCTCCGAAGTAGCGGTACAGCGGCAGGCCGGCTTCTTCGGCAGCCGCCTTGGCCACCGCCATCGACACCGCCAGCGTGGCGTTGGCGCCGAGGCGCGACTTGTTCTCGGTGCCGTCGAGTTCGATCAGGGTCTTGTCGATGAAGGCCTGCTCTTCGGCGTCGAGGCCGATGATGGCTTCGGAAATTTCGGTATTGACGTTCTCGACCGCGGCCAGAACACCCTTGCCGAGATAGCGGTCCTTGTCGCCATCGCGCAGCTCGATGGCTTCGCGCGAGCCGGTCGACGCACCGGACGGCACGGCGGCACGGCCCATGATGCCCGACTCGAGCAGCACGTCCGCTTCAACGGTGGGATTGCCGCGCGAATCCAGTATCTCGCGCGCGACGACATCGACGATTGCACTCATGGTCGCTCCAGGTCCTCAGTAAATTTATTGAATTCGAATTTTGATCGTGTCCCGCGCCATCAGGCGAAAGCGGATTCGAGGAATCCGTGCTTCTTCGTGACGGCGTCGAGGTCGCGCAGCTGGGTCAGCAGCGCTTCCATCATAGGCAGCGGCCAGGCATTGGGGCCGTCCGACATCGCCTTCTCGGGATTCGGATGGGTTTCCATGAACAGGCCGGCGATGCCCACGGCTACCGCGGCACGCGCCAGCACCGGCACGAACTCGCGCTGACCGCCGGAGCTGCTGCCCTGCCCGCCCGGCAGCTGCACCGAATGCGTCGCGTCGAACACGACCGGGCAGTCGGTGTTGCGCATGATGGCCAGCGAGCGCATGTCGGACACGAGGTTGTTGTAGCCGAAGGAGGCGCCGCGCTCGCACACCATGATGGTGTCCGCGCCGCCGTTCGCTTCCTTCGCCTTGTCGACCACGTTCTTCATGTCGCCCGGCGCCATGAACTGGCCCTTCTTGATGTTCACCGGCTTGCCGGTGGCGGCGCAGGCGTGGATGAAGTCGGTCTGGCGGCACAGGAAGGCCGGCGTCTGCAGCACATCGACGTACTGCGCGACGATGGGCGCCTCTTCGGCGGTGTGCACGTCGGTCAGCACTGGCACGTTCAGCTCGCGCTTCACGTCGGCCAGGATTTCCAGGCCCTTTTCCATGCCCGGGCCGCGATAGCTCTTGCCCGAACTGCGGTTGGCCTTGTCGAAGGACGACTTGTAGATGAAGGGGATGCCCAGGCGGGCGGTGATTTCCTTCAGCTTGCCAGCCGTATCGAAGGCCATTTCGCGCGATTCGATCACGCAGGGGCCGGCGATCAGGAAGAAGGGCTGGTCGAGGCCGACGTCGAATCCGCACAGTTTCATGGCGATCTCCTTAGCCCGTCACCTTGCGCACGGACCGCTTGACCGCCCCGCGAGCGTCCTGGCGGGCGATGGCCGCGCGGGCGAAGGCGGAGAACAGCGGATGGCCGGCGCGCGGCGTCGAGGTGAATTCGGGGTGGAACTGGCAGGCGACGAACCACGGGTGGTCCGGCAGTTCGATCATTTCGCACAGCGGGTCGGTCGCGTCCTGCGAACGGCCGGACACGCGCAGACCCACCTTTTCGAGCTGGGCGAGGTACTGGTTATTCACCTCGTAGCGGTGACGATGACGCTCGACGATGGTCGCGGCGCCGTAGATGTCGCGCGCCAGGCTGCCTTCGGCGAGGTTGCAGTTCTGGCCGCCCAGACGCATCGTGCCGCCGATGTCCGACGACTCGTCGCGACGCTCGAGCTTGCCCTCTGCACTCATCCACTCGGTAATCAGGCCGATCACCGGGTGCGGCGCGTTGCGCTCGAATTCGGTACTGTGCGCACCGGTCAGGCCGGCCACGTTGCGGGCATATTCGACCACTGCCAGCTGCATGCCGAGGCAGATGCCCAGATAGGGAACGCCGTTCTCGCGTGCGTAGCGGATGGCGGCGATCTTGCCCTCGACGCCGCGGCGACCGAAGCCGCCGGGCACCAGGATGGCGTCCATCGGGTCGAGCAGCGCGCGGCCGCCGTCGCTGGCGCGCTCGATCGCTTCCGAATCGATGTAGTGGATGTTGATGCGCGAGCGGGTGTGGATGCCGGCATGCACCAGCGCTTCCGACAGCGACTTGTAGGACTCGGTCAGGTCGACGTATTTGCCGACGAAGGCGATGTCCACGTCGCGCTCCGGATGCTCCAGCGCATCGATCAGGCGTGTCCAGGCACTGAGGTCAGCCGCGCGGGCGAGGATGTTCAGCTTGTGACAGACGATCTCGTCCAGCATCTGGTTGTGCAGCATGGCCGGGATCTTGTAGATGCTGTCGGCGTCGGTGACCGAAATGACCGCTTCCGGCAGCACATTGGTGAACAGCGCGATCTTGCGCCGTTCGTCGTCCGGTACGACGCGGTCGGAGCGGCACAGCAGGATGTCCGGCTGGATACCGATCTCGCGCAATTCCTTGACCGAGTGCTGGGTCGGCTTGGTCTTCAGTTCGCCGGCGGTGGCGATGTAGGGCACCAGCGTCAGGTGCATGAAGCAGGTGTTGCCACGACCCTCTTCGATGCCCATCTGGCGGATCGCTTCGAGGAAGGGCAGCGACTCGATGTCGCCCACCGTACCGCCGACCTCGACGATGGCCACATCGGCGCCTTCGGCGCCACGCTTCACATAGGCCTTGATCTCGTCGGTGATGTGCGGGATCACCTGCACCGTCTTGCCCAGATACTCGCCACGGCGCTCCTTCTTGATCACCGACTCGTAGATCTGGCCAGTGGTGAAGTTGTTGCGCTTGCCCATCTTGGCGCTGGTGAAGCGCTCGTAATGGCCGAGGTCGAGATCGGTTTCCGCCCCGTCTTCGGTGACGAAGACCTCACCGTGCTGAAACGGGCTCATCGTGCCCGGATCGACGTTGATGTAGGGGTCGAGCTTGAGGTGGGTGACACGGATGGAGCGCGATTCGAGAATCGCGCCCAGCGAGGCGGCTGCAATGCCCTTGCCGAGCGAGGACACCACGCCACCGGTGACGAATACGTACTTGGTCATGTATTGCGCTGCAGCGGGAAATGCGCAGTTTACCGGAAAAGCGGCGGCCCTTGAACACCGCGGCGCGCTGACCAGGGCAGTTGCCGGCGACACTGCGCCTTCATCTCTGCCCTTCCCGCCCCCCTTGCAACGCTCAGCGCAGCATCAATCCGCTTCGTCTATCCAGGCCAGCTGGATGGCTTCCAGAATCTTTTCGCCGCAGCGGCTCTGATGGTCGTCGAAACCGGGCAGCGCCATTACCCACTCCATCAGGTCGGTGAAGCGCACGTACTGCGGATCGACGTCGGGCCGCGCCTCGGTCAGCGCAATCGCGATCTCGCGTGAATCAGTCCATTTCATCGCTGTTACCTCTTTCCTTCACTGACCATGTTGATGGTGTATTTCGGAATCTCGACCACCAGCGGAGTGTCCGCCACCTCAGCCTGACAGGACAGGCGCGAGTTCGGCTCCAGGCCCCAGGCCTTGTCGAGCAGATCCTCTTCCAGTTCCTCGGCTGCCGCCAGGCTGTTGAAGCCCTCGCGCACGACGACGTGGCAGGTGGTGCAGGCGCAGGACTTCTCGCAGGCGTGCTCGATCTCGACGCCGTTGGCGAGCAGCGCGTCGCAGATGGTGGTGCCGGGGGCGGCTTCGATCACTGCGCCCTCGGGGCACAGTTCGACATGGGGCAGTACGACGATCTGGGTCATGCGGGTCTCGGAATTCGGTTTCTTACAGTGATTCGACGCTGCGACCGGCCAGCGCACGCTGGATGCTGCGGTTCATGCGGCGGGCGGCGAACTCGTCGGTGCTGCGGCCTAGCGCGTCGATCGCCTTCTTGATTGCGGGGGTGTCCTCGCCAGCGGCGGCGTTCGCCAGGTCGACCAGCACTGCGTCGATCGCGGCGCGTTCGGCCGGATCCAGCAGATCGCCGTCGGCGGCCAGCGCCGCGTGCGTCGCCTCGCCCAGACGCTGCGCCTCGACACGCTGTTCGGCCAGGGCGCGCGCGCTCATGTCTTCCTGCGCGTGCTCGAAGCCCTCGCGCAGCATGCGCGTGACTTCATCGTCGCCCAGGCCGTAGCTCGGCTTGACCTCGATGCGCGCCTCGATGCCGGTGCCCATCTCGCGCGCCGAAACACTGAGCAATCCGTCGGCGTCGACCTGGAAACTGACACGGATGCGCGCCGCGCCGGCCACCATGGCCGGAATGCCGCGCAGTTCGAAGCGGGCCAGCGAACGGCAGTCGGACACGCGCTCGCGTTCGCCCTGCACGACGTGGATGGCCATCGCCGTCTGGCCGTCCTTGAACGTGGTGAATTCCTGCGCGCGCGCAGTCGGAATCGTCGAATTGCGCGGAATGATCTTCTCGACCAGCCCGCCCATCGTTTCCAGTCCAAGCGACAGCGGAATCACGTCGAGCAGCAGCCAGTCCTCGTCGGCGCTGCGGTTGCCCGCGAGCACATTGGCCTGGATGGCGGCGCCGATGGCGACCACCTTGTCCGGGTCGAGATTGGTCAGCGGCTCCTGGCCGAAGAACTCACCCACCGCACGCTGCACGTGCGGCATGCGGGTGGCGCCGCCGACCATCACGACGCCCTTGACGTCTTCCGGCGACAGACCGGCGTCGCGCAATGCCTTGCGGGTCGGCGCCAGCGTCTTTTCCACCAGCTTCTTCGTCATGTCGGCGAAAGCATCGCGCGTCAGTGTGACGTCGATCTCCTCGCCACCGCTCAACTTGAGGCCGATGTGCACCGCATCCTGTGCGGAGAGCACTTCCTTGGCGCGACGCGCTTCCATGTACAGCGTGCGCATGTCCTCCAGCCCCGGCGGGCCGATGCGCGACGCTTCGATCAGCCAGCAATAGACGCGATGGTCGAAGTCGTCGCCGCCGAGCGCGGCGTCACCGCTGGTCGCCAGCACTTCGAACACGCCACGCGACAGCTTCAGGATCGATATGTCGAAGGTGCCACCGCCGAGGTCATAGACCGCGTAGATGCCCTCCGAGGCATTGTCGAGGCCGTAGGCGATGGCGGCGGCGGTCGGCTCGTTCAGCAGGCGCAGCACTTCGAGGCCAGCCACACGCGCCGCGTCCTTGGTCGCCTGACGCTGGGCGTCATCAAAATAGGCGGGCACCGTAATGACGGCGCCAGTCAGCGTACCGCCCAGGCTGGCTTCGGCGCGCTCACGCAGTGTGCGCAGGATGTCGGCCGACACTTCGACCGGGCTTTTCGCACCCTGCGCCGTACGCAGGCGAACCATGCCCGGCGCGTCCTCGAACACATAGGGCATCGACTCGACGTGCGCGACGTCGGCCAGACCGCGCCCCATGAAACGCTTGACCGAGGCAATGGTGTTGCGCGGATCCTGCGCCTGCGCCGCCTGTGCGGCGTGGCCGACGACAGTGCGACCGTCGGCGAAATAGCGCACGACCGAGGGCAGCAGCGCGCGACCGTTCTCGTCGTTCAGCACCACCGGCACGCTGTTGCGTACGGTGGCGACCAGTGAATTCGTGGTGCCCAGATCTATGCCCACAGCCAGCCGGTGCTGGTGCGGCGCGGTGGATTCGCCGGGTTCGGCGATCTGCAGCAGGGCCATCAGTTTTCCAGTGTTTCGTGTGCCTCGGCGATGTCCTCGCCGAGCTTCGCGATGAACATCATGCGACGCACGGTGGCGGCAGCCGCAGCCCTGTCGTGGTCGACATCAAGCTGGCGGGCCAGCAGCGTTTCGGCATCGCGGCGAGCCTGGCGCAGATTGCGCGCCAGTGCGTCCAGCGCATCGACGTCACGCGCGTCGCGCGCCTCGTCCAGCGCCTCGCGCCATTCCATCTGCTGCATCAGGAAGTCAGCTGGCATCGCCGTGTTGTTCTCGGCGCCGACATCGATGCCTTCCAGTTCCAGCAGATAGCGCGCGCGCGACAGCGACGAGCGCAGCAGCCGGTAACCTTCGTTGATGCGCGTGGCCCACTGCATCGACAGCCGGCGCTCCTGTTCCGCACGGTGCGCGTGGCGGTCAGGGTGCGCCGCCGACTGCAGCTCGTGGTAACGCGATTCGAGCGCGCGTTCGTCGATCTCGAAGCGGCGCGGCAGACCGAACAGCGCGAAGTGATCGCGGCTGAACAGATCGGCTTCGGGCAGCAGGCCGGTGGACTCAGACATTGAAGCTTTCGCCGCAGCCGCACTCGTCCTTCACGTTGGGGTTGTTGAACTTGAACCCCTCGTTCAGGCCTTCGCGCACGAAGTCCAGTTCGGTTCCTTCGAGGTAGGGCAGGCTTTTCGGGTCGATCAGTACCTTGACGCCATGGCTCTCGAAAATGAGATCGTCCGCCGCGAAGTCGTCGGCAAACTCAAGCTTGTAGGCCATGCCCGAACAGCCGCTGGTACGCACGCCAAGGCGCAGGCCGACACCGCGACCGCGCTTGGCGATGTAGTTGGCGACGTGCTTCGCCGCTTTCTCGCTCAGTGTGACACCCATTTGCGTTTCCTCAGTTATCCGTAACGCCACGTTCCTTCCGCCGGTCCGCCCCGAGGCGGCATAGCCTCGCGGACGAAGTGAGCGTCGGAGCTTTCGTTTCAGGCTGCGTCGGACTCCGGCGCAACGGCGCCGTGCTTCTTGCGGTAATCCTCGACCGCCGCCTTGATCGCATCTTCGGCGAGGATGGAGCAGTGGATCTTCACCGGCGGCAGTGCCAGTTCCTCGGCGATGGCGGTGTTCTTGATCTCCATCGCCTGGTCGAGCGTCTTGCCCTTGACCCATTCGGTCACCAGCGAACTCGACGCGATGGCCGAGCCGCAGCCGTAGGTCTTGAACTTGGCGTCCTCGATGATGCCGTCCGCGCCGACCTTGATCTGCAGCTTCATCACGTCGCCGCAGGCCGGCGCACCGACCATGCCGGTGCCGACGTCGTCGTCTTCCTTGCCGAAGGAGCCGACGTTGCGGGGGTTTTCGTAGTGGTCGAGCAGTTTGTCGCTATAGGCCATGTCTTTCTCCTTGTCTTCCTGTCTGTCCCGGACGCGCCCGAAGGCGCCCCCTCAGTGGTCTGCGCTCAGTGATGAGCCCACTGCACGGTATTCAGATCCACACCTTCCTGCACCATTTCCCACAGCGGCGACAGTTCGCGCAGCTTGCCGATCTTGCGGTGGAGCAGATCGATGGTGAAGTCGACTTCCTCTTCGGTGGTGAAGCGGCCGATCGAGAAGCGGATCGAGCTGTGCGCCAGCTCGTCCTCGCGCCCGAGGGCACGCAGCACGTACGACGGTTCCAGGCTGGCAGAAGTACAGGCCGAGCCGGAAGACACCGCCACTTCCTTGATCGCCATGATCAGCGACTCACCTTCGACGTAGGCGAAGCTGATGTTCAGGTTGTGCGGCACGCGCGCTTCCAGGTCGCCGTTCACATAGGTCGCCTCGATGTCCTGCAGACCCTTGAGCAGACGGTCGCGCAGCATGCGCACGCGCTCGTTCTCGGCGCCCATTTCCTCGCGTGCGATGCGGAAGGCCTCGCCCATGCCGACGATCTGGTGCGTCGCCAGCGTGCCCGAACGCAGGCCACGCTCGTGACCACCGCCGTGCATCTGCGCTTCCAGACGGATGCGCGGCTTGCGCCGCACGTACAGCGCGCCGATGCCCTTCGGGCCGTAGGTCTTGTGCGCCGAGAAGCTCATCAGGTCGACCTTCAGCTTGTCGAGGTCGATCGCCACCTTGCCGGTCGCCTGAGCGGCGTCGACGTGGAAGATGATGCCCTTCTCGCGGCAGATCTCACCGATCTCGGCGATCGGCTGAATGACGCCGATCTCGTTATTCACGAACATGATGGATACCAGCACGGTGTCCGGGCGAAGTGCGGCGCGGAACACGTCCAGATCGATCAGACCGTCGTCCTTCGGATCGAGATAGGTGGCCTCGAAGCCTTCGCGTTCGAGTTCGCGGAAGGTATCGAGCACCGCCTTGTGTTCGGTGCGCATCGTGATGATGTGCTTGCCCTTGCCCGAGTAGAAATGCGCCGCGCCCTTGATGGCGAGGTTGTTCGACTCGGTCGCCCCCGAGGTCCAGACGATCTCCTTCGGGTCGGCATTGACCAGCTTGGCCACCTGTTCGCGCGCCTCCTCGACCGCGGCTTCCGCTTCCCAGCCGTAGGCATGGCTGCGCGACGCCGGGTTGCCGAAGTGCTCGGTCAGCCAGGGAATCATCTTGGCCGCCACGCGCGGATCGACCGGCGTGGTCGCCGAGTAGTCGAGGTAGATCGGGAATTTCAGCATGTCATCGACTCCATCAGGTCCTTGTTCACTTCATCACGCCGCAGCCATCGCCCGCAGCCCGCGGAGTTCGTCCGCGACCCGCACCAGCGCGCTGCAAAAATCATCCACGTCCTGCATCGTCGTCGCCGCGCCGACGCTCACCCGCACCGCGCCGCGCGCCAGTTCCGCCTCGACGCCCATCGCCGTCAGCGTGCGCGACGGTTCGGGCGAAGCGCTGGAACAGGCAGCCCCGCTGGCCACCGCGAAACCGGCTCGATCGAGCTTGCCGACCAGGGTTTCGCCATCGATGCCCGTCAGCGCGAAATAGCAGGTGTTGGGCAAGCGATCGGCCTGCGCACCGAACACGACGCCACCGAGCGCCGCCACGCAGCCCTCGATGCGCGCACGCTGCGCCTGCATCGCGTCGCGCCGGGCGCCGAGCGCGGCAACCGCCTGTTCGCAGGCCACGCCGAAACCGACGATGGCCGCGATGTTCTCGGTGCCGGAGCGCAGGCCGCGCTCGTGGCCGCCTCCGGCGATCAGCGGCTCGATATCGACCCGCTTGTCCAGCACCAGTGCACCCGCACCCTGAGGACCGCCAATCTTGTGCGCCGACAGCGTCATCGCTGCCACGCCCAGCGCGCGGAAATCCAGTTCAATCTTGCCCAGCGCCTGTACGGCATCGCTGTGCAGCCAGGCGCCACTGCACTTGGCCGCGGCCGCGAAGGCAGGAATGTCCTGCAGCACGCCGGTTTCGTTGTTCGCCGCCATCACCGACACCAGCGCCGCGCGCGGGTCCAGCGTATCGACCAGCACCCTGCCCTGCGTGTCGGCCGCGATGCCGGCCAGTTCCCAGCCGCTGCGCACGAGTTGGCGCGCCGGTTCGCGCACGCACGGGTGCTCGATCGCCGACACCGCGATCACGCCCGGCTTCATGCGGGCCGCAGCGCCCTTGATAAACAGGTTGTTCGCTTCCGAACCACCGCTGGTGAATACCACCTCGGTCGGGTGCGCCTTCACGGCGGCCGCCACCTGCGCACGTGCATCGTCAATCGCTCGGCGGGCTGCGCGGCCGTACTCGTGGCGGCTCGACGCATTGCCGAAACGCACGCCGAGCCAGGGCAGCATCGCCTCGCGCACCGCATCGAGCAGCGGCGTGCTGGCGTTATGGTCGAGGTAGACCGGCGCAAACATGATCAGGCCTGCACGCTCGCCGGCTCGGTCGAACAGGTACGCGGCGCGTGGTCGTGCAGCACCACCTTGTGACTGTTGCGCTCGCGCTGCTGCACCATCAGATCGTGCAGATTGATCGAGTCGAGGTAATCGAACATGTGACGACTGAGGTTGGACCACAGGTCGTGCGTCATGCAGCGGTGTTCGTCCAGACAGTTTTCCTTGCCGCCGCACTGGGTCGCGTCGAGCGGCTCGTCCACCGCGATGATGATTTGCGCCACCGAGATCGTGCGCGCGTCGCGCGCCAGACAGTAGCCACCGCCCGGGCCACGCACGCTGGCCACCAGTTCCTGGCGGCGCAGCTTGCCGAAAAGCTGTTCGAGGTAGGACAGGCTGATGCGCTGGCGCTCGGCCACGCCGGACAGCGTGACCGGACCGTTTTCCTGCCGCAGGGCGAGGTCGAGCATCGCAGTGACTGCGAAGCGTCCTTTGGTGGTCAGTCTCATCGCGTGGGCTCCTGAAATCAGCCGGGACATCGGCGAACCGGAAAAGGCCGGTTCAATTCCCGATCATTTCAGTCGACTTTATAATTCCCGACAAGTTCAGTCAACAATTCGTACGGATCTTGTCCAGATCGACGTGCGAGTGGTCGGCCATTTCCTCCTTGGCCTCGTCGTCGAGCTGTATGCCGGCGCGTTCGAGTTTCTGCAGCAGGCACTCGATGCGGCGGTCGCTTTCCAGCGCGTGATCGACCAGCGCGGTGAGCGCCTTGGCCATAGGATCTTCCATGTCGCGGGTGACGCCGTAGGCGGTGAAACCGGCCTGTTCGGCACGCCGCTTCTTCTCGTCCTCGACACCGGGTGCGGTCGCCTCGATGATCCGCGCCGGGTTGCCGACGGCCGTCGCGCCGGCTGGCACCGGTTTCACGACCACCGCACAGGAGCCGATCTTGGCGCCGTCACCGACATCGAAACCACCCAGCACCTGCGCACCGGCCCCGATGACGACACCACGACCCAAGGTCGGATGGCGCTTCGCACCGCGGTACAGCGAAGTTCCGCCCAGCGTAACCCCTTGATAGATCGTGCATTCGTCGCCCACCACGGCCGTCTCGCCGATCACCACACCCATGCCGTGATCGATGAACACGCGTCGCCCCATGGTCGCCCCCGGGTGGATTTCGATGCCGGTCAGCACACGGCCGATGTGCGACAGGAAGCGGCCGAGCCACAGGAAACCACGGCGCCAGCAGGCGTTGGCCATGCGATGGATGAACAGCGCGTGAATGCCCGGATAGCAGGTCAGCACTTCGAAGGCGGAGCGGGCGGCCGGGTCACGGTCGAGCACGCTGGCAACGTCTTCGCGCAGGCGTTGGAACATCGTCTTTCCTTGTGGGAAGCGCCGGCAGCGCTGCCGGACGGTTGAAACCCGAGAATTTTAGTCGGTTTTTGTGCACCTGCGAAGTTCGCTACCGCTCCGGGGCGCGTGGCTTCTTGCCTCCGATGGCCTTGAGCGCGCCCATCAGCAGGTGCAACTCCTCCGCCTCGACCTGGGCCCGGCCGAACAGACGACGCAGACGCGGCAGTGCGCGGCCCGGATTCACCCGGTCGAGGAAACCGGATTCCAGCATCAGCTGCTCGAACAGCGCGTACAGGCTTTCCAGGCCCTCGTGCGGCGCAAGCTCGGGGGGCGCTTCGGCCGGCAGCACGGCGCCACCGACCGCCATGCGCAGCTCGTGGCACATGATCTGGGCGGCGGCCGCGACATTCAGCGAGCGGTAGGTTTCACTGGTCGAAATGGTGACCGGCAGCGAACACATTGCCACCTCCTCGTTGGTGAGGCCCGAGCTTTCGGTACCGAACACCAGCGCCACCTCCGCATCGCTGCCCGCCAGCAGCGTGGCCAGTTCGGTGGCAGCCGAGCGCACGTCGCGCACCGGCAGCGCCATTTCGCGCCGTCGCGCGGTCAGCGCCGCCTGTGCAACGGTGCCGGCGAGCGCGGCCTCGATGCTGTCCACAACCACCGCGTTGTCGAGCACGTCGGTCGCGCCGGAACTCATCGCCACCGCGTCCTCGTGCGGGAAGTGCTTAGGATTGACCAGATAGAGGCGCGACAGCCCCATCACCTTCATCGCTCGCGCACAGGCGCCGATATTGCCCGGATGGGTGGTGTGCGACATGACCACGCGCACGCGGTCGAGAGAAGCGAACGGGTTCATATTAGAATGCAGGGTTTTCCTGCCGAGATGCGGGCCACAAGGTCCGCGTACAGAGACATTCATGCATCCGACGCTCACCACCGCCGTCAAGGCCGCCCGCCGTGCGGGTCAGATCATTACCCGGGCCAGCCAGGATGTGGACCTGTTGAAGGTCAGCAGCAAACGCCAGAACGATTTCGTGACCGAGGTCGACCGTGCCGCTGAAGACGCCATCGTTGGCATCCTGCGCGAGGCCTATCCGGACCACGCCATTCTAGCCGAGGAGAGCGGCGAGTCCGGCCCCGAGTCGGAGTACCGCTGGATCATCGATCCGCTGGATGGCACCACCAACTTCATCCACGGCATGCCGCAGTACGCCGTATCGATCGCGCTCGAACACCGCGGCCAGATGCAGTCGGCCGTCGTGTTCGATCCGGTTCGCAACGAGATGTTCACCGCCAGCCGTGGCCGCGGTGCCTTCCTGAACGACCGCCGCATCCGCGTGTCGCGTCGCGCCAAGCTGGGTGAGGCACTGCTTGGCACCGGCTTCCCATACCGCGTGTGGGACCACGTCGATGCCTATCTGGGCATGTTCAAGTCGCTGATGGAAAAGACTTCCGGCCTGCGCCGCCCCGGGGCTGCGGCGCTCGATCTGGCCTACGTCGCCTGCGGCCGCTTCGACGGCTTCTTCGAGATCGGCCTGTCGCCGTGGGACATCGCCGGCGGCAGCTTGCTGGTGAGCGAAGCCGGCGGGCTGGTCGGCAATCTGCAGGGTGAAACCGGCTATATGGAAAGCGGCAATCTGGTCGCCGCCACGCCGCGCATCTACCCGGCCATCCTGCAGGCCATCGAACCGCACCTGACCGACGCCCTGCGCGGCTGAACGACGGCCGGCCCGGCGGGCCGGCCGGACAGGTCCGTCAGCAGCGGAAGCGGGACACGACGCTAGTGAGGTCGCCCGCCACCCGGGTCAGCTCTTCCGTCGCCGTGGCGGTGGCGTGCATGCCCTGGCTGGTCGCCTCGACCATCTGCGCCACCTGCTCTATCTGACCCGCCAGGCTGTTGCTGGCGATGCCCTGTTCGCGTGTCGAGTTGGCCACCTCTGCCACCAGTTCGCGGGCGCGGGTCGCGCCCTCGGCGATCCGGCGCAGCATGTCGGCCGACTGTTCGGCGGAGTTCACGCTGTTGCGCGCCCGCTCGGAAGCCGCATCCATCGCACTGACCGCTGCTTCGCTTTCCCCGCGTATCGCACTGACCGTCTGACCGATCTGCAGCGTCGCCTGCGTCGTGCGTTCGGCCAGCTTGCGCACTTCGTCGGCCACCACCGCGAAGCCCCTGCCCTGCTCGCCGGCACGCGCCGCCTCGATAGCGGCATTCAGTGCCAGCAGATTAGTCTGCGCGGCAATGTCGTTGATCGCCGTCGCGATGCCGCCCACCTCGTTGGCGCGAGCGCTCAGCGAGGCGATACGCTCGCTCGCCTGCACCACCGCGTCGGCCAGCGAACGCATTTCCTCCGCCGCTTCGTGCACCTGCCGTTCACCCGCCACGGCCATTTCCGACGACTCGATCGACTGCCTTTCGGTCTCGCCGGCATTTTCGGAGATGTGGGTGATGCTCACAGTCAGCTCTTCCATCGCGGCCGCCATGGTCTGGGTGGAGTCGGTCTGCTGCTGCGCCGATCCTGCAACCTGGCGCGAGGTAGCACTGATGTCGGCGGTGGCAGCGCCCACCTTCTGCGCGCCGGCGCTGATCTCGGACACCGTATTGCGCAGCCGGGAGATCAGCGTGTCCAGCTCCGCCAGCATGCTGCCGGCCGGCGCATTACCAATCCCCGCGCGCAGATCGCCCTCGACCACCTTCTTCATCGCCTGGACAGCCACCGCCGGCTCGCCGCCGACCTGTCTCATGACCGAGCGGCCGATCGCGATCACCAGCGCCAGCACGACGCCGGCAAGCACGATGACGATGCCCAAATTGATCGCCAGATCCTCGCGGAAGGCCGCTTCCACGTCATCGACGTAGAGCCCGGTGCCGACCACCCATTGCCAGTCCGGCACCGGGGCGACGTAGGCTACCTTGCGCACGGCCTCGGTCTCGTTGGGGCGCGGGAAGTGGTAATCGACGAATCCCCCGCCGGCCTGTCCCGCCTTCACGATGTCGGCCACGAAAAGCTTGCCGACCTTGTCCTGCTCGTTGATGAAAGGCTTGCCCTCGCGGTGCGGCTGCGTCGGATGCAGCACGTTCACGCCGTCCATGGTGTAGATGTAAAAGTATTCGCGCTGCTGGAAGCGCACGTTGCGCAGGGCCTCCCGCGCCTGGGCCTGCGCCTGTTCGCGCGTCAGCTTGCCGTCCTTCTGCAACTGCTCGTAGTAACCGATCTGCGCCCGGGTGGACTCGACCAGCGCCTGCAGCAGCTGCATGCGCTGCTCGTGCGCGGCGCTGCGCATCTCGAAGGCGCCGATGACGCCGATCATGAGCATACCGGCCAATGCGGCCGCGCCCACCGCCAGCATCTTGCTTCGCAAAGTCCAGTTGGCGAACATGACGACTCCGTAAGTAATTGAAATCAGTCATCTATATCGGCGGGAAATATTCCCAACTTTAATACCGCGCCGCAACATTCCTATCGTCATCGCGCCGGATCGCAGTGAGCCGATACAATCGCCGGTCCGTTCCGCCTGCCACTCGACACGCGGACCCCGCCCGCACCTTCGTTTCACATGGACAACAAAGACCTTTCGGGCCACACGCCGATGATGCAGCAGTATCTCGGCTTCAAAAGGCAGCACCCCGATCTGCTGGTGTTCTACCGCATGGGGGATTTTTACGAGCTGTTCTTCGAGGACGCGATCCGCGTCGCGCGGCTGCTCGACATCACGCAGACCCACCGCGGCCAGTCGGCCGGGCAACCGATTCCGATGGCGGGCGTGCCCTTCCACGCCGTCGAGCAATACCTCGCGCGGCTGGTGAAGATGGGCGAGTCGGTGGTCATCGTCGAACAGATCGGCGATCCGGCCACCTCGAAGGGCCCGGTCGAGCGCGCCATTTCGCGCATCGTCACGCCGGGCACGCTGACCGACGCCAGCCTGCTCGACGAGCGTGCCGACTCGCTGCTGATGGCGCTGCACGTCGAGCGGGCCCGTGCCGGAGTCGCCTGGCTCAACCTTGCAAGCGGCGAACTGAAGCTGACCGAAGTGGCGGCCAACGTGCTGCCGTCGCTGCTCGACCGCCTGCGCCCGGCCGAACTGCTGGTCGCCGACGTGGCGAATGCGCCCGAGGGCGGCTGGGCGGTCACACCGCGCAGTGCCTGGCAGTTCGACGTGACCGAGGCGACCCGTCTGCTGTGCGAGCACTTCGGCAGCCGCGACCTCGCCGCCTTCGACGTTGCCGAGGTGCCGATCGCGTTGGCCGCCTGCGGCGCGCTTTTCAGCTACGCGCAGGCGACGCAGCAGCGGGCGCTGGCGCACGTCACGACGCTTGCGGTCGAGCACGATTCGAACTGGCTGCGCATGGACGCGGCCACCCGACGCAACCTGGAACTGACCGAAACCCTGCGCGGCGAGGCGTCACCGACGCTGCTGTCGCTGCTCGATACCTGCGCCACCTCTATGGGTTCGCGCTGGCTGCGCCGCGCGCTGCACCACCCGCTGCGCGAACGCGCACGCGCCGACGCGCGGCAGGAGGCCGTCGCCGCGCTGCGCGACACCGACCGCGCCGACCGCGTGCACGACGCGCTGCGCGGCATCGCCGACATCGAGCGCATCGCCGCGCGGGTCGCACTGCGCACTGCGCGGCCGCGCGACCTGTCCAGCCTGCGCGATTCGCTGGCGAAGCTGCCTTCCATTGCCGAAGCGGTTCCGCTCGATCGCGGTCTGCTCGACCAGGCGCGCGCCACACTGGCGCAGCCGCTGGCCGCCAGCGACCTGCTCGCCCGCGCCATCATGGACGAGCCAGCGGCGCAGCTGCGCGACGGTCGCGTCATGCGCGCCGGTTTCGACGCCGAGCTGGACGAACTGCGCGGCCTGCAGGACAACTGCGGCGAGTTCCTGCTGGCGCTGGAAGCGCGCGAGCGCAGCCGCACCGGCATCGCCAACCTGAAGGTCGAATACAACCGCGTGCATGGCTTCTACATCGAGGTCACGCACGCCCACGTCGAGCGCATCCCGGACGATTACCGCCGCCGGCAGACGCTGAAGAATGCCGAGCGCTACATCACGCCCGAACTGAAGGCCTTCGAGGACCGCGCACTGTCGGCCGCCGATCGCGCCACCTCGCGCGAGAAATTCCTGTACGAACAGCTGCTCGACGCGCTGGCGCACGAATTGCAGCTGCTCGGCGACATCGCCCGTGCGCTGGCTGAACTGGATGGCCTGATCGCTTTCGCCCGCGCCGCCCAGCGCCACGACTACTGCCGCCCGCAGTTCGTCGACGAGCCCGAGATCACGATAGAGCGCGGCCGTCACCCGGTGGTCGAACAGCAGGTCGAAAACTTCATCGCCAACGACACGGCGATGCATGACGCGCGCCGCATGCTGCTGATCACCGGCCCGAACATGGGCGGCAAGTCGACGTATATGCGACAGGTGGCGCTGATCGCGCTGCTGGCGCACTGCGGCTGCCCGGTGCCGGCGCGCGCGGTACGGCTGGGGCCGCTCGACGCCATACACACCCGCATCGGCGCCTCCGACGACCTCGCCTCCGGCCGCTCGACCTTCATGGTCGAAATGACGGAAGCGGCCGGCATCCTGCACGGCGCAACCGAGCGCAGCCTGGTGCTGATGGACGAGATCGGCCGCGGCACCTCGACCTTCGACGGCGTGGCGCTCGCGCAGTCGATCGCCCGCCACCTGCTGACGCGCAACCGCAGCTGGACCCTGTTCGCCACCCACTACTTCGAACTGACCCAGCTCGCGCAGACCCACCCGAGCTGCGCCAACATGCACCTCGACGCGGTCGAGCACGGAAGCCGCATCGTGTTTCTGCACGCAATTGAGGAAGGCCCGGCCTCGCAGTCCTACGGTATCGAGGTGGCCGCGCTGGCCGGCGTTCCGGGTACGGTGATCCGCGACGCCCGACGTGCGCTGCAACAGCTCGAAGCCAGCCGCATCAACGCCGGTCCGCAGGCCGACCTGTTCGCGCCCGCGCCACCACCGCCCGAACCGCCGTCGCACGCGGCGGTCGATGCACTGGCCGCACTCGACCCGGACAGCCTCAGCCCGCGCGAGGCACTGGACGCGCTGTACGCACTGAAAAAACTGCTCTGAGGACACCACAATGGCTCACGCCGTGATCTGGATCTTCGTCGCGCTGGTCGTCGGCATCTGGACGCTGATGGCCTGGACCGCCGACTCCGTGCTGAACTGGCCCGGCTGGAGCGCCAACGCGCTGGCCGAATGGCCGCTGTGGCTGGACAGCCTGCGACCGCCGGTCTGGCTCGCTCCCTGGCTGCCGCAGGACTGGCTGGACGAAAGCCGCGCCTGGCTGCTCGATGCCGGCCCGGAAATCCAGGCCTGGCTGCAGCAGACGCCGGACCTGCGCGGCCTGCTTGGCTTCATCGTATGGACGGTGTGGCTGATCGGCGCCGGCATGATGCTGCTGATGGGCATCGCTGGCAGCGCGCTGGTGAAGCTGTTCCAGCCGAAAAAGATCGCTGACGCGCCGCCGCCTCGACCCTGAGCCCCCGTCCGGGGAGCGGCTCCACCAGCGTGCCGCGCCCCGAGCATCTGTCACGCCGGCATCAGCTTCCGGTTTGCCGCGCCCGGCAGCACCTTCAGCGCCGGCCCCTGCTGCAGCACGTAGCTGTGGCTCTTCACCGTGCTGACGTAACGCCACTCACAGCGGCAGGCGTCCTGCGTCGCGGTGACAATCATGAAGCCGCGGCGCGCGGTGTCGGCATACTGCAGCGGACCGATGATCTGCGTCAGGCCGGCAGCGACGGCCAGCGGGTTCTCGCTCGGAAAGTACTCCTCGAAACCGGGCGAGGTCACGCCGGGTGTCGCGAACTCGACGCCAACCGCGCGGCCGGCGTAGTCCGCCAGGTCGCTGGCCCAGGCGTTGTGCGTGTCGCCTGACAGCACGACCAGATTCTTGTCCAGCGCCCGCGCGGTGCCGAGCACCGTTTCGCGTGCGACCGCATAACCGTCCCAGGCGTCGAGGTTGTACGGAATCGCCGGCTGCGCGAGCACCGCCTGCTCCTGCGGCGTCAGCGTGGCCGGTGCCGTCTGCGCCCTCACCACCAGTGCGCTGTAGGCCGAAAAACTGATCTGGCCGAGCACCAGCGGTGCCGGAATGTTCATGCGGCCCATCAGCACCTGCTGGCCGAGCAGGTCCCAGGTGGTGTCGGACTGCGCCAGTTGCAGGCCCAGCCAGTCGTTCTGTTCGGCGCCCAGCAGCGTGCGGTTCGGGTCGGCCAGATCGGCAGCGAAGCGCGCGCCGTCGAAACCGGTGGCGCCGAAGTAGTCGGCATAGTCCATCTGCCGGTCGCGGCCGATGACGCGGGTATCCAGCATGTGCAGCGACAGCAGGTTGCCGAAGCGGAAGCTGCGGTAGATGCGCTCGGGCTGCGCCGGATCGGCGACGCGCGTCGGCATCCACTCGTGATAGGCCTTGATCGCGGCCGCGCGCCGCTCGGTGAACAGGCCTTCGAGGCCTTCGCTGTGATTCTCTGCACCGTCGCGCCAGGTGTCGTTGGCGATTTCGTGGTCGTCCCACACGGCAATCACCGGCAGCGCGGCGTGCAGCGCCTGCAGGTCGGGGTCGGTGCGGTACTGCGCGTGACGGATGCGGTAGTCGTCCAGCGTCAGTATTTCGCCGGCCGGCTCGGACACGCGGCCCAGCGCCGCTGCGTCACCCGAGGCGTAGCCGCCGCGCGGGTACTCGTAGATGTAGTCGCCCAGATGGATCGCCGCGTGCAGGTCGTCCAGCCTGGCCGCCTCGGCATAGACGTGGAAATAGCCGGCCGGGTAGTTGGAACAGGAAAACACCGCCAGCTTGACCTGCTCGACGGCTCCGGCCGGCAGCGTGCGCGTGCGGCCGACCGGCGACAGCTGGCCGTCGGCGCGGAAGCGGTAGTAGAGCCGCGCAGCAGCCGGCAGGCCAAGCACGTCGGCCTTCACCGTGTAGTCGATGTCCTCGCCGGTGAGCACGCGGCCGCGCCGGATGATGCGGCTGAAGCGCGCGTCCAGCGCCACCTCCCACAGCACGGCAACGGTACCCGGCCGGGTCGGCGACACGCGGGTCCAGATGATGACGCGGTCGGACAGCGAATCGCCGCTGGCGACGCCGTGCTGGAACAGGCTGTCGGTCGCCGCCAGCGCAGTGGCCGAGCGCACGACGGCGGAACCGGCCAGCGCACCGGCGCCGATGCCACGCATGAAGTCGCGGCGGGAGAAGACGTTGCGGGACATCGCGGAAGCTCCAGGCGGAAGAAGTTGCCGCGGAGTGTGGTGAGCGCCGGTGACAGGTCGATGACGGATTGTTGAACGCGTGATCAACGCGGCGACATGCCTCTGTCACATGCACTGCCTATCTTGCGTTGCAACAACAGCACTTCCGGAGTACGCAATGAAGAACACCCTGCTCGCCCTGGCCGTTGCTACCGGCCTGTCGCTGCCCGCCCACGCCATCACACTGGACAGCGCCACGCTGAACGGCAACCTGCTCGACACCAGCTTCAGCACGCCGTCGCTGATCGCGCTCGACGTATCGCTGCTGAACAACGCCGCACTGAGCTTCAGCTTCGTGCTCGATGCCGCCGACATCGCAGCCGGCGGTGCCGACTTCAACGCCGTCCTGCGCGACGCCAGCGGCTTCGGCATCGGTTCGCTGAACGTGACGTTGAGCGGTGCACTCGTGTCATGGACTGCAGGTTCGGTGCGCGCGGCAACGATAAATGGCGATCTGCTCGACACCGGTTTCTTCGCCGGCGCGCCGGTGACCGAGTTCTACTTCGGCAACCCCTTCTACGAAGAAGGCCTCACCGACTGGCGCGTCGGTTTCGCCGGCCTGAGTGCGGGCGATCGCTTCACGCTGGACATCACGACCACGCCGGCCGTACCGGAGCCGCGCGAGTGGATGATGATGCTGGGCGGTCTGGGCATGATCGTGCTGAGCGCGGCGCGCAAGCTGGGGCGCTGACGCCTCACGATGGCCGACTGAGAAGTCTGCGGTCGATCACCGGCTGCATCGCGAGCAAGCTGGCTCCCACAGGAACCCTGGCCGCGGGTCAGGCGCAACCCCTGTGCGAGCGGCCTCGGCCGCGACAGGGCCACTGCACTCCGCGGGCTTCGATCCAAGCTGCCGTCGGGGTCAGAAGACCCCTCCCACAAGACCTTGGCACACGCCCAAGTCGCGGGTCTGGCGCATTTGCGCTGTGGGCGAGGCCTCAGCCCCGACCCAGCCACTGCTTCAGTAACTCCTTCGCCGCCGCACTGGCGCGCACGGCGGGGCCGATCTTCGCCTGATCCACCGGCGGCGCGTCCAGCCGCACGCGGAATTTCATCAGTTCGTCGCGCCGGAAGGCGTGGATCTTCACCTCGTCGCCGGCATTGCGACGCTTGAGCAGCGTGTCGAGCGAGCTGGCCGTGATGCGCAGATTGTCCAGCGCGACCAGCACGTCGCCGGCCGACAGCCCGGCGCGCTGGGCGGCGCCGTGGTCCAGCACCTGCGTGAGCTTCACGTTGTCGCCGTCGTTCGCGGTCTTCACGCCGAGCACCGGCGTGCTGCCGACGGCTTCGAACGCGAGGTCGAGACCGACCGCGTGCAGCAGCCTGTCCAGCGGCAGATCATCCGTGCCCTCGGTCGCCTCGTCGAAGAAGCGCTTGAGCTTCATGCCGCTGACCACTTCGGCCGCGCGGCGTATGCCATCTTCCGGCACGCCCTGCCCACTCAGTCCGTGATCGGCCCAGAGCCTGCGCATCACGTCGTCCAGCGACACCGCGCCGCGGCTCTTGCTGCGCAGCGTGAGATCCAGCGCAAGCGCCACCAGCGCGCCCTTGGCGTAGTAGCTGACGATGGCGTTCGGCGCGTTCTCGTCCTGGCGGTAGTACTTGATCCAGGCGTCGAAGGACGAGTCGGCCACGCTCTGCTTGAGCCGACCGCTGCCGCGCATCACCTGGGTCACGGTCTTGCCGAGCAGCTTCAGGTAGTCGTCCTGCGTGATGACGCCCGAGCGCACCAGCGCCAGGTCGTCGTAATAGGAGGTGAAGCCCTCGAAGGCCCATAGCAGCCGCGTGTAGTTCTCGACCCTGAGGTCGTAGGGCACGAAGGCGGCCGGCTTGATGCGCTTGACGTTCCACGAATGGAAGTACTCGTGGCTGCACAGACCGAGGAAGCCGCGGTAGGCATCGCTCATCGCGGCGGCGCCGGGCGCCGGCAGGTCGTTGCGCGAGCACAGCAGCGCGGTGCTGGAGCGATGTTCGAGTCCGCCATAGCCGTCGCCGACCGCCATCACGAGGAAGACGTAGCGCTCGAACGGCGCCGGTTCGCCGAACAACCGGATCTGCCATTCGCAGACACGCTTCAGGTCGGCGCACAGCCGTGCGGCGTCGATGTCATGACGGCCGGTCACCACCACCTCGTGCGGCACGCCGCATGCCTTGAATTCGTACAGCGCGAACTCACCCATCTCGACCGGGTGGTCGATCAGTTCGTCGTAGCTGGCCGCCCGGTACACACCGAAGCCGTGACGCTTGGCGCCGCTGCGGCCGCCTGCCTCGGGCAGCGTCGTCGCGACGCGCCATTCCTTGTAGGCGCGACCGGCCGGCGGACGGATGTCGATCTCGCAGGGCTGCTGTTCGCAGCCATGCACCATCAGGAAAACACTGCTGCCGTTGAAGAAGCCGTGCGTGGTGTCGAGGTGAGCGGCGCGCACCGACAGGTCCCAGGCATACACCTCGTAGCGCACGCGCAGCGCGCCGTCGCACGGTGCGGCGCGCCAGGTGTGCTTGTCCAGCTTGGTCAGCGGGACGGCGCGCACGCCGTCGCGCGCGTCGATGCGCACGATGTGGCGGGCGAACTCGCGGATCATGTAGCTGCCGGGTATCCAGGCCGGCAGGGACAGCAGCTGACCGTCGGCCGCCGGCTTGTCGATGTCGAGTTCGACCTCGAACAGATGGGCTTCGGGATGGATGGGCGTGATGCGGTAGCGGACGGCGCTCATGTCGGCGTTCTGGCGTTGGGACAGCCGCGATTTGACCACAGCGCCGGCTGCCTGAGTCAGCGGGCGCGGTCCGCATCGTCCTACAGCACCCGACCACCTCACTGACAGGCCGGCGCGCGGCGAGCAACTAGAGTTTCGTCATGGCTGAACGCCATCCTCTTCATCGCAACAGGAGAACTGCCATGCAGAATACCGCCACCCGTTCCACGCTGCTGAAGCCTGCCGTCCGCCTGGCCACCGCCACCGCGCTGGCGCTGACGCTGGCCGCCTGCGGCGAATCCACCGACAACGCGACCGTCGGCCAGAAGCTCGATTCCGCCATTTCGCAGACCGAGAAGAAGGCCGACGAAATGGGCGCCAAGGCCGAAAGTTCGCTCGACAGCGCGCAGGCCCGCGCCGAAGTTGCAGCAGCCGATGCCAAGGCCTCCGTCGAGTCGGCCGCCGAGCGCATGGGGGAAAAGATCGACGACGCGACAATCACCGCCAACGTTGCCGCGCGCATCGCCGGCGACCCCGATCTGAGCGCGCTGAAGATCGACGTCGATACCACTGACGGCAAGGTGACGCTGAGCGGCCCGGCGCCGACCGAAGCGGCACGCGCCCGCGCCGCCGAACTGGCGGCTTCGGTCAAGGGCGTAACCGGCATCGACAACCGGCTGGTTGTCACCGCCGGCTGATCCCGCCGCGCAGCACAGTGATCCACCGTGATTCGTCGCGGCGGCTGATGGCGCCTCGCGAGGGCGGGAAAGATATAATCCCGCCTGATGCGAGGACACCATGACACTGAAGAAAACTGATCAACTATTCGAAGCAAACCGCCGCTGGGCCGAACGCATGCGTGCCGACGACCCGCAGTTCTTCGAGCGGCTGGCCACGCTGCAGGCGCCTGAATATCTGTGGATAGGCTGTTCCGACAGCCGGGTGCCGGCCAACCAGATCGTCGGGCTGATTCCGGGTGAGGTGTTCGTACACCGCAATGTCGCCAACGTCGTGGTGCAGACCGACCTGAACTGCCTGTCGGTCATGCAGTACGCGGTCGATGTGCTCAAGGTTAAGCACATCCTGGTGGTCGGTCACTACGGCTGCGGCGGCGTGCGCGCCGCACTGCACGACATGCGCTTCGGTCTGATCGACAACTGGCTGCGCAACGTGCAGGACGTGCGCAACAAGCACCGCGGTCTGCTCGAAGCGGTCGGCGCCGGCGAACTTCAGGAAGACCGCCTGTGCGAACTGAACGTGATCGAGCAGGCGATGAACGTCTGCGAAACCACGGTCGTCCGCGAGGCCTGGGCGCGCGGCCAGGACGTGCGCGTCCACGGCTGGATCTACGGCCTGAAGGACGGACTGGTCCGCAACCTGCGCATGGAAGCCGGCAGCGAAGCAGAACTGCAGGGCGCCTACGATCTTGCGCTGAGTTCCCTCACCTGATTTTTTCGCGCCCGGCGACCGTCGGGCGCCCCGGCTGGCGATAGTCCGATCGGACTATCGCCAGACCGACGTCATTCTTTTCCCTGTCAAACACGCATCCCAGACTTCGCGCGTCCGACCGGCGCGTGCTGCGCCGTCGTGGACTTCCCCCACGAACACGTCAGCGAGGAGTCTCCATGTCTTCCCAGTTCCACCCCGACAACACCGAGTCGATCAACCCGTCGTCGAATGAAACCATTCGCGACGTGATCGCCGAATTCAACGGCCGCCGCAACTTCATGAAGGGCTCGATCGGCACCGCCGTGCTGGCCTCGATGGGCGGCTTCAGCCTTGAAGCGCTGGCTGCCGGCTATGTGCCCAGCCCGTCCCCGACCAATGGCGGCATCGGTTTCACCGGCGTGCCGGCCAACGTGGCACCGATGACCGACGGCATCACCGTGCCGGCCGGATACACCGCAAAGGTATTCATCGCCTGGGGCGACGCGATCGGCAAGACCGGCCCGCACGCCAACACGCACTGGGATCCGAGCACCGCGATGACCGCCGAGCGTCAGCTGACGACCTGGGGCGCACACAACGACGGCATGCACTTCTTCCCCTTCCCGGCGGCCGGCGCCGGCGGCATCGCCAATGACCGCGGCCTGCTGGTATCGAACCACGAGTACGTCGATCCGGGCCTGGTCTGCAACACGCTGACCTACGCCACCGACGTCATCACCAAGCCCATGGTCGACGCGCAACTCGCCGCCCACGGCGTCAGCGTGATCGAAGCACGCAAGATCGGCGGCGAGTTCAAGGTGCAGCGCCCGAGCGCCTTCGCCCGCCGCGTCACCGGTGCCACGCCCTGTAAGCTCAGCGGTCCGGCCGCCGGCCACGCGATGGTCAAGACCGCCGCCGACCCGACCGGCACCAACGTGCTCGGCACGCTGAACAACTGCGCCCACGGCTACACGCCCTGGGGCACCTACCTGACCTGCGAAGAGAACTTCAACGGCTATTTCGGCACCACCGCTGCCAAGCTGGCCGCGCAGCCGCTGACCGCGCACGAGCGTCGCTACGGCATGAGCCAGGCCGGCTTCGGCTACCGCTGGCACGAAGCCGACGCGCGCTTCGACTTCCGCGACAACCCGAACGAAGCGAACCGTCACGGGTGGATCGTCGAGATCGACCCGTGGAACCCGAACTCGGTGCCGGTCAAGCGCACCGCACTGGGCCGCTTCAAGCACGAGTCGGCCATCGCCGCGGTTGGCAGCGACAACAGCGTCGCCTTCTACATGGGCGACGACGAAGCGAACGACTACGTCTACAAGTTCGTCTGCGCCAACAAGCTGAACACGAAGAACCGTGCCGCCAACCGCGACATGCTTGACCACGGCACGCTGTACGTGGCGAAGTTCAACGCCGACGGTACGGGTCAGTGGCTGCCGCTGGTGTTCGGCCAGAACGGCCTGACGCCGGCCAACGGCTTCAACAACCAGGGCGACGTGGTCATCATGTGCCGTCAGGCCGGCGACGTTGTCGGTGCGACCAAGATGGACCGTCCGGAATGGGTCGCCGTACATCCGACCACGCGCGAGGTCTATTTCACGCTGACCAACAACAGCGGCCGCAGCACCACCGACGCCGCCAACCCGCGCCCGCAGAACGTGTACGGCCACATCATCCGCTTCAACGAGAACGGCGGCGACGTGCGCGCCACCGGCTTCCAGTGGGAAATCTTCGTCGAGTGCGGCGACAAGCTGAGCGCCAATCCGCAGCGTCAGGGCAACATCATCGGTGACGACCTGGGCTCGCCGGACGGCCTGTGGTTCGACTCCGACGGTCGCCTGTGGATCCAGACCGACCAGGCCGGCGACGCCACCGGCAACTACGCCAACATCGGCGGCAACGCGATGTTCTGCGCCGACCCGGCCACCCGCCAGATCACCCGTTTCCTGACCAGCCCGATCCGCTGCGAAGTGACCGGTGTGGTCACCACGCCGGACAACAAGACGATGTTCGTCAACATCCAGCACCCGGGCGAAGGCTGGAGCGGCAGCTTCACCTCGCGCAGCACCTGGCCGGACAGCGGCTTCAACGGCCCGACCACGCAGAGCGCCAACGGCGTCGCCAAGCCGCGCTCGGCCACGGTCGTCATCACCAAGGACGACGGCGGCGTGATCGGTACCTGATCCGCCCGTCTTCACATCGGCGTCATGGAGGCGGCGTAGCGTCGCCTCCATCAACGAAACCTCCGCAAAGGATTCAACATGAAACTGAAACTCGCCGCTCTGGCGCTGGCCTCCGCCGCCGCACTGCCGGCCCATGCCGCGCTGACCAACAACGCTGCCGACATCGGCAATGCCATCGTTGTCGACTTCAACGACTACGACGGCTTCCTGACCACCGGTCCCGAAACGGTCGCTCCCGGCGTCATCTTTACCGGCGACGAAGGCTCGGAACTGGGTGCCTTCATCCGTGACCTCGGCAGCAACGGTACCTGGGGCGCCGACACGCCCTTCGTCGCAGGCGGTGCCATCGGCGAACTGCGCTTCACTTTCGCTGAACTGACCGCCGGGGCCGGGGCGCTGCTGAATCATTTCGCAGCCGACTTCTTCTCGTTCTCGGTCGTGGTGTCCGCCTACGGCGACAACAATCAGATCATCGAAACCTACACGCTGGCGATCGACACCGACGCGCTCGGCTACAACGAAGGTCAGTTCGTCGGCATCACCCGCGACGTGGCCGACATCCGCTCGATCTCGTTCAAGGGCAATGGCGTGGTGCTCGACAACCTGGCCGTCGCCATGCCGGTGCCGGAACCCGAAACCTACGCGATGCTGCTGGCCGGCCTCGGCCTGATCGGCATGGCCGCACGCCGTCGCGCCTGATTACTGCACGACCCTGTCACACGCATGTCCTTGATGCCCGACCGCTGGTCGGGCATTTTTTTCGTCCGGCGGATGCCCGCGGTCATGCCGCCACAAGCGCGCGTGCAAGCCAACGGGCAGCGAGCAGAGGCAGCAGCGTCGCCAGTCCGAGCGTGCAGGCGCCCAGCCACACAGACGGCGCGACCACGGCAAAGGAGAACTGTGCGGCCAGCCAGGGCACCGTGGTGACCAGCAGCAGCGCGAACAGCGTGCCGCCGATCACCCAGCGCGCGACCGCAGTGCCCTGCCCGAGCCCGCTCGGGTCGGCGGCCGACGCGCGGGCGGTGAAGATGAGCGCAATGCCGCTCGCCACCAGCGCGACGAACACCAGCGTACGGACCTCATCGGCAGCGAAGCCGGCATCGAGCGCCCATACATCGAACGCCACCAGTGCAGCCGACACGATGGCGCCGTAGAGCAGGCTGGTCGCGATGCGCGAGGGCGGCAGCAGCACTGCACCGCGCGGTCGCGGCGGCTCGCGCATCAGTTCCTCGCCGGCCTCGTCCGCCTCGAACACGATGGAACAGGTCGGGTCGATCACCAGTTCGAGGAAGGCGATGTGCACCGGCGCCAGCAGCACCGGCCAGCCGAACAGCACCGGCGCGGCCACCAGCGCGATGATGGGCACGTGCACCGCCAGCGTGTAGGTCATCGCGTGGCGCAGGTTGCGGAAGATGCGGCGGCCCAGCCGTATCGCATCGACGATGGCGGCGAAGTCGTCCTCGACCAGCACCAGGTCGGCCGCCTCGCGCGCGACGTCGGTGCCGCGCCGGCCCATGGCGATGCCGATGTGCGCGGATTTCAGCGCCGGTGCGTCATTCACGCCGTCGCCGGTCATCGCCACGATGTCGCCGCGCGTCTTCAGCGCATCGACGATGGCCAGCTTCTGCTGCGGGCTGACGCGCGCGAACACGCAGCAGCCGGCGACCGCGTCGGCGAAGGTCGCGGCGTCCATCGCTGCCAGATCCGGGCCGGTCAGCACTCGGGCGCCGTCGATGCCGGCCTGCGCCGCGATCGCGCGCGCGGTGCGCGGGTGGTCGCCGGTGATCATGAGCACACGCACGCCGGCCGCGCGGCATTCGGCGACCGCCGCCGGCACCTCGGCGCGCAGCGGGTCGGCCAGCCCGATCAGGCCGATGAAGCGGAATTCGAAATCGTGCTGGATGTCCGGCATGCCCGCATCCGGCGGGTGTGCCGCATGCGCCACCGCGAGCACGCGCAGACCGCGGTCCGCCAGTTCGCCGGCGCGCGCCATCACGTGTGCCGCCGCGTCCGGCGCCATATGGCAGAGGTCGATGATGGCCTCGGGCGCGCCCTTGGCCGCCACCTCGCTGTCGCGCCGATCCGGCGCCTGCCACAGGTGCGACATCGCCAGCAGGTCGGGCGACAGTTCGTACTCGCGCGCCAGTTGCCAGTCCGGATGCAGGTGTTCGGTATTGGCCAGATAGTCGCCGGCCAGTCGCAGAAAGGCCTGTTCCATCGGGTCGTGCGGATCGGTTTCGCTCGCCAGCACCGCGTATTCGAGCAGGCGGTGATAGGTTTCCGGCAACGCCTCCAGCCGCACGCCGCCGTCGAGCGCCAGCAGTTCGCCATCGACCGCGAGCGCAGCGACTTCCATCCGGTTGCGGGTGAGCGTGCCGGTCTTGTCGGTGCACAGCACGGTGGTCTGGCCCAGCGTTTCGATCGCCGACAGCCGGCGCGTGAGCACGCGGCGGGCGGCGATGCGGCGCGCGCCGAAGGCGAGGAACACGATCAGGATGACCGGAAATTCCTGCGGCAGGATGCTCATCGCCAGCGTGATGCCATACAGCACACCGTCGAGCCAGCCGCCACGCAGCGTCGCGTACGACACCGCGAGCAGCACGCACAGCGCGATGCCTATCCCCGCCAGCCGGCGCGCCAGCAGCCCAAGTTCGCGCTGCAGCGGCGAGGCACCGCTGGCCGTCTCGGCCAGCGACTTGCCGATGCGCCCCAGCTCGGTGCCTTCGCCGATCGCCGTCACCTCGACCGTACCGCGACCGCGCACGACCAGCGTGCCGGAAAACACGCGCAGCGTCTCGCCACCGTCGACCGGCAGCTTGGCGACCGGCACCGACTCGCCGGTCAGCATCGATTCATCGACCGCCAGATCGTTGGCGCTCAGCAGCACGCCATCGGCCGGCACGCGGTCGCCCTCGGTCAGCAGCAGCAGATCGCCGCGCACCACCTCGCGTCCGGCGATGCGCTGCACCGCGCCGTTGCGCATTACCAGCGCGCGCGGGCTGGACAGATCGCGCAGCGCAGCCAGCGCGTGTTCGGTGCGCCGCTCCTGGAAGACGGTGACGGCGATGATGAGTACGACAAAGCCGAGCAGCACCAGCGCTTCGTGCGCGTCGCCCATCAGCAGATAGATGGCGCCAGCGCCCAGCAGCAGCAGGAACATCGGCTCCCGCACTACCTCCAAGACCGTGGCAAGCAGCGTGTGCGGCTTCTCGGCGGCGATCTCGTTCCAGCCGTCCTGCGCGCGACGCGCAGCCACCTCCGCTTCGTTCAGCCCGGCCTGCTCCTGCGACCCGTTCATGCGCTGCATCCGTCGTTCAGTTCTCGCCAAAGTCTGGCACGAAAGCTGCCATGAACCTCGCGCGATCGCCGCAAGGCGGTGCAAGCGGCAATAACCGGATGTTCAAGGCAGAAGTTGCCGGCAGCGCGCGGCAAACATTAACCGACCACACGAGAGGAAGAACCATGTCACGGATGGAACCCGAAGCCCACCTCGGCACCCCGGCCGCGCCCGGCGCCAGCCTGCCGATGAGCGACGCCGACGACGAGCCCAGCCATCTTGGACAGTTCATTCCCCTGCACTACCACCACAACATGCTGCTCGACACCAACCGCATGAGCAATTTCAAGGCGGCCATCGATGCAGTCGTGTTCAAGGGCGCCCGCGTGCTCGAACTGGGCGGTGGCACCGGCGTACTGTCCTGCTTCGCCGCAGCGCACGCGAGCAAGGTGTACTGCGTCGAGTTCAACCCGGACATGGTGGCCGAATCGCGCCGGCTGCTGGCGATGAACGCGCACGGTCACAAGGTCGAGGTGGTGCACGCCGATGCTTTCGAATATCTGCCGCCGGAACCGGTGGACGTGGTCATCTGCGAAATGATCCACGTCGGCATGCTGCGCGAGAAGCAGGTCGACGTGATCGAAGCCTTCAAGGCACGTTACCGCGCCCGCTTCGGCGACCGCTTGCCGATCTTCCTGCCGACTGCCGCGCTGATGGCAGTGCAGCCGCTGCACCAGGTATTCGACTTCTACGGCTTCAACGCCCCCATCATCCAGTTCCAGCGCGTCGGCGCCGAACACCCAGGAGCGACCGAACTGGCTGCACCGGTGGTCTATGGCGTGATGGATTTCGATCAGACCTGCAGCCGCGACATCGCCTGGAAGGGCGACATCGCCATCACTGCCGACGGCACGGTCAATGCGCTGCGCTTCATCACGAAGAACATCCTGGCGCTGCTCGGTACGCAGGGGCGGACGCAGGATTGGCTGAACGATTACATGGTGCTGCCGCTGACGACGCCGGTGGACACACGGGCTGGCGACACGCTGCACGTGAGTTTCAATTACCGCGCCGGTGGATCGCTGCAGTCGCTGGCGCGCACGATGCGGGCGACGGTGCGGGAGCGGGTCTGCGCGTCAGGTGCCTGATCAGCCGCCGAGCATCCACTTGATCACACCCTTTGCGACGAAACCCATCATGCCGAGGCCGAGGCCGATCAGGATGACGAAGGTGCCAAAACGACCGGCCTTCGACTCGCGCGCGAGCTGAAGCAGGATGAACAGCATGTAGAGCATGAAGGCGGCGACGCCGAAGGTGAGCCCGAACTCGGCAAATTGCTCTTCAGTGATGCCGCCCATGTGTGAAAACTGCTCCAGCGATATTCAATAAGTTGATCGGTGCGCGCTCAGGCGGCGCGCACCAGATCGCGATAGGCGTGCCAGCTGGCGTGACCCAGCAGCGGCACCACTACCAGCATGCCGACCAGCCCGGTCGCCATGCCGAACAGCGTGAATCCGGCGATCGCCACACCCCACAGCGCCAGCGGCGCCGGGTTCTCCATCACCACGCGCCAGCTGGTGAGCACGGCGCCGAGCACGCCGATGTCGCGATCGAGCAGCAGCGGAATCGCCACCACACTGGACGCGAACACCGGTGCGGCAAGCAGGCCGCCCAGCGCCAGCCAGGCCTCGAACAGCCAGCCCTGCTCCGCCAGCACGACCAGGCGCAGGAAATCTTCCGGCGTCGCCACCGGCGCCGGCGCACAGGCCCAGATCAGCGCGGCCGACGTCATCACCCAGCCGGTACCGGCCAGTGCGAGCAGCAGTCCGAACACCACCATGCGGCTGTCGCGCGGCTTCCACGCATGCACGGCCGTCATCAGCCCGGCCGGCTGTCCATGCTCCAGCGCGCGGCTGATCGCGTACAGACCGGTCGCCACCACCGGCGCGACCAGCATGAAACCGGTGAACGCCCCGTTGAGCAGCCAGAACTGGTCGGGAATCTGCCAGCACAGCAGCGCGCCGAACAGCGCGACGGCCGCGCCATGCAGCAGACCGGGCCCCGGGCAGCGCAGGAAGTCGCGACAGCCGGCGACCAGCCAGTCCAGCGGTCGGCTCAGCGGTACGGCACGGGTGGTGTAGCGGCGGGATTCGATGATGGCGTGGCTGTCGTTCATGTCGGTCTGTCCGGATCGATCACCGACGCGCGCGGCAAGGCCACTGCAGCCCTGCCCGATGCGTCATGGAGTATGCCGGCCGCCGCACTGCTGGACCTTGACGCAGCTCATGCGCCGCCGGCCGACGCACAAGTATCGGGCAAAGCGTGTCGCAACGGCAGCAAAGCGTCGCATCCGCACCGCCGCGGGGCGTATTCCGCCCTCCGCTTGTGCAGCGCAAAAGACTCTGGCGCCGAAGACGGGCGCGGGCGGTGCGACGGATGGCGACTCGGCTAATCCGGACTCAGACCCGGCGGCCGCTGGTGCAGCGGCATGACGTGAACGAGCGCGGGGTCCAGGCGCAGTGCCAGCCGGTCGCCGTTGCCGATGCGCCGGCGCTGCGGCCCGGCCAGCGTGATGCGCAGGCTGATCTGCGGATTGCGCTCCAGCGTCAGCGACGCCAGCGTGATCTCGCCGAGGTGCCGGGCTTCGCGCACCGTCGCCTCCAGTTCCTGCCCGCTGCCGTCAGCGCCGAGCAGGATGCCGTCACCCGGTACGACCCAGTTCACCGGCTGGCCCGGCTTGATCTTTCCCTTGTCGCGCACCTCGAGCAGCATGTCGCCGCTCTCTTCGCCCGCCGCCGACACCCATTTCAGCAGGCCCCAGCCCTCCCTGTCCGACGGCCCCACCCAGACCCCCTGGAAACGGTTGTGCATGCCCACGAGGTCGGCCACGCGCGCGTTGCGCGGTGCGCGGTGGATGTGTTCGGGCGGCCCTTCCTGCAGCACGGTACCGGCGTCCATCACCACCAGACGGTCGGCCAGCAGACGCGCTTCGTTGAGGTCGTGCGTCACCAGCAGGATGGGGATGTCGAGATCGCTGCGCAGATCGGCCAGCAAGCGGTAGAGCCCCTGCCGGCTCATCTGGTCGACTGCGGAGAACGGCTCGTCGAGCAGCAGCAGCTTCGGTTCGCGGGCGAGCGCGCGCGCCACCGCGACGCGCTGCTGCTGGCCGCCGGACAAGACGGCGGGTCGCCGTTGCTGCTGTTCGTGCGACAGATGGACGTGGTCGAGCCAGCGCCGCGCCTGCGCCGCGCGCTCGCCTGGCGACAGGTGCAGCATGGCCAGCGCGACGTTGTCGAGCGCACTGAGGTGCGGCATCAGTGCGTAGTTCTGGAACACCAACCCGACGTGGCGACGCTGCGGAGGCAGAAAGACGCCCTGCTCACTGTCGCACCACAGCTGCGTGCCGACCTCGATACGGCCGCGCTGCGGCCGCATCAGTCCGGCCAGCACGCGCAGCATCGACGTCTTGCCGGCACCCGACGGGCCGACCAGCGCCAGCAGCTCGCCTGCCGCGCAGTCGAAGCGGCCGTGCAGCGGCATCGGCTCGGTCTGGGCGATATCGACCCGCAGCGCACGGGCAGCGCGTTGTTCGCCGTTCATCGCCGGGCCGCCAGTCTGGCCGACGCGAAAAAGGACGCTGCGACCGCGCCGAGCGACAGCGCCAGCAGCAACAGCGCCATGCGGTCGGCACCGGCAAGATCGAAGGACTGCACGCGGTCGTAGATCGCGATCGCCACCGTCTTGGTTTCGCCGGGAATGCTGCCGCCCATCATCAGCACCACGCCGAATTCGCCCAGCGTGTGCACGAAGGTGAGCACCATGGCGGACAGGATGCCCGGCCAGGCCAGCGGCAGTTCGACCCGCCAGAAGGTCTGCCAGCCACTCAGCCCGCAGACCGCCGCGGCTTCGGCAAGGTTTTCCGGTATCGCTTCGAAGGCACGCTACACCGGCTGCACGATGAATGGAATGTTGAACACCAGCGAGGCGATCAGCAGGCCGGCGAAATTGAAGGTCATCCGGATGTCGAAGGTTTCGAGCATCCAGGCGCCGAGTGGCGAACCGGCACCCAGCGACACCAGCAGGTAGTAGCCCAGCACCGTCGGCGGCAGCACCAGCGGCAGCACGACGAAAGCCTCGATCCAGGCCTTGCCGGAAAAGCGCGTGCGCGCCAGCCAGCGCGCGCCGAGCACGCCGGGCGGCAGCAGCACGAGCAGCGTCACCACCGCCAGTTCGATCGACAGCGAGAATGCCTGCCAGTCCATGACCTGTCCTTCTTTCCGTACGTCGGCGCCGAAGCGTCGCTCACTCGTCGGGCATCGCGAAGCCGTGGCGACGCATGATGTCCTGCGCCGACGGCGTGGCGAGATAGTCGTAGAAGGCTCGCGCGGCAGGCGGCGCGCCACGCAGCAACACCATGCGTTGCGCCAGCCGGCGGTGCCAGCTTTCGGGGATCAGCGCGAACTCGCCGAGCGCGCTCACCTGCGGCGCCTTCGCCAGCGACAGCGCGATGATGCCGCCTTGGGTCGCGCCCGAGGTCGCGAACTGCGCCGCCTGCGAAATGTTCTCGCCCAGCACCAGCCGCGGTTCGATGTCGGCCCACACGCCGGCGTGCTGCAGCGCCTCCTTTGCCCGGGCGCCGTAGGGCGCGTGTTCCGGGTTGGCGATGGCGAACTTCTTCAGCCGCCCGTCGCGCAGGGCCTGCGCCAGATCCCGCAGTTCGCCGTCGGCTTTCAGCGGCGAGCCGCGCGGCACCATCAGACCGATGCGGCCGTAGGCATAGAGCCGGCCGCGGTCCTGCGTCAGCCCCTGGTCGGCCAGCCGGAACACGAAATCCTCGTCGGCCGACATGAACAGATGGAAGGGCGCGCCCTGCCGGATCTGCGAGAAGAAATTGCCGGACGAACCGAAAACCAGCCGCATACGCTGGCCGGTTTCGCGTTCGAAGCGGGCCGCCACCTCCTCCAGCGCGAACTTCAGGTCGGACGCCGCGGCAACCGTCGGCGGCTCGGCGCCCCGCACCGGAAGCGTCAGCGAAAACGCGAGTGCACACAGCAGCAGGATGCGTTGGATCAGGCAGACAGCTCTCATGATGGGCACGCCTCAGGGCGATTCGATATATATCCGTATGGATATCGCCCAATGAGTATAACGAGTATCGTGCTCAGTGCATTTCCTTTCGTCTTCGATCCGCGATGAACACCAAGACAGCCCCCGCCAGCCTCGAACACAGCACCCGGTTTCGCGTGCAGATCAAGCATGCGGTGGCGATCGGTCCGGGCAAGGCCGACGTACTCGAAGGCATCGCGGCGACCGGATCGCTCGCCGAAACCGGTCGCCGGCTGGGCATGAGCTATCAGCGCATCTGGTCGCTGGTCGACGCGATGAACAAGGACTTCGTCGAACCGCTGGTGACCAAGCAGCGCGGCGGCTCGGCCGGCGGCGGCGCCCGGCTGACCGCCACCGGAGAGCAGGTGCTGGCGCTCTACCGGGCGATCGAGGAGGACGCGCGCGTCGCCGCCTCGCGCCGCCTGCCCGAACTGCTGGCACTGATCCGGCCCGAGCCTGAGTCGGGCTCCGTTTGAGAGCTCTTCCGGCCTGCATCGAAGCCTGCGAACTGCAGCGGCCCCATCGCGGCCAGGGCCGCTCCCACGGGAATCGCGCCTGATTCGAGGCCGGAGCCCGAGCGGGGATTCTGTGGGAGGGGTCTCGACCCCGACAGCAGCCTGAAGCGAAGCCTGCGGACTGCAGCGGCCCCATCGCGGCCAGGCCGCTCCCACGGGAATCGCGCCTGATTCGAGGCCGGAGCCCGAGCTGGGGTTCTGTTGGAGGGGTCTCGACCCCGACAGCAGCCTGAAGCGAAGCCTGCGAACTGCAGCGGCCCTGTCGCGGCCAGGGCCGCACGGTCGAATGAGGACCCGTCGCCGGGACTACCGGGCGGTATCCGCGAGGCCGTCGAGTATCGGGCAGTCCGGTCGGCCGTCGCCGTGGCAGCAGCTGGCGAGTTGCGCCAGCGTGCGCTTCATCGCCGTCATCTCGTCGATGCGCCGGTCGAGGTCGGCGATATGCGCCTCGGCGATGCGCTTCACGTCGCCGCTGGCGCGGTCCGGCTTCTGCCACAGGGCCAGCAGATCGGCGATTTCCGCCATCGAGAAACCGAGGTCGCGCGCGCGGCGAATGAAGCGCAGCGTATGCACCTCGCGCTCGCCGTACTGCCGGTAGCCGGCGTCGGTCCGCGCCACCGCCGGCAGCAGGCCCAGCGACTCGTAATGCCGCACCATCTTGGCCGACACGCCGGAGCGTGCCGCCGCCTCACCGATGTTCATCGCGCATCTCCCTCGGGTTTCCAGCGCCGCAGCAGCAGCGCGTTGCTGACCACGCTGAAGCTGGAGAAAGCCATCGCCGCGCCGGCGATCACCGGGTTCAGCATGCCGGCGGCGGCCAGCGGTATGCCCACCACGTTGTAGGCGAAGGCCCAGAACAGGTTCTGCCGGATCTTCGTCCAAGTGCGCCGCGAAATATCGAGCGCGTCGGCCACGCGCGCCGGGTCGCCCTGCATCAGCGTGAGGCCGGCGGCGTGCATCGCCACGTCGGTGCCGGTGGACATGGCGATGCCGACATCGGCCGCGGCCAGTGCCGGCGCGTCGTTGATGCCGTCGCCCACCATGGCCACCACCGCCCCGCGCTGCTTCAGTTCGGCCACGACTTCGGCCTTGTGCTCCGGCAGCACTTCGGCGCGCACGTCGGACATGCCCAGTTGCGCAGCCACCGCGGCGGCGGCCCCGCGATTGTCACCGCTGACCAGCACGGTACGCACGCCGCCTGCCTGGAGGCGGCCCACCGCTCGCGCCGCCGACGCCTTCAGCGTGTCGCCGAAGGCGAGCAGTCCGACCAGGCGCGGGGCCTCCGTCAGATCGGCCAGCCAGGACACGGTGCGCCCCTCGCCCTGCAACTGCGCAGCACGGGCGGCGAGCGCCGACAGATCGACGCCCAGTTCTTCCATGTAGCGGCTGCTGCCCAGCCGCAGCACGCGGCCGGCGACGGCTGCCGACACGCCGCGTCCGGCGACCGCGCTCAGCTCGGAGGCGGCCGGCACGACCACGCCCTCGCGTTCAGCGGCTGCCGTGACGGCGCGCGCCAGCGGGTGCTCGCTGCCCGCCTGCAGCGCAGCGGCCAGTGCAAGCAACTCGCCCGGTGCACCGCTCGCCGGCTCGAACGCCACCAGTTCCGGCCGGCCTTCGGTCAGCGTGCCGGTCTTGTCGAAGGCGACCACCGACACGCGGTGCGCAATCTCCAGCGCCTCGGCGTCCTTGATCAGGATGCCATGCCGCGCCGCGGCACCGGTACCCACCATGATGGCGGTCGGCGTGGCCAGGCCGAGCGCGCACGGGCAGGCGATCACCATCACCGCGACGGCATTCAGCAGCGCGGTTTCGACGCCGGCGCCGGCGATCATCCAGCCGCCGAAGGTGAGCACGGCGAGCGCGATCACCACCGGCACGAACACCGCGCTGACCTGGTCGACCAGGCGCTGTATCGGTGCCTTCTTCGCCTGAGCGCTCTCGACCAGCCGCACGATGCGCGCCAGCACGGTTTCGGCGCCGATGGCGCGGGTGCGCACCACCAGCCGCCCCTCGCCATTGACTGCGCCACCGGTCACACGGTCGCCCGCCTGTTTGGCGACCGGCAGGCTTTCGCCGGTGATCAGTGATTCGTCGACCTGGCTGGCGCCGTCGACGATGTCGCCGTCGACCGGCACCCGCTCGCCCGGACGGATGACCACCTCGTCGCCGAGCGCGACCTGCGCCAGCGGCAGTTCGACCTCGACGCCGCCGCGGCGCACGCGCGCGGTGTCCGGCCGCAGTGCGTTGAGCGCGCGGATGGCATCGGTGGTCTGCCGTTTTGCACGCGTCTCCAGCCATTTGCCGAGCAGCACCAGCGTGATGACGACCGCGGACGCCTCGAAGTATAGATGCGGCATCGCACCCGGCGTCGCGGTCAGCCACAGCCAGACGCTGAGGCCCCAGGCGGCGGAGGTACCGAGTGCGACCAGCAGGTCCATGTTTCCGCTGCCGGCACGCAGCGCCTTCCAGCCGGCGACATAGAAGCGGGCGCCGAGCCAGAACTGCACCGGTGTTGCGAGCAGGAACTGCAGCCCGCCGGGCAGCATCCAGTGCGCACCCCACAGCATGCCCACCATGGGCAGCGCGAGCGGCAGCGACAGCACGACCGCCAGCGCCACCGGCCACCAATCGGGCAGCGTGTTCACCGGCGCGCTGACCGGCAACGCCGACGGCAGCGAAGCGGTGTAGCCGGCACGCGCCACTGCCGCCTGAAGCGCGCCGAGGTTGTCCGCCGCGCTGACGATGTCCGCGGTTTCGGTGGCCAGATTGACGCTGACCGACAGCACGCCCGGCACCTTGTTCAGCGCCTTCTCGACCCGTGCTACACAGGACGCGCAGGTCATGCCTTCGATGTGAAGGCGCAGCGCCTGCGGCTTCAGTACGTAGCCGGCCTTGTCGACCGCCGCGTGCAACGCGGCCGCGTCGACCGTGGCGTCGGCCTCGACCGTCGCGCGTTCGGTGGCCAGATTGACACTGGCGGACGCCACACCGGGCGTCCGAGCCAAGGCCTTTTCGACGCGTGTCGAGCAGGAGGCGCAGGTCATGCCTTCGACGCCGAATTCCCAGCGGGTGAGCGGGCCGTCGGGAGCTGTGGGCAGATCGGGGGAGTTCATGTTCGAGGTCCGTGCTGGATGACGGAGGTCAGTATCGACCTTCCCATGATGGTAAGGTCAAGCCGGATTTTCATGCGGAACAGCGCTTGACCTTGCCATCGTGGGAAGGTCCATCATGCAGTCATCCGAACCTCCAGGAGTCACCACCATGAGCACGACCATCGAATTCACCGTTCCCGACATGACCTGCGGTCATTGCGCCGGCCGCATCAAGGCGCTGATCGCCGGCATCGACGCCGACGCCAAGGTCGACATCGACCTGCCTACCCACCGCGTGCGCATCGACTCGACCGTCGACGCGGACACTTACCGCAGCGCACTCGCCGAGGCGGACTACCCGCCGGCGTGAGCCGGTCTTCGCTGCAGGCTGCAATCGCGAGCAAGCTCGCTCACACGAAAACCCGGCTCCGACGACGAATCGGGAGCGCTCGTTGCGGGAGCGACCTCTGGTCGCGATGCGGCGTTTGCAGGCCTCAGACTCCGTTACCGGTCCTCATCGCGAGCACGCTCGCTCCCACCGAAGCCCGGCCGGGCGGCGTCAGCGATAGCTGCGGTAGACGCTCGCGTTGCCGTCCGCCTGCACCAGCAGCACGTCGTACGGGTCCTTGCGGCCCTTGTACTCGGGGCCGTCCATGCCGGGCGAGCCGACCGGCATCGCCGGTACCGCCAGGCCAAGCGCCTTCGGTTTTTCCTTCAGCATCCTGTGCACCTCGCTCGCCGGCACGTGGCCTTCGAGCAGATAGCCGTCGACCCTCGCCGTGTGGCAGGAGGCGAACTTCGCCGGCATGCCCAGCCGGGCGCGCGCTTCGTTGTTGCCGGTCTCATACACCTTGACCGCGAAGCCGTTCGCTTCGAGGTGGGCCACCCAGTCCTTGCAACAGCCGCAGGTCGGGCTTTTCCACACCTCGACCAGCGGTTTCGGCGCCGCCATCAGTGTGGCGGCGCGCGGCAGCAGGGCCGCGGTGGCAAGCGCGCCGATCAGCGCGCGACGTGTCGTGTTCATGTCCAGTCCTTTCAATGGTGATCGTGCGCGCCGGCGGCCGGCTTGCGCACCTGTACTTCGATGTCCTGCGGCTGCACGAGCGGCATGCTGGAGGTGCCGTGGTCATGCCCCGCTGGCGGCGGTGCGGCCGCGGGCGCCTCGCCCACTTCGTGCGCCACCGTACCCGGCGGATGGCGGAACCAGCCGGGGTCGGTGTAGTCGCCCGGCTTCTGTTCCCGCCTGACCTTGAACACCGAAAACATGCCGCCCATCTCGACCGAGCCGAAAGGACCGTCGCCGGTCATCATCGGCGCGGTGTTCTCGGGCAGCGGCATCTTCATGTCGGCCATGTCGCCCATGCCGCGTTCGCCCATCGCCATATAGCCCGGCACGAGCTTCGATATGCGCTCGGCCAGCCCGCTGTGATCGACGCCGATCAGATTGGGCACGTCATGGCCCATCGCGTTCATCGTGTGGTGGCTCTTGTGGCAGTGGAAGGCCCAGTCGCCTTCCTCGTCGGCGATGAATTCGATCTGCCGCATCTGGCCGACCGCGATGTCGGTGGTCACCTCCGGCCAGCGCGCCGACTTCGGCACCGGGCCGCCGTCGGTGCCGGTGACCTCGAATTCGTGGCCGTGGATGTGCATCGGGTGGTTGGTCATCGTCAGGTTGCCGATGCGGATGCGCACGCGGTCGTTCTTCCTCGCCACCAGCGGTGCGATGCCGGGGAAGATGCGGCTGTTCCACGTCCACAGATTGAAGTCCAGCATGGTCATCGTCTTCGGCGTATAGCTGCCGGGGTCGATGTCGTAGGCGCTGAGCAGGAACACGTAGTCGCGGTCCACCGGTGCGATCAGCGGGTGGCGGCCCTTGGGGTGGGTGACCCAGAAGCCCATCATGCCCATCGCCATCTGCGTCATTTCGTCGGCGTGCGGGTGGTACATGAAGGTGCCGGGCCGGCGCGCGACGAATTCATAGACGAAGGTCTTGCCCGGCGGTATCGCCGGCTGGGTCAGGCCGCTCACGCCGTCCATGCCGTTGGGCAGGCGCTGGCCGTGCCAGTGCACGCTGGTGCGCTCGGGCAGCTTGTTGGTCACAAAGATGCGCACGCGGTCGCCCTCGACCACCTCTATGGTGGGTCCCGGCGACTGGCCGTTGTAGCCCCACAGGTGGGCCTTGAAGCCGGGCGCCATTTCGCGCACCACCGGCTCGGCCACCAGGTGGAATTCCTTGACGCCATCTTTCATGCGCCAGGGCAGCGTCCAGCCATTCAGCGTCACCACGGGGTTGTAGGGGCGGCCGGTCGGTGGAACCAGCGGGCCGCGCGTATCGGCGGTCGTCTCGACCACCGGCTCCGGAATCGCGGCCAGCGCGACCCGGCTCACCGTGGTGGCCGCGACGGCGGCGCCGGCGATGCCGGCGTGGCGGAAGAAATCTCTGCGGGAAGTCATGTGCGGAATCCTGTTCAGTGCGCCGCGTCGGCTGCCGTGGCAATGGCAGCGCCGGGCGGCGGCGCGAGATCGGGGCGACCGACCAGCGCCATGTCGAGATCGGCCTGGGCGATCCAGAAATCGCGCAGCGCCTCGATGTAGCCATTGACGCCAGCCACCTGGGCGCGCGCGTCGGCCAGCAGTTCGAACACGCCGATCAGCATGCCGTTGTAGCGCAGCAGGTTTTCGTCGGAAATGCGCTTGCGCAGCGGCACCACCTCGTCGCGGTAATGACGGGCGATGTCGAAGGCCGTGCGATAGCCGGCGTACGCTTCGCGCACCTCGGAGCGGGCGTTCACCGCCGCTTCCGCTGCGCGCTCGACCGACTGCATGTAGATGGCCTCGGCCCGCGCAACGCGTGAGCCGCCCCAGTCGAACAGCGGCAGTTCGAAACTGATTTCGTAGCCCTTCTTGTAGGACTCGCTGCGCCGACCTTCGAGCACGCGCGCCGGGCCGATCTCGAGCACGTCGATGAAGCGCGTGGTCTTGGTCAGCCCGAGGTTGCGCGCGGTCGCTTCGGCGTCGAGCTTCGCGATCTGCAGGTCGATGCGCGAACCCATCGCCTGGCGTTCGATGTCCGGTGCGTCGAGCGCCGCCGCGGGCAGCTCGGGCAGGCGGTCGGGCAGACGGAAAGCGGTCTGCTCGCCCCACAGACCCATGAGCCGGGTCAGCCGCTCGCGCGCCGCGGTGTGCGCCTGCTGCGCGCGCGCCAGATTCAGCGCCGCGTCGGCGTGAAAGCCCTGCTCGCGCGCCTGGGCCAGCGCGCTGTAGTTGCCGGCGGCACGCATGCGCCGGGCCAGTTCGGCACCGGCGTCGGCTGCCTCCATCACCTGTTCCATATAGCGCAGCGTTTCGCCGGCAGCCACCGCCTGCACCCAGGCGCGGCGCACGTCGGCCGCCAGCCGCAGCACCTGCAGCGATACGGCACGCTGCGACTGTTCGAAGACGCGCCGGTTCACCTCGACCGACTGCGGCATCGTCAGCAGCGAAAAGATGTTGAAGGTGAGCGCCTGCTCGATCTTGTAGTCGCGCACGCCGTTCTCGCGCTTGCTGGCGTGGAACATCGAGAAGGTCGGATTGGGCAGACGGCCGGCGCGCACCACCTCGGCCTCGCGGATGCCCAGTTCGTGGAAGCCCTCCTGCAGGCCACGATTGTTCAGCAGCGCGATCTGCACCGCGTCATCGGCCGACAGCGGTTGCGCCAGCAGTTCGGCGACACGGTCGGCAATTGCCGTGCGGTCCTCGTCGCTGCGCGCCCATCTGACGTCCTTGCCCAGCTTTTCGCGCGCGGTCTGCTCGACCGGGCCGAACCCGCCGTCCGGGCTGAAGCTCGCGCAGCCAGCCAGCAGCGCGACCGCCGCCGCCAGCGGCACGAGCTTGAGCCGGCTCTGATCAGTGCTTGTGCGCATCGCCGCCCTCCTTGCTGTGGTGGTGGCAACGATGTCCGTGGTCCGACTTCATCGCCCCGGAATCGCCGCCGTGCTGCTGTCCCGACGGATGCGCGTCGTACATCCGGCTGTGCATCGGCCCATGCATCGACGCGTGGTGAGCGGCGTGGTGCGGACAGTGATGCGGCTTCGCTTCGCTGCTGGCTGCGCCGTGATCGTGCTTTGCGGCTCCACCTGCAGGCGTGCCGGCACCGTGGTTGGCATGCGCGTCGGCGGCAGCCGGTGCGCCATGATCGTGGCCGGCATGCGGGTCCGGCGGTGCGGCCGCCGTGCTGCCGTGATCGTGCGCGTGGCCGCCGGGCTGACGACCGACCGCGTCGTTGGCTTCACGCCAGTCGCCGACAGCGCCCGTGCTACCGGCGCGGTAGGTATCGAACACCGAGCGGTGATCGAGCGGTCGCGTGGGGGCGGCCGGATCCGCCGGATCGGCCGCCCAGGCAGACGTGGTGACGGACGCTGCTGCCAGCAGCATCCGGATGGAAAGATGGAACATGAAGACCTCGCGAAAGACAGGTGTATCGATTTCCGCCCACCGTGGACGGATTTCGGGTGTCAGGCGAGGTCGTGTCTGGGCGGGCGTTCGGTGCCTTCGGTGATGAAGGCGGGAGGTGTCACGCGCGCCGGCAGCGGGCGCAGGTGCGTCGAAAAATCGTCCGGCAGCCGCAGCGCGGACGGCATTAAGGCGCCGCCGATGCAGCAGGCGGCGCATGCGCTGCAGGCGTGCTTGCCGTGGGCAGGGCTTGCCGCGGGGTCGTGATCACCGCCGTCGTGATGTGTGTGCGCGGCTGCGTCATCGTGCATGGTCGCCGTCGTCGGCAGTCCGTGGTGCGACGGCGCGCAGCTGATCATCGCCGCCGCGGCAAAGCCCTGCAGGGGCAGTGCCAGCAGCAGCATGAAGGTCAGCAGGAGGCGGGTCGCGGAACGCATGAGCACTAGGATATCAGCGCAGTGACGAAGTTCGCATGACAGCGGTCAAGTCGTGCTCGGGTCCACCGTCCACCGCCTTGCGACCGAGCCCTGTCCATTCACGCTTTCCAGATGCACCGGGAAACCCCACAGCCGGGCGACGTGCTTCAGCACTTCGTAGGCGCCGTCGTGCAGCGGCCGGTTGTTGTGCTGCGTGTGCCGCAGCATCAGCGAACGGTCGCCGCGCAGATTCACGCTCCACACCTGGATGTTCGGTTCGCGCGAGCCGAGATCGTACTGGCGCGACATCGCTTCGCGCAGATTGCGGTAGCCGGACTCGTCGTGAATGGCCGATACCTCCAGCGTCGGCTCGGTGTCGTCGTCGGTGATGGCGAACAGGCGGAAGGCCCGCATCACGCGCGGCGACAGGTACTGGCCGATGAAGCTTTCGTCCTTGAAGTTGCGCATCGCGTGGTCCAGCGTTTCCAGCCAGCTGCTGCCGGCCATGTCCGGGAACCATGCGCGGTCCTCGTCGGTGGGCGCCTCGCAGATGCGCTTGATGTCGGTGTACATCGCGAAACCCAGCGCGTACGGGTTCATGCCGCTGTAGGCGGGGTGACCGACCGGCGGCTGGTAGACGACGTTGGTGTGCGACTTCAGGCACTCGATCATGATGCCGTCGTCGAGGAAGCCGTCGTCGTACATCGTGTTCAGCAGGTGGTGGTGCCAGAAGGTGGCCCAGCCCTCGTTCATGACCTGGGTCTGGCGCTGCGGGTAGAAGTACTGCGCCACCTTGCGCACGATGCGCACGATCTCGCGCTGCCACGGTTCGAGCAGCGGCGCGTTCTTCTCGATGAAGTAGAGCAGATTCTCCTGCGGCTCGGCCGGGAAGCGCGGCGCTTCCTTCTCCGCCTCGTCGCGGCCCAGCTTCGGCGGCAGCGTGCGCCAGATCTCGTTCACCTGCTGCTGCGCGTAGGCCTCGCGGTCCTTCGCGCGCGCCAGTTCCTGCGTGAGGCTGAGCTTGCTCGGCCGACGGTAGCGGTCGACGCCGTAGTTCATCAGCGCGTGGCAGCTGTCGAGCAGCAGTTCGACCGCGTCGATGCCATGCCGCTCCTCGCAGGCGGCGACGTAGTTCTTCGCATAGACCAGGTAGTCGATGATGGACGACGCGTCGGTCCACATCCGGAACAGGTAGTTGCCCTTGAAGAAGCTGTTGTGGCCGTAGGCGGCGTGCGCGATCACCAGCGCCTGCATCGCCATCGTGTTCTCCTCCATCAGGTAACTGATGCAGGGATTGCTGTTGATCACGATTTCGTAGGCCAGACCCATCTGGCCGCGCCGGTAGTTCTTCTCGGTGCTGATGAATTCCTTGCCGTAGCTCCAGTGCCGGTAGTTCACCGGCATGCCGACGCTGGCGTAGGCGTCCATCATCTGTTCGGCGGTGATGATCTCGAGCTGGTTCGGATAGGTGTCCAGCCCGAAGCGCTGCGCGGTCGCGCGGATCACGTCGTGGTATTGCTCGATCAGTTCGAAGGTCCAGTCGCTGGGCGCCGGCAACCGGGAGGCCGGGCGCTCCTTCAGCGGCAGCGGTGCGCTCAGCGGCGGCGGGTGACGACGCCCGCCGTATTCGCCCGGCGAGGCCGCGCGACCGTTGTTGCGGCGGTCGTAGGTATCGCTCATTTCGCGGCTCCTTCCTTCTTGAACAGGTCGCGGAACACCGGATAGATCTGGTCGACCTCGGCCGCCTTGCGGATGGCGAAGTTCTCGCTCTCCATCGCGAGATCCGAGTACTCGTGCCACAGGTTCTGTTCCTGCTCGACCACCTGGATGTAGGCGAAGTAGCGCACCAGCGGCAGGATCTTCTGTTCGAGGATTTCGCGGCAGCGCGGGCTGTCGTCGTGCCAGTTGTCGCCGTCGCTGGCCTGCGCGCCGTAGATGTTCCACTCGCCGCGCGGGTAGCGCGCCTGGATGATGTCTTCCATCAGCACCAGCGCGCTCGACACCACGGTGCCGCCGGTCTCGGTGGCATGGAAGAAATCGTGCTCGCTCACTTCCTGCGCCTGCGTGTGGTGGCGGATGAACACGATTTCGATCTTTTCGTAGTGCCGGGTCAGGAACAGGTAGAGCAGGATGAAGAAGCGCTTGGCCAGATCCTTGCGCGCCTCGTCCATCGAGCCCGACACGTCCATCAGGCAGAACATGACCGCTTTCGCAGTCGGCACCGGCGTGCGCACACGGCTGCGGTAGCGCAGGTCTATCGGGTCGAGGTAGGGGATACGGTCGATGCGCGAACGCAGCGCGGCGATGTCGGCCTCGATCTGTTCGATCTCGTGCAGCCGCGCCGGCGTGCCCGGCTGTGCGCGCAGGTCCTCGAGCAGCGCTTCGAGCCGGTGCAGTTCGCGCCGCGACTCGCTGCCCAGCGCGATGCGCCGGCCGATCGCACCGCGCATCGAGCGCACGACGTGCAGATTGTTCGGCGTGCCGTCGCTGGAGAAACCGGCACGGTGCGTCTTGTACTCCGGCGTCTCGGCCAGCGTGGTGCGGATCAGGTTGGGCAGGGCCAGGTCGTCGAAGAAGACCTGCATGAACTCTTCCTTGGTGAGGTGGAAGACGAAATCGTCCTCGCCCTCGCCGGAATCGCTGGCGTTGCCCGAACCGGCCCCGCCGCCGCCACCGCCCTTGGGCCGCTCGATGCGGTCGCCGCGGACGAAGTCCTTGTTGCCCGGGTGCACCATTTCGCGCGAGCCGCCCTGACCGTGGCCGAACACCGGTTCGCTGATGTCGCGCTTCGGGATGTGGATGTCCTCACCCTGCGCGATGTCGCGGATGCCGCGCCCCTCGACCGCCCGCCGCACCGCCTCGCGGATCTGCTCCTTGTGGCGGCGCAGGAAGCGCTCGCGATTGCCGATGGACTTGTTCTTGCCGGCCAGTCTGCGATCGATGATCTGCTGCAAGATGTGTCCCCTTCCCGCCGGGGCAGCGTCGCCCCGGTCTTGTCTATCGATGCCCCACCACCGTCACGAACTCTTGCGCACGCGCAGGTACCACTCGCACAGCAGGCGCACCTGCTTGGGCGTGTAGCCCTTGCCGACCATGCGATTGACGAAGTCCTCGTGCTTCTTGGCATCGTCGGCGCTGGCCTTGGCGTTGAAGCTGATCACCGGCAGCAGTTCTTCGGTGTTGGAGAACATCTTCTTCTCGATCACCGTGCGCAGCTTTTCGTAACTGGTCCACACCGGGTTCTTGCCGGCGTTGTTGGCGCGCGCTCGCAGCACGAAGTTCACGATCTCGTTGCGGAAATCCTTCGGGTTCGAAATGCCGGCCGGCTTCTCGATCTTTTCCAGTTCGGCATTCAGCGAGGCGCGGTCGAACACTTCGCCGGTGTCGGTATCGCGGTACTCCTGGTCCTGTATCCAGTAGTCGGCGTAGGTGACGTAGCGGTCGAAAATGTTCTGGCCGTATTCGCTGTAGCTTTCGAGATAGGCCGTCTGGATTTCCTTGCCGATGAATTCGGCGTAGCGCGGCGACAGGTGTTCCTTGATGCAGGCGATGTACTTCTGCTCGACGTCCTGCGGGAACTGTTCGCGCTCGATCTGCTGTTCGAGCACGTACATCAGGTGCACCGGGTTGGCCGCCACCTCGGTCGAATCGAAGTTGAACACCTTGGACAGGATCTTGAACGCGAAGCGGGTGGAGATGCCGCTCATGCCTTCGTCGACGCCGGCGTAGTCGCGGTATTCCTGGTAGCTCTTGGCGCGCGGATCAGTGTCCTTCAGGTTCTCGCCGTCATACACCTGCATCTTCGAATAGAGGCTGGAGTTCTCCGGCTCCTTCAGCCGGGTCAGCACGGCGAACTGCGCCATCATCTTCAGCGTGCCCGGGGCGCACACGGCCTCGGCCAGCGACGAGCCGCGCAGCAGCTTCTCGTAGATCTTCACTTCCTCGGACACGCGCAGGCAATACGGCACCTTGACGATGTAGATACGGTCGAGGAAAGCTTCGTTGTTCTTGTTGTTGCGGAAGGCTTTCCACTCGCTCTCGTTCGAGTGCGCCAGCACCACGCCGTCGAACGGAATCGCGCCGAAACCTTCGGTCCCCTTGAAGTTGCCTTCCTGGGTTGCGGTCAGCAGCGGGTGCAGCACCTTGATCGGCGCCTTGAACATTTCGACGAATTCGAGCAGGCCCTGGTTGGCCAGGCACAGACCGCCGGAGAAGCTGTAGGCATCCGGATCGTCCTGCGCATAGGTTTCGAGCTTGCGGATGTCGACCTTGCCGACCAGCGATGAAATGTCCTGGTTGTTCTCGTCGCCCGGTTCGGTCTTGGCGATGCCCACCTGCTTCAGCACGCTGGGGTAGCGCTTGACCACGCGGAACTTGCGGATGTCGCCGCCGAATTCCTCCAGCCGCTTGACCGCCCACGGGCTCAGGATGCGGTTGAGGTAACGGCTCGGGATGCCGTATTCCTTCTCCAGGATGGCGCCGTCCTCGGTCGGGTCGAACAGGCCCAGCGGCGATTCATTCACCGGCGAACCCTTGATCGCGTAGAAGGGCACTTCCTGCATCAGCGCCTTCAGCCGCTCGGCGATCGACGACTTGCCGCCACCGACCGGACCCAGCAGGTAGAGGATCTGCTTCTTCTCTTCCAGGCCCTGTGCGGCGTGACGGAAGTAGCTCACCACCTGCTCGATCGCATCCTCCATGCCGTAGAACTCGGCAAAGGCCGGATAGATCTTGATCACCTTGTTGGCGAAGATGCGCGACAGCCGCGGGTCGTTGCGGGTGTCCACCGTCTGCGGTTCACCGATCGCCTTCAACATGCGTTCGGCCGCGCTCGCGTAGGCCATCGGATCGCGCTTGCACTCCGCGAGGTACTCCTCCAGCGAAAGTTCCTCTTCGCGGGTGCGCTCGAAACGCGCGGCGAAATGACTGACGATGTCCATGCTGATCTCCAAGTCTCCGTTGACCTTCAAAACAGGCAATCCGGAAGCCCGCGGCCTGCGCGTACCTTCCGCACCACCACATGTTCAGCTTGGTTCACTCTCGGCCTCGATGAAAGCTCGATAAGCACCGCGTTCACCATCCTGCTCCGAAGCATGGACGCTGTGTCGAGTCGTGCGACACAAGATGCGTACATGCAACACTTGTTGTCGAGTCGATACCCCCTGCAACGCGAAGTTCCCGCCTGCTCACGCTTGTTCACGTGCGTGCCCGGCAGTCCGTTGACCGGTCCTCAGCAAGTTGTGGTCCAGGCTCGCCGTGCGCAGACCGCACGGTATCCATCGTCATCGCAATGTTCCGCTCAAGGGCACGGCTGGCGCGGGCGCCGCGAACGCGGTGGACGGAAGGCCTCGCAGTCGCGCGCACCACGCCGGTGCACGATCACCCTGTCGCACCGCTGGCGCGCCCGGTGCCGATCCCGCTTCGGGGCGACAACCGGTCATCGTCGACGCCGACCTGCGCCGCGCCCGACGCGGGAGATCGACAGCCGACACATACTGTATGAAAATACAGTACACATCATGTCGACGCCCTACGCCGAACTTCACTGCCTGAGCCACTTCAGTTTCCAGCGCGGCGCCTCGTCGCCGGAGGAACTGGCCGAGCGCGCCGCCGCGCTCGGCTATGCGGCACTGGCCATCACCGACGAATGCTCGCTGGCCGGCGTCGTGCGCGCACACGTGGCGCTGCGCGCCCTGCCCGACCCTAAACCGGCGCTGATCATCGGCAGCGAAATCCGCCTGGCCGACGGACCCAAGCTGGTGCTGCTGGCCTGCAACCGCAACGGTTACGGCAATCTGGCCGAACTGATCACGCGCGGCCGCATGGCGGCTGACAAGGGCCGCTATCACCTGACACTGGCCGACCTCGACGCCGGCCTGGCCGACTGCATCGCGCTGCTGGCGCCGAGCGACGACGACATCGCCGACGCCGCCACGCTTATTGCGCACGGCTGCTGGCTCAGATCGCGTTTCGGCGAACGCGCCTGGCTGGCGGTGGAACTGCATCTCGGGAGCGACGACTGCGCCAAGCTGGCGGCCCTGCAGGCGGCGGCCGACGCCAGCGGCCTGCCGCTGTGTGCCGCTGGCGACGTGCACATGCATGTGCGCCAGCGGCGTCGGCTGCAGGACACGCTGACCGCCATCCGTCTGCACTGCACGCTGCCCGAATGCGGCGAACGGCTGTTTCCGAACGGCGAGCGCCACCTGCGCCTGCCGCACCGGCTGGCGCAGATCCATCCGGCCGAACAGCTGGCCGCGAGCGTGCACATCGCCGCGCAGTGCAGCTTCTCGCTCGACGAACTGCGCTACGAGTACCCGGAAGAGATCGTGCCGGCCGGCCATACGCCGGCGTCCTGGCTGCGGCATCTGGCCGAACGCGGCTACGTCGATCGCTGCGCGCAGATCCGGCGCGTGGTCAGGCTGGACGACGCCACCTTCCAGCTGAAGGCAGACAAGCTGCGCCGGCAGATCGAGGACGAACTGGCACTGATCGCCGAGCTTGAGTACGAACCCTACTTCCTGACCGTGCACGACATCGTGGCCTGGGCACGCAGCCGCGGCATCCTCTGCCAGGGCCGCGGCTCGGCCGCCAATTCGGCCGTGTGCTACTGCATCGGCGTAACCGAAGTCGATCCGTGGCGCGCCAACATGCTGTTCGGCCGCTTCATTTCGCGCGAGCGCAACGAGGCGCCGGACATCGACGTCGATTTCGAGCACGAGCGGCGCGAGGAAGTGATCCAGTACATCTACGGCAAGTACGGCCGCGACCGCGCCGCACTGGCCGCCAGCCTGACCTGCTACCGGCCACGCTCGGCGCTGCGCGACGTCGGCCGCGCACTCGGCTTCAGCGACGACGCGCTCGACCGCCTGACGCGCGGCCACATGTGGTGGGACGGCAAGCAGGTGCGCGAGGACCGCATGGCCGAAGCCGGTTTCAGCCCCGCCTCGCCGCACGTACGCCGGCTGATGGAACTGGCGAACGAACTGATAGGCGCGCCGCGTCACCTGTCGCAGCACGTCGGCGGCTTCGTCATCGCGCGCGGCCGGCTGTCGCGCCTGGTGCCGATAGAGAACGCCCGGATGCCCGATCGCTGCGTCATCCAGTGGGACAAGGACGACCTCGAAGCGGTCGGTCTGATGAAAGTCGATGTGCTGGCGCTCGGCATGCTGACCGCGATACGCAAGACCCTGCAGTCGCTGGCGGCCTACGCCGACACTCACCCCGCGTCACCGGCGACAGGACCGGGACCGATACCCCGCAGCGTCGCCGACATTCCGCCCGAAGACCCGGCGACCTACGACATGCTGTGCCGCGGCGAATCGACCGGCGTGTTCCAGGTCGAATCGCGGGCACAGATGAACATGCTGCCGCGGCTGCGGCCGCGCCGTTACTACGACCTGGTCATCCAGGTCGCCATCGTGCGCCCGGGGCCGATACAGGGCGGCATGGTCCATCCCTACCTCGCCCGCCGCCACCTGCCGCCGGAACGGATCGACTACCCGTCGGACGAACTGCGCCCGGTACTCGAACGCACGCTGGGCGTGCCCATCTTCCAGGAACAGGTGATGCAGCTGGCCGTCGTCGCGGCCGGTTTCACGCCGGGCGAAGCCGACCAGATGCGCCGCTCGATGGCCGCCTGGCGACAGCGCGGCACGATGGAAAAATTCCAGCACAAGCTGACCGCCGGCCTGCTGAACAAGGGCTACACGCCGGAATTCGCCGAACAGATCTACCGCCAGATCGAAGGCTTTTCCGGCTACGGCTTTCCGGAGTCGCACGCCGCCAGCTTCGCGCTGCTCGTCTACACCTCGTCCTGGCTCAAGTGTCATCACCCGGCCGCCTTCCTGTGCGGCCTGCTGAACAGCCAGCCCATGGGCTTCTACGCGCCGGCCCAGCTGATCGCCGACGCACGCGCGCACGGCGTCGACGTACATCCGGCCGACGTGACGGTGAGTGGCTGGGACTGCGTGCTCGAACGCCCGTCGTCGCCTGCATCCGGGCCTGCCGTGCGACTGGGCCTGCGCATGATCAAGGGCGTGTCGCAGGACGCCATGCAAAGCCTGATCGCCGCCCGCGCAAAGGCGCCGTTCACGCATGTCGACGACCTCGCCCGCCGCGCCCGGCTGGACCGGCAGCAGTTGCGCTGTCTCGCTGCCGGCGGCGCGCTGCAGCAGCTCGCCGGCAACCGCCACCAGGCGCACTGGCAGGCGGCGGTGCGGCGCCCGGACGCACTGCTGGGCGACGCGCCGGTAAACGAAACGCCGCTCGCGCTGGCAGCACCGCACGAAGGCGAGGACATCGTCGCCGACTACGCCAGCCTCGGTTTCACGCTGGGTCGTCATCCGCTGGCGCTGCTGCGCGGCGAACTGACTGCGCAGCGCTTCATCACCGCCGCCGAACTGCGCCGCCTGCCCGACCGCGCACTCGCCCGCGCCGCCGGCATCGTCACCTGTCGCCAGCGCCCCGGCACGGCCAGCGGCGTCATGTTCGTCACGGTGGAAGACGAAACCGGGCTGGCCAACGTGATCGTGCACAAGGACGTGCAGGAGAAGCAGCGGCACGAAGTGCTGGGCGCCACGCTGCTCGGCATCTACGGCCAGGTGTCGCGCGAGGGCGAGGTGATCCATCTGATCGCCCGCCGTCTGGTCGACCGCTCGGCGCTGCTCGGAGCGCTGACGCCGCGCAGTCGGGATTTCCACTAGAAAGCGACTACAGTCCCGCCTTTGACCACCGTTCCCGCACGCCATGACGCCCGGCCAGCCCGCCCCCGATTTCGATGCCATCGACCAGCACGGCCAGCGACATCGTCTGGCTGACTACCACGGCCGCTGGCTGGCGCTGTACTTCTATCCGCGCGACGACACGCCGGGCTGCACGAAACAGGCCTGCTCCATCCGCGACGGTCGCGCCGCCCTCGCCGCCCGCGGGCTCACCGTGCTCGGCGTGTCGGCACAGGGCAGCGCGGCGCACCGCGCCTTCACCGACAAGTTCGCTCTCGATTTCCCGCTGCTGGTCGATGAGGGCCAGCACATCGCCCGCAGCTACGGCGCACTCGGCAGCGGTCCGGCCGGACTGCTGCGCCGCTGGCTGGGTGCCTACCGGCGCATCAGCGTGCTGATCGACCCCGAAGGTCACATCGCGCACGTGATCGAGCGACCGGACGTGAGCCGTCACGCCGACGAACTGCTGGCGCTGCTGCCGTCACGCTGAGCGCCCGCGTCACGGACGATAGTCATACGCCGTCCGGCATGTGGACGCCCCGCCGGCCAGACGCCATCGCACAAGGCACTGATATTTCAGACTTTCCTGTCTCAGCCCTCATGGCACGTCATCTGCTCTCCGCAGCACGGCGCGTCGTGCGCCGAACCGACGGGGAGGATGCATGCTGGCCTGGCTGCTCAGACGACATTTCTGGTTCGAACTGCAACGCATCGCCGACTGCGAATCGCGCGACGAGGACTACTGCCCGTCGCCACGCGGCAGCGCCAATGAGCGACAGCTGCTGGGCACGCTTTCACGCGTGTTCTCCGGCCTGCGCAACCGGGCACGCAACGCCGAAACGCGCGCGCACGAACTGGAGCAGATGCTGGACGTGGCCGCCGACAACGCGCAGTCGCTGCGCCAGGAACTGGGCGAGGCGAGCGCGCGCAGCAGTCTGATCGCCGCCGTGGTCGACGCCGGACTTTGGGAAGTCCGGCTGAGCGACGCCCGCACGCCGGATCTGAAACATCCGGTCTGGTGGTCGGAGCGTCTGCGCAGCATGCTGGGCTACGACCACGACGACTTTCCGGACCGCCTCGACAGCTGGGCCTCGCGTCTGCATCCGGAGGACCGCAAACAGGCGCTCGAAATGCTGGCGCGGCAATGGACCGACCGGCGCGACGGCGACTGGCCGGATACGCGCTACCGGATGGCACACAAGGACGGCAGCTACCGCTGGCTGCTGTCGCGCACCCGCACCGTGCGCGACGAACAGGGCGTCGTGCGGATCGCCGGCTCGCTGACCGACATCAGCCGCAGTCGCGAGGACGAGGCGAAGCTCGACGCTGCGCTGACCCGTTTCGAACTGGCGAGCGACATGCTGTCGGACGGCATCTGGGACCTCGACGTGGTGGCCGGCGACCCGGTCAATCCATCCAACACCTTCTGGTGGTCGACACAGTTCCGTCGCCTGCTCGGCTTCGAGACCGAAGAGGAATTTCCGAACGTGCTCGACAGCTGGGCGTCGCGCCTGCACCCGGACGACAAGCCGGGCGTACTCGAAGCCTTCACCCGTCACCTGATGGACCGCAGTGGCAATACGCCCTACTCGATCGACTACCGGCTGCGCTGCAAGGACGGTGTCTATCGCTGGTTCCGCGCCCGCGGCCGCACCCGGCGCGATGATCGCGGCACGCCGCTGCGCGTGGTCGGCGCGCTCACCTGCATCGAGGCCGAGCACAACGAGCACCACCTGCAGGAAGTCGAGGCGCGGCAGCGCCAGCAGCTCGGCGACAACGTGCAGAAGATACGCGCCATCGTCACCGCCATCCGTGCCATCGCCGACCAGACCAACCGGCTGGCGCTGAATGCGGCGATCGAGGCCGCGCGCGCCGGCGACGCCGGACGCGGCTTTTCAGTGGTGGCCGACGAGGTGCGCACGCTGTCGGAGCGCACGCGCGAGGCGACCGAACAGATCGCCCGCATCATCCCCGACGGCGGCTGACGGCGCCCGCCGTCCTCTTACTTGATCGAGAAGTCGGCGCGGTTCAGCGCCGTCTTTGCGTCCTTGCCGTCAGCCGGCTTGCCACCCTCGGCGGCCGGCTCGCCCGCCTTGGGCGCCAGCACGAACAGGCGCGCGTCCTCGACCTTGGCGTTACGCGTCAGGTAGTCCTTCACCGTCTGCGCGCGCGCCAGGCCGAGCAGGCGCAGGTCTTCGTCGCTGACTTCGGTATTGGTCAGGATGAGCTTTTCCATCTCCGGCACCGGCAGGTCCTTGGCCAGGCCGACCAGATTGCGCGGCTTCGGGAAATCCGCTGCCTTGTAAACCGCCTTCAGCAGATCCGGATATTCCTCCGGCGACACCGTCGTGGTTTCGGCCGAGGCCTTGGTCTTCGCCGCCTTGGCTGCACGCACCTTCTGCTCGAGCAGCGCGCGGCGATAGCCTTCGATGTCGGTCGCGCGGTCGGTGCGGCCGGTCACCTCCAGCTTCAGCGCCGGACGATCGGTCAGCGCCTTGCCCAGCGTGTCGAGCTTGCTGCGCGCAGCGTCGTTCAGCGTCGCCCGACCCGGCTCAAAGGCGACGTGGTCGAGATCGGCGTCGGAGCCGAACAGCGAACCGAGCAGCGCGAACGGCGAAGTGACCGCCTTGACGATCAGGTTCACGATCACCTTGACGACGATGCCGCCGATCGAGAACTGCGGATCGGACAGCGAGCCGCTGATCGGCAGGTTGATGTCGATCACGCCGTTACGGTCCTGCAGCAGCGACACCGCCAGCAGCACCGGCGCCTTGATCGCGTCCGGGCTGTCGACCTTGTTGCCGAAGGTGAGCTGATCGAGGATGACGTTGTTCTGGGCGGTCAGCTGGTCGTTCTCGATCTTGTAGGCGATGTTGACGCTGAGTTTGCCCTTCTCGATGCCGTAGCCGACGTACTTGCCCGAGTAGGGCGACAGCGGCGCCAGCTCGATGCCGCGCGCACTGGCCTTGATGTCGAGGAAGAGCGCTTCGGCCAGCGGATTGATGCGACCGGTGATGTCGATCGGCGCCGAACCTTCGACCAGGCCGCGCAGTTCGACCTCGCCCGCGGTGCCGGAGACCGAGCTGAGGCCGGACACGCGACCGCCCAGTTCGGACAGCTGGGCGCGGTAGTTCGGCTTGATGAAGAAGTCGCTGAAATCGACGCGACCGCCCTGCATCACGATGGTCTTCACGTCGATCGGCGGCCGCGCGGCGGCGATCATCTGTGCCAGCGCGGCACTCTGACTGCCGGCAGCCGGCGGCGTCGCCGGGCGGGCAGCCGGGGTCGGGGCCGCAGCGGGCTTGGCGGCCGGAGCGGCGGCCACCGGTGCGGTCGCTGCCGCCGCGTCCTTGCGCACCACGTCCTGCAGGTTCAGCCGACCCTGCGGCGACACGATGATGCGGGCGAAGTAATCGGACAGCGCGACTTCGTTGATCGACAGGCCGGCCAGCAGATCGGGCTTGCGACTGTCCAGCTTCAGCGCAATGCCGCCGGCGAACAGCGAGCGCCACTTCAGCAGGTCGGAAGCGTTCACCTTTTCGGTCAGGTGCACGTTCTCGACGTTGGTTTCACCCTTCCACGCCAGCGTCCAGTCTCCGGCCGGCAGCGTCTGCAGCGCGAGGTCGCCGCGCAGGCTCAGAACGCCGGCGAGCAGCTCGGCATTCAGCTTCTGCGCCATCCAGGGCTGGCCGACCAGCAGGTCGAGCCGGCGCGCATCGATCTTCAGATCGGCCTGCGCCGGCGACAGCGAAAAGCCGCCCCGTGCGCCGAAGAGGCCGCCCTTGGCGTCGCGGAAGCCGAGGTCCAGCTTCGATTTCTGCTTCAGGTCGGTGCCGACGTTCTCCAGCTTGAGCGACAGCCGGTCGAGCTCGACCACGGCCGGTGTCGTCAGCGTGCGGTCCTCGAAACGGACCGTGCCGTCCTTCAGGTTCAGCGCCGACAGCTGCGCGCTCCATGCCGGAGCGGACGCCGCCGGCGCGGCGGGCCCCGCCGCCGCTGACGAGGGACGCACCAGACCGGCGAGATCGATGTCGCCGTCGGCCTGACGCGCTGCGCGCAGACGCGGCTTGAGCAGATCCAGCGCGCCGACCGCGACCTTGCGCGTCGACAGGTCGATGCGCGCCTGGCTCAGCACGATGTCGTCGGCCTGGGCGAAAGCGTTCTTCTCGCCGCGACGCGTCAGCTTGAGCCGGGCCACGCCCGCCTCGGTCACCAGCACCTCGCCCTGCGGTGCGCCGTCGGCCAGTCGCAGGCCGAAGCGCGTGCCGATGCGCACGTCCGCCTGATCAACCGAGAAGTTGATCAGGTCGGCAAAGTAGGGGCTGAAGCGCGGCACCTCGACACCGCTCACCGTCAGTTCCCCCTCGATATCGGGCGCGCTCGCGCGCAGCTTCGCATCGACCGCCAGCCGCGTATTGCCCTCGGCCTGCGCAGCGATCACCAGCGTCGCCGGGGTGTCGCCCTGCAGCGAGAAATCGCGCAGCACGATGTCCATCGGCTCGATCACGTAACTGAATGGCGTGGCCGGCATTTCGTCACTGAAGGCGATGCGCGCCTGCAGCACTTCGAGCAGGCCGACCTTTACCTCAGGTGCCTTGGCCGGCGCGGCCGCCGTCCCCTCCGGTGCAGCCGCCGCTGGACGCGGGCGCGGCACCAGGGCAAGCAGGTTCAGCTTGCCGTCCTTGGTGCGGGCGACCTCGAAATCCGGCTGGTCGATGCGGATGCTGGCGATGTCCACCTTGCCGGCCAGCGGCTGTATCTCGTTCAGCACCATGTCCAGCGCCGGCAGCTTGAACAGCGGCTTGCCGTCACGGCTGTCCAGTTCGAGATCGCGCAGTTCCAGCGTGCCCTGCAGCGAAATGCGCGGTTCGCCCTCCTTGGGCTGGCGGAAGCCCAGTTCGATGTCGGTGTCGAGCAGGCCGGAACTGATGCGGAAGCCCAGCGGCACCGGCGAGTACTCGTCGAAGCGCGCCAGGTTGAGCGCGTTGAACTCGATCTTCATCGTCGCTTCGCGCTCGTCGATGAAGGGGCGCACCCGGCCCTTCATCGAGAACGGCGCGTCGTTGATGCGGGCGGCGATCGACGGCTCGACGAACAGTTCGACGTCGGACGGCAGGTTGGACACGAAGGGCAGGCCGATCTGGATGTCGCTGATCGCGTGCTTGCGCGCGAAGGGCTGATCGTCGATATCGACGCGGCCGTCGCGCAGCACGATGTTGTTGATCGAGAAGCGCGCCGGTTCCTCGCTCGGCGGCTGGTCGAGAATCTTCTGCAGCACGTCGCTGAAATTGAAGCGGCCTTCCTCGTCGAGCCGCACAATGCGCAGCCAGGGACGCTCCACCTGCACCGCCCGCACCACCGGTGCGCCCTTGAACAGCGACGCCCACTCGACATCGACGGTGACGCTGTCCAGCGTCACCGCCTCGTCCTTGCCGTTGGCCTCCAGCATCTTCAGTCCCGACACCGTCAGCTCCAGCGTGTAGGGGTTGATCGACACTTCCTGCAGCGTCAGCGCACGGCCGAGGAATTCGGAGCCGTGTTTCTCGGCCAGCGAGCGCACCAGATGCGGCGCCGCGAACGCGCCGAGCAGGCCGAACAGCACCGTTGCGATGACGATGCCGATGAAGGTCTTGCGCACGGCGGGACGGGAAATGATGGCGTTGAGCGACATGGGCAAGCGGATCCAGGCGGATGAATGAGGCGATTATGACGCGGTGCCGGCTGCAAGATGTCGAGCAGCCGCATCCAGCGCTTCGTCGAGCACGACGACGTATGCACGCAACGCGACGGGCAGCTGTTCCGGCGACAGGCTGGCGTCGCGCAGCGCGCGCTCGAGCCGCGCCGCCTCGGCGCCGGCGCGGGCAAAGCCGAGGTTCAGACTGACGCCCTTCAGCGCATGGATCTGGCGGACGATGTCGGCACCCGGCTCGCCCACGCGTGCGGCCAGGGCGTCGCGCAGCGCCCTGACCTCGTCCAGCGTGGTGGCGAGAATCTCGCCGTAGAGCGCGAGGTCGCCGTCGAACTGCTGGCGTACGGCAGCGAGGTCGAGCGCCGGCCAGGTCTCATCGGCGACCGGCTCGGCGACGGACTCGACGGTCGCCGGCGCCATGCTATGCAGCACGTCGCCGCGACCGGCGGCGATAGTCGCCAGCACGCCGAGCAAGGCGTGCGCGTCGACCGGTTTGGTCAGGTAGGCACGCATGCCCAGCGCCAGGCACTCGTCGCGCTCCTCGGCCACCGCGTGCGCGGTCAGCCCGACGATGGGCGGCGCGACAGCGCCCAGGCGGGCGACGATCTCACGCGTCGCGGTCTTGCCGTCCATCACCGGCATCTGGATGTCCATCAGCACGAGGTCGATGCCGCCGGCGCAGACGCGTTGCAGCGCCTGCCGGCCATCCGCGGCCTGCTCGGTGCGCGCGCCGGCACGTTCGACCAGATGAACCGCTACCGTCCGGTTGACCGCGATGTCATCGACGACCAGCACGCACAGGTCGGCCAGCGACACCGCGGACACCTGGTCGGCAGCCGTCGGCAGCCGGTCGTCCCCGACCTGTTCCAGCCAGACCTCGGCCCAGAAGGTGGCGCCCTCACCGGGCACGCCGCTGCCGCCAACGCTGCCGCCCATCGCCTCAGCCAGCCGCTTGCAGATGGTCAGACCGAGGCCGGTACCGCCATGGCTGCGCACCACCGACGCATCGGATTGCACGAAAGGCTCGAACAGCGCATCGATCTCGTCCGGCGACACGCCGCGACCGGTGTCGCGCACCGTCATGCGCAGACGCACCCGCTGCCCCGCCCGTTCGCACAGAGCGACCTCGACGTCGACCCGCCCGCGTGCGGTGAACTTCAGCGCATTAGACACGTAGTTGTTGAGGATCTGCGCCAGCCGCGTCGGATCGCCGCGCAGCGCCGGCGGCACGTCCGGCGCCAGCTTGAATGCGAGTACGAGCGCCTTGTCCTGCGCCTGCGATGAAAACGAGGCGTTGCAGGCTTCCAGCAGGTCGCCGATGGCGAAGGGTATGCATTCCAGATCGAGCTTGCCGGCTTCGATCTTCGAGAAATCGAGAATGTCGTTCACGATCATGCGCAGCTGATTGGCCGCGATACGCAACTGCCGGCCATGCTCGCGCGCCATGTCCGGGCTGTCGTTCTCGGCCAGGATGTCCGCCAGCCCGACCACGCCATTCAGCGGCGTGCGGATTTCGTGGCTCATCGCCGCGAGAAAGGCGCTCTTGGCGCGGCTCGCTTCACGCGCATCGGCGACCGCCTGTTCGGCACGCTGCAGCAGCGCCTCACGCTCGTCCTCGCGCTGCTGCAGCGACGCGGCCATGCCGTTGAAGGACTGCGCCAGCACCTGCAGTTCCTGCTCGCCGCTTTCGTCCACCCGCGCGTCGAGCTGGCCTGAAGCGATGCGCTGCGCGCCGTCGGACAGTCGCCGGATGCCGTGCGCAAGCCAGCCGCTGAGCAGCCAGGAGAACAGCGCGGCGAGCCCCATGCCGACGACCGCGACGACAGCCGCGAGGCGCTTCGCCTGCGTCAGTTCGCTGCGCGCCTGGCGGTTGTCGATGCCCAGCTGGACTTCGCCGATGCGCGCGCTGCCGGCCAGGATGGGGGCGCTGACGGCAAAGCTGTCGGAGCCTTCGGCCAGCGGGTCGCTGTCGGCGCTGAAGGTACGCGCCAGTGCTGCAGCGTCGCCCTTCGCCGCCACTTCGCGGCCGTCCTGATCGAACACCCGAACGAACACTGCCTCACGCCGCGACACCAGATCCGACGACACCGCTTCGACCTTGGCCAGGTCGCTTGCAATCAGCGCATCGGACACGGCGGCCGAAAACAGCGACATCGCCATCTGCGCGCTGCGCTGGATCAGATCGGCCTGCGAACTGGCCATCTGGCCCAGCGCGCCGAATATCGTCACCGAAAGCGTCAGCGCCTCGATCAGGGCGATGCCGAGAATGGCCTTCCAGCGGAAGGACATGCGGCTGAAGGCGCGCATCGTCATGAACAGGAATCAGCGGGCCGGTTCGGCCAGCAATGCGTCGAGCACGCGAATGTCGAGCGCACGTATCGGCTCCCAGTCCCGGTCCTGCGCGCTCACGACACCCTTGAAGCCGATCTGCTTCAGCAGCTCGGCACCCGGCGCCGAACTGGCGACCTTCTGCATCGCATCGATGAAATCCCTGCTGACCGACTCAGGCACGCCCGGCAAACGGGCGAAGGCGTGCGGCGGGTACTCGGCCGAACGCCAGATGACGCGCATGCGATCACGCACGCTGGCGTCGATCGCCTCGAGCGTGCGCTCGATGCCGCCGCCGGCAACAACCAGCCCGCGCACAACATTCAGGTAAACGGAATCGTGCGAGGCAACGAAGCGCGGTTTCACCGAAATGCCGCCGCGCTTCAGTTCAGCCAGCGGAATGACGGTGGCCGCGAAAGCCGCCGGCGACGGAAAGGCGACCTCCTTGCCGTCGAGTTCCTGCACCGACGAGACGGCACTGTCGTTGCGGACGACGATCAGCCCGCGCAGCTTGCGGTCCTTCTCGCGAGCAAACGCCAGGTAGCCGGCTACCTGATGGAATACCACGTAGTGATACGGGTTCATGTAGGCGATCGCGTATTCGCCGCGGGCCAGTCGCTTCTCGAACTCGGTGATGGTCGGCGCCGTCGCGAAACGGAATTCGCAGCCGCTGACGGCCGACACCTCGCGCAACAGCGGAATCCAGCCCTGCGCCAGATCGCTCGCAGCCTGCTGCGGAACGACACCGACGGTGATGACGCCGTCGAGCGCACAGGCCGCGTGCAGCGCCGGCGCGCCCGACAGGCAAAGCAGCATCGTCAGTGCCGAGGCGGCGCGACGGATCGAGAGGACGGTCATCAACGGGCCCTGTGCTTACCGCTCGGCGGTGAATCCGCGAGCATGCGCCTGCGCACGCCCTCGGCGGGTGGTGGCCGATTCTAGCGCTCAAGTCGCCCCGTCGCGCTGCCGATACTCCACACGAATCCCGCAAAAAGACCCGCCCGCACACCGCCATGTCTGACCTCATAGGATCGGTCGCCAACCTGACCGGTTACCGCGATCGTGACCTCATCGACAGCACCTTCGTCTCGGTGCTGGGCGACTGGCTCGACCCGATCGAACTGAATCTGTATCGCTGCGTCGGCGACGCATCCGATCTGCGGCTGCTGCTGCAGGCAGGCATGATCAAAGGGAGCGGCATGCGTGCCGGCGATCCAAGCTGGACGCCGCTCGATGCGCTGCCCGCCCTGTCCGCCCGCCCCCAGTTCGATCAGGCCTTCGGTTGCGACGAGCCGCTGCTCGACCTGCCGATGAACGGCCACGACGGCCCCTGGCTCAACCTCTTTCCGGTGTGGGCCGGCGCGCGGCGCTTCGGCATCATCGAACTGATCAGCGAACAGCCGCTGCTGCCGGTGCAACTGCGTCTGGTCGATGGCCTGTTGAAGATCTATCGCAACCAGATCAGCCTGCTCGACTACAGCGAACGTGACAGCCTGACCGGCCTGCTGAACCGCAAGACCTTCGACGAACAGTTCCTGAAGTGTCTGGACACGATGGCGGGCAACGGGCACGCCGCTGAGGGCTCGCCGACCTGGTGGCTGGGCGTCATCGACGTCGATCACTTCAAGCGCGTGAACGATACCTTCGGTCACCTGATCGGCGACGAGGTGCTGCTGCTGGTCGCACGCATCCTGCGCACCGCCTTCCACCACAGCGAATACCTTTACCGCTTCGGCGGCGAGGAATTCATCGTGCTGCTGCGCGCAGAGCACGACGACGAAGCTCACCTTGCCTTCGATTTCTTCCGCCAGCAGTTGTCCGCCTTCGCCTTTCCGCAGGTCGGCCATGTCACCGCCAGCGTCGGCTTTACCCGTCTGCGCTTGATGGACAATGCCAGCGGCTCGGTGGATCGCGCCGATCGCGCGGTCTATCACGCGAAGCACAGCGGGCGTAACCAGGTGCATTCGTACGAAGCACTGGTCAAGGCGGGCGTTCTGGAGGAGGTCAACAACAGCGGCGAGATCGAGCTGTTCTGAACTGAGGCGGTGCAGCCTCAGGGCGATCCCGTTGCGGAATCGCAGAAAACAAAAAAGGCCGCTTTCGCGGCCTTTTTCGTCGGCGCCCTGCAGAAACTGCAGCACGCTGTGTGTTGGCGGAGTGGACGGGACTCGAACCCGCGACCCCCGGCGTGACAGGCCGGTATTCTAACCAACTGAACTACCACTCCAGTGTTGGTGCCGGCACTTCTTCTTCCGGACTTGCACTGCCAGCAAAAGAGCTGGCGTCCCCACGGGGATTCGAACCCCGGTACCTACCGTGAAAGGGTAGTGTCCTAGGCCTCTAGACGATGGGGACCTAGTTTTACCGCTATTTGCTGCCTTGTACTGCCTTCTCTCTCGCTTGGTGGAGGTAAGCGGGATCGAACCGCTGACCTCTTGCATGCCATGCAAGCGCTCTCCCAGCTGAGCTATACCCCCGTCGAAAGAGGAGCGCATTATAAACACTGTTCCGGGTTTGTAAAGCATCTCGCGCAATTATTTTTGTCGGACATCGATCGACATTTCCCGTCCGTGACATACGCATATCACATCAGCATCCACCCATCACACCGAGGTGCGTTGACCTTCGCTTACTGAGCGGCGTCGGGCAGCACCTTCCCCGGATTCATCAACCCGTAAGGATCGAATGCGCGCTTCACCGCCCTCATCATGTCCAGCTCGACCGCGCTCTTGCACGTCGCCAGCAGATCGCGCTTGAGCTGGCCGATGCCGTGCTCGGCCGAGATCGATCCCCCGAGTGCGATCACCGTTTCATGTACCTGTTCGCTCGCCACCTTCGCGTCGGTGATCAGCCGCGCGTTGTCGGAGGCATCGATAAAGGACAGGTTGTAGTGCAGGTTGCCGTCGCCGGCGTGACCGAACACCACCACGCGCACGCCGGGCAGCGTGGCCTCCAGCTTCTCTCCAGCCGCTTCGATGAAGTGCGGAATGCTGCCGACAGGCACGCTGATGTCGTGCTTCACGCTGAAGCCCTCGATGCGCTGCGCCTCCGAAATGTTCTCGCGCAGTGCCCACAGCGCCTTCGCCTGTGCGCCGTCCTGCGCGATCACCGCGTCGCGCACCATGCCGCGCTCGAGCAGCGCTGCCAGCATGTCGCCCAGCTTCGTTTCGAGTGCCTGGTCGTTGCCGGCGAGTTCGACCAGCGCATACCAGGGCGCGGCATCGGCGAACGGGTCACGCGCGCCGGGGATGTGCTTCAGCACCATGCCCAGCGCCTCGCGACCGACCAGCTCGAAAGCATTCAGCTGGTCGCCTGCCTGCGCCTGCAGCGCATGCAGCAGATCGATGCCGCGCTGCGGGCCGTCGATTGCCACCCAGGCGACCGCGGTGTTCGCCGGCAACGGCGCGAGCTTCAGCACGGCTGCGGTGATGAAGCCCAGCGTGCCTTCGGCGCCGATGAACAGGTGCTTGAGGTCGTAACCGGTATTGTCCTTGCGCAGCGCACGCAGGCCGTTCCACAGCCGACCGTCGGGCAGCACGACTTCGAGACCGAGCACCTGGTCGCGCGCGTTGCCGTGACGCAGCACGTGCACGCCACCGGCATTGGTCGACAGATTGCCGCCGATCTCGCACGAGCCTTCTGACGCCAGACTGAGCGGGAACAGCAGGCCGGCGTCACGCGCAGCGGCCTGTACCGCAGCCAGCGTGCAGCCTGCTTCGACGGTGATCGACGCATTGTCGCGATCAAGCACGCGGACGCGATTCAGCCGGGACAGGCTGACCAGCACCTCGTTGCGGCCTGCATGTGGCGTGGCGCCCCCGCACAGGCCGGTATTGCCGCCCTGCGGCACCATGGGCAGCTGCGCCTCGTGACAGACGTGCACCACCTGCATCAGTTCATCAACCGTTGCCGGGCGCACGACGCACAGCGCTTCGCCGCGATAGCGGCCGCGCCAGTCGGTGCAGAACGGCGCGAGGTCAGCGGCAGCGGTCAGCAGCTGGCTGTCGCCGACCACTGTCCGCAGCCGTGCCAGTGCCGACACGATGCGACCGTCCTCCATATCAGCTCCGGATCCCGTTCACGCTGCGCCGACGCACGGGCGGCTCATCGTCACTCTTCGGTGACGACTTCGGCGTACAGGTCGTGCACATCGCAGTCGGTGATGCGCACGCGCACGAAGTCGCCGACTTCGAGGTCCTGCCCGTCGAGGATGTGCACCAGGCCGTCGATGTCGGGTGCGTCGCCCTCGGAACGCGCGACCGCGCCGTCCTCGTCGACCTCATCGACCAGCACGATCATTTCGCGGTCGATCTTCTCTTCCAGCCGCTGGGTCGAAATGTCTTCCTGGAATTCCATCAGGCGCTGACGGCGCTCCTCGCGCACCTCTTCCGGCAGCGCGCCCGGCAGGTCGTTGGCGCTGGCGCCATCGACCGGCGAATAGGCGAAACAGCCGACCCGGTCGAGGCGCGCCTCGCCGAGGAAGTCGAGCAGTTCCTCGAACTCCTGCTCCGTCTCGCCCGGAAAGCCGGCGATGAAGGTGCTGCGTATCGTGATGTCGGGGCAGATCGAACGCCAGGCGCGGATGCGTTCGAGGTTGTTCTCGGCATTGGCCGGCCGCTTCATCGCCTTCAGCACGCGCGGGCTGGCGTGCTGGAAGGGCACGTCGAGGTAAGGCAGGATCTTGCCCTCGGCCATCAGCGGAATGATGTCGTCGACATGCGGATACGGATACACGTAATGCATGCGTACCCACATATCCAGCTCGCCCAAAGCGCTCGCCAGGTCGTACAGCTTCGTACGCAGCGGCTTGCCGCCCCAGAAGCCGGTGCGGTACTTCACGTCCACGCCGTAGGCGCTGGTGTCCTGCGACACGATTAGCAGTTCGCGCACGCCGGCGTCGCGCAGCGCCTCGGCTTCGCGCATCACGTCGCCGATCGGCCGGCTTACCAGATCGCCGCGCATCGACGGGATGATGCAGAAGCTGCAGCGGTGATTGCAGCCCTCGGAAATCTTCAGGTAGGCGTAGTGCGACGGCGTGAGCCGTATGCCCTGCGGCGGCACCAGGTCGGAGAAGGGATCGTGCGGCTTGGGCAGGTGGCGATGGACCGCGTCCATCACCTCTTCGGTCGCGTGCGGACCGGTCACCGCCAGCACCTGCGGATGGGCGGACAGCACCTGCTGGCGCTTGGGCCCTTCCGCCCCCATACAGCCGGTCACGATCACCTTGCCGTTCTCGGCCAGCGCCTCGCCGATCGCGTCGAGCGATTCCTCGACCGCGGCATCGATGAAGCCACAGGTGTTGACGACCACGACATCAGCATCGTCGTAGGTCGGCACGATGTCGTAGCCTTCGGAGCGCAGGCGGGTCAGGATGGACTCGGAGTCCGAAGTCGCCTTCGGACAGCCGAGAGAAACGAAGCCGACCTTGGGGGTCGGCTTCGTGGTGTTGCCAGATTCAGAAGTACGGGTCACGCCGCGTCTCCGCCGCAAAACCCGGCAGTTTACTTGTTTTGCGGGCCTTTATCGCCCCCCGGCCCGAAGCCCGGGAACTTGAAACCGGACATCATCGAACGGGTCTGCTGCTCGATCTGCTCCTGCATCTGCACGAACATGCGCTTGCTCTGCTCCATATAGGCACCCATCATGCTCTGCATGGCCGGGCCCTGGAAGTTCAGGAACTGCGCCCACAGGTCCTTGCTCATCGCGTTGTTGTCGCCGTAAATGGCGCGCGCCTGGTCCTGGAGCTTGCTCTGCACGTCGGTGAAGGCCTTGATGTTGCCTTCGAGATACTTGCCCATCATGCCCTGCATCGCATTGCCGTAGAAGCGGATCATCTGCGACAGCAGGTCGGACGTGAACATCGGCACGCCTTCGCTTTCTTCTTCGATGATGATCTGCAGCAGGATGCTGCGGGTGAGGTCTTCGCCCGTCTTGGCATCGACGACCTGGAACTCGGCATTCTCGAGAACCAGTTCCTTCACGTCGGACAGCGTGATGTAGGAACTCGTGCGGGTGTCGTAAAGCCGGCGGTTGGGATATTTCTTGATCAGCCTGTTGGTGGAACCGGTCCCCTCGCGGCTTTCGGAAGCGCTCATTGTGTGGTGTCCTCGCTCGTTTGAACTACCCCGGGGCGGTGTTTCCGCCCACTCTGTTTTGATCATACAGCAAGCAAAGGCCTTATGCGGCAGTGCCGCATAAGGCCTTGCGATACGTCACAAACCGGCGTTACGGCAATTACTGGTAGTACAGACCGCCATTGATGTTCAGCGTTGCACCGGTCACGTAACCCGCCATGTCGGAGGCGAGGTAGGACACGGCAGCACCGATCTCTTCCGGCTTGCCCAGGCGCTTCATCGGCACCGAATCGATGATGCCCTGACGGATGTCCTCGCGAATGGCCATCACCATGTCGGTACCGATATAGCCCGGGGCGATCGCGTTGACGGTCACGCCCTTGGCGGCCATTTCGGCGGCCAGCGCCTTGGTGAAACCGACCACGCCGGCCTTGGCAGCCGAGTAGTTGGTCTGGCCGGCCTGGCCCTTGACGCCATTGACCGACGAAATGTTGATGATGCGACCCCAGCCGCGTTCGGCCATCTTGCCGGCGACGTGGTGCGTCACGTTGAACAGGCTGTCGAGGTTGGTGGTCAGCACCGCATCCCACTGGGCCTTGTCCATCTTGGAGAAGAACTTGTCACGGGTGATGCCCGCGTTGTTCACGACCACATCGACCGGGCCGATGTCCTGCTCGACCTTGTCGATCATCGCCTTGCAGGAATCGTAGTCGGACACGTCGCCCTCGGCGGCTTTCATTTCAAAGCCTTCGGCCTGCATCTTGGCCAGCCATTCGTCCTTTTGGGGGAACGCGGGCAGACAGTTCGCCACGACGGTGTAGCCGTCCTTGGCCAGTGCCTTGCAGATTGCGGTACCCAGACCGCCCATACCCCCGGTAACCAGGGCAACTCGTTTCGTCATGACTTCTCTCCCAGCCAGCTGCGTGAAAAACCCTCCACCCCCGCCGGACGAGGTGGAAGGCGTGCGCGGACCTCCGCGCGGGCGGTCAGGACATGTGCTGACCGCCGTTGATTGCAATGTTGGCGCCGGTGACGAAAGCCGCCTCGTCCGACGCCAGATAGGCCACCAGGCCGGCGATCTCTTCCGGCTTGCCCAGACGCGACACCGGGATCTGCGGCAGGATCTTCGAATCGAGGATGTCCTGCGGAATCGCGGTCACCATCTTGGTACCGATATAGCCCGGCGAAATCGTGTTCACGGTGACCCCAGCGCGCGCCACTTCCAGCGCCAGCGCCTTGGTGAAGCCGTGCATGCCGGCCTTGGCGGCCGAGTAGTTGGTCTGGCCGAATGCACCCTTCGAACCATTCACCGAAGACACATTGATGACGCGGCCCCACTTGCGCTCGGTCATGCCGTCGATGACCTGCTTGGTCATGTTGAAGCAGGAGTCGAGGTTGGTGCTCATCACCACGTCCCAGTCCGCCTTCGTCATCTTCTTGAAGGTCATGTCGCGGGTGATGCCGGCGTTGTTCACCAGCACGTCAACCGGACCGACTTCCTTCACAACCGTCTCGACACACGCCTTGCAGGAGTCGAAATCCGACACGTCGCACGGGTAGGCCTTGAAGCCATAGCCCATGTTGTTCATGGTCTGCAGCCATTCGGCTGCCTTCGTATTGCCAGGACTGTGTGTGGTCACCACGCGGAAACCCAGTGCCGCGAGCTTGATGCAGATCGCTTCACCCAGTCCTCCCATACCGCCTGTTACCAGTGCGACTCGCGTCATTTCCTTGTCTCCTTTTATTAGTCGAGGGTGTGTCTTCCGCAGCCCCCCTCATGAGGCTGCCATGTGTTCAATTCGTTGCGCTGCCTTTCACATAGCGCCCGGGTGCGGGCTCGATCACCTTGTATTGCGCGTTGCCCGCTCGTGACGGGGGCGCGACCTTCTTGCCTGACTTCGCAGTCAGCCACTTGATGTAATGCTTCCACCAGCTGCCCGGCTGTTCGCCGGCATTGGCCCGCCACTCCTCGGCGGTCGATTCGTTGCCGCCAACCCAGTGCGAGCGCTTGTCCTTCGACGCCGGATTGATCACGCCGGCCACGTGGCCGCTGGCACCCAGCACGAAGGTGGTGTCGCCGCCGAGCAGCTTGCGCACCAGATAGGCACCGGTCCACGGCACGATGTGGTCTTCCGACGTGGCCAGCAGGTAGGCCGGCATGTCCACCTTGCCCAGATCCGCCTTGACGCCCAGCATTTCGAGTTTACCCGGCACGCGCAGACTGTTTTCAAGGTAGAGGTTGCGCAGATACCAAGCGAGGAAGGGGCCGGGCAGGTTCGTGCTGTCGCAGTTCCAGTGCAGGATGTCGAAGGCCGGCGGCGTTTCGCCCTTCAGGTAGTTGCCGACCACGTAGTTCCAGATCAGGTCGTTCGGACGCAGGCTGCTGAAGGTCTGCGCCAGTTCGCGCCCCGGCAGCAGGCCACCGCGGCCTATCGTGTGCTCGCGCGCCGCGACCATGCCTTCGTCGACCAGGCAACCGATCTCGCCGGCATCCGAGAAATCGAGCAGCGTGGTCAGCAAGGTCATGCTGGCAGCAGGTTTTTCGCCACGACCGCAGGCTACGGCCAGCGCCGAGGCGAGTATCGTGCCGCCGACGCAGAACCCCATGGTGTTCGGCTGCGCATCTCCGCTGATGTCGCGCACGACATCGAGCGCGGTCAGCGGCCCGAGGCGCAGATAGTCGTCCCAGGTCAGCTGGGCCAGCGTCTGATCGGGATTGCGCCAGGAAATCAGGAACACGGTGATGCCCTGCTCCACCAGGAAACGCACCAGCGAGTTCTCCGGCTGCAGGTCCATCAGGTAGTACTTGTTGATGCAGGGCGGCACGATCAGCAGCGGCTTGGCGTGCACCTTGTCGGTCGTCGGCGCGTACTGGATGAGCTGTATCAGCTCGTTCTCGAACACCACCGAACCTTCGGTCACGGCAAGGTTTCTGCCCACTTCGAAGGCACCGGGCGCCGACATCGAAATATGGCCCTGCTGCAGGTCGCGCAGCAGGTTCTCCAGACCGCGGCGGATGCTTTCACCCTCGGTGCGCAGCGCGGTTTCGACGAATTCCGGGTTGGTGGCGGCGAAATTGGCCGGAGACATCGCCTCGATCATCTGTTTCGACAGATAGCGCATGCGATCCTTCGCACGCCCGTCGGCCACCGGCGTCGCTTCGACGCAGGCACGCATGAACTGCGCGTTCAGCAGATAGGCCTGACGCAGATAGTCGAAATAGGGGCTCTTGGTCCACTCGGGCGCGCGAAAACGGCGGTCGGTGGGGTCGGACTGCACCACGGCCGGCGCCGGTCCGTCGTCCGGTTTGCGCTGGGCGAAGGCCTGCCAGAGCCGGTGCTGGCTTTCCAGCCACTGCTGATGAAGTTCGGAGAAACGGGCGGCTTCGGGTGCCGGGAAGGCACTGCCGTTGAGCGGCGTGTGTGCGGCCAGCGTGCTCTGCTGGCGCGTCATGAATTCGCTGAAGTTCTTGCCCATCGCGGCCATGATGGCCGTCCAGTCGGACTGCACGGCCTCGCTGCGAGGCGGGACGGACTTTCCGGGTGCTGCCGAGTCACTGCTCATCAAACCAAACCCCAGTCGTTCTTATTCAGATGCAACGCGATGGCGTCGTCGGGAATCTGCGTCTATCGTGCCGGTCGCAATCGCGCCAGGCGAGCATAACAGTGCATGCCGACGGACGTGCGCACCACGGGTGCGATCACCCGGCACACGCAACACGACTGGATTGTTGCATCGCACAAAATAGCTGTCAATCCCGCCCGTCCGCCCCTGGCGCGGGCCCATGAAACTCGCAGCAGGAAAGGATTCCCCGCATGTACATCATTGCGATTGCGTGGCTGTATGTGGTGCTGATGATGGCGGTGACCGAACACAGCGTCGTCGCCGCCGTGCTCACCGTGCTTTTCTACGGCGTCGCGCCGCTGGCGCTGTTCCTGTGGATCTTCGGTACGCCGGCGAGGCGGCGTGCGGCCGCGCGGCGGCCGCACCCGGAGGAGGACGGATCAGTGATGGGCGAAACCGTCCACGAAGTGGTGGATCAGCACGATGCTGCCGACGCCCAGCGAAATCAGTAGCACCTGCTGGATGGTGGCGCCGATCTCGGCACGCTTGTGCAGGCCGGGAATCAGATCGGCCACCGCGACGTAGATCATGCTGGCTGCCGCAATGCACAACAGATAGGGCACGGCGCCACTCACGAGCGACAGCGCGAAATAGGCGCCGACCGCGCCGACCAGGGTCGCCATGCTGGACAACAGGTTGAAAGCCAGCGCGCGCATGCGGCTCATGCCCGAATGCAGCAGCACCAGGTAATCGCCCACTTCCTGTGGAATTTCGTGCGCGACGATGGCGGTGGCGGTAACGATGCCCAGCGGAATGCTCTGCGAGAAGGCGGCGGCAATCAGCACACCATCGACGAAGTTATGGAAGGCGTCGCCGATCAGGATGAGCGAGGCGGCGCGCGCGCCGTCGCCGCCATGACCGTGATCGTGGTGTGTCAGCGCCGCGTGGTCGTGGTGAGCCTGGTCGTGGCCCGCGTGCTGCGCCAGTTCAGCCGGATCGTGCGCCTCGCAGCTGACCTCGTGGCAGTGCCGCCACAGCACCAGTTTCTCCAGCAGGAAGAAACCGAGGATGCCCGCCAGAAGCAGACTGGTGGCCAGTTCTACACTGCCAACTTCCTCGATCGCCTGCGGCAGCACGCCGAGCAGAGCGGCGCCGAGCAGCGCGCCGACCGAGTAACTGATGAGCATCGGAATGCGTTGAAGATTGACGGCCATGCCGAACAGCGCGGCGGCACAGACGCTGATCGCACCGCCGACGAAAGAGGCAAGCACGATCCAGGCAAGGACAGACATGGGGGATTCGAAACTGAAAACGGTCTCTTATTATCCTTGATACGACGGTTCCGCGGCGAACGGGGTGGCGCGATCCGCGATCCAGATCAGGCTGGCCATGCGTCCGCAACGGCCATCGCGCCGGAAGGAATGGAAAAGTTCGCGCTGGCTCACCGTGCACAGCCCACCGCCGTACACCGCCTGCACGCCCGCCGCGGCCAGCTCCAGCCGAGCCAGCGCGTAGATGTCTGCGTACAGTCGATCGCCCGTCCCGGCGCGAAATGCACGCGCGGCGCCGCGCAGCCGTTCGACGAATGCGGTGCGCACTTCCGGCCCGACCTCGAACGCGTCGGGCCCGATGGCCGGGCCGAGCCAGGCCATCAGGTCAGCTGGCGCGCAACCCATGCGCTCGACCGTGCGCGTCAGCACCCCGGCCACCAGACCGCGCCAGCCCGCGTGGGCCGCCGCAACCACGCTGCCCTGACGGTTGCAGAACAGCACCGGCAGACAATCCGCGGTCATCACCGCGCAGACGCGGTTCGGCCGGTGCGCGACCGAGGCGTCGCCGGTACCGCAACGCTGACGGTCGGCATCCAGCACCTCCACGCCGTGTACCTGATCCAGCCACAGTGGCTCGGCCGGCAGGTGTGCGCGCAGCAGCGCCCGGTTGTCGGCCACCGCCTGCGGGTCGTCGCCGACGTGGGTCGCCGGATTGAACGGTCCGAAAGGCGGCGCGCTGACGCCGCCCAGCTTCGTCGTGACACAGGCGCGCACCGACGGCGGCGCCGGCCAGTCGGGCAGGATCAGTGGCAGCGCGACCGGCCTGCTCACGTGGCTATCCTCAGCCCGGCGATCAGGCCTTCCATGTCGGCCGGCAGCGGCACCTCCCACTCGACTTCGGCCCCGCTCTTCGGATGGATGAGCCCGAGCCGCCAGGCATGCAGCGCCTGGCGCGAGAAGCGTTCGGAGACGTTGCGCGGGGCATAGACCTCGTCGCCGAGCAGCGAGTGACCAATGTGCGCCATATGTACACGTATCTGATGCGTGCGTCCGGTTTCAAGCCGGCACTCGACCAGCGTCGCACCCTGCAGCCGTTCGCGCACGAAATAGTGGGTGCGCGCGGGTTTGCCGCCTGCCTGCACGACGGCCATGCGGGTGCGCTGCACCGGATGCCGGCCGATGGCGGCGTCAACCGTACCGTCCGTCCTCAGGTCGCCGGCCACCACCGCGAAGTAGCGACGCGACACTGTGCGCGCCTGCAGCTGCCGCACCAGGTCCGTCTGCGCTTCCAGTGTGCGGGCGACCACAAGCAGGCCGGTGGTGTCGCGATCCAGCCGGTGCACGATGCCGGCGCGTGGCACCTGCGCCAGTCCGGGCACGCGGTGCAGCAGCGCGTTGAGCAGCGTGCCATCCGGCACGCCATTGCCCGGGTGCACCACCATGCCGGCCGGCTTGTTGACCACCAGCAGCGTGTCGTCCTCGAACACCACGTCGAGCGGGATGTCCTGCGGCGCGTGCACGGTGTCGGCAGGCAGGCTGCCGGGGTCCAGTTCGAGACGTTCGCCGGTGAAGGTGCGGCGGCGCGCGTCGTCGCAGGCCTTTCCGTCGACCCGCACCCTGCCCTCGCGCAGCCAGCCCTGCAGGCGGCTGCGCGAATACTGCGGCCAGACCCGGGCGAGCACCGCGTCGAGCCGGTCGCCGACCACGCCGGCGGGTACCGTCGCGCATATCGGGACTTGAGGCCGGTTCGCGGGCTGCTCGGCGATATAATCGTCGTCTTGCGTATCTTCCAGGGTCAAAGCGGTCATGTGGCGTAGTGTAGCGATACTGTGGGTGGCTCTGGCCGCCGGGTGCGGGCTCCTTCCCGATAAGATCGACGAAACCGCCAACTGGTCCGCCCAGCGCCTCTACACCGAGGCGAAGGAGTTGATGGGCGAAGGCTCTTACGAACAGGCGATCAAGCTGTACGAGAAGCTGGAAGCCAAGTTCCCGTACGGCCGCTATGCGCAGCAGGCGCAGATCGAAGTTGCCTACGCCTATTACCGCCAGGGCGAGCGCGTACAGGCCGTCGCCGCCTGCGACCGCTTCATCCGGCTGCATCCGAATCACCCCAACGTCGACTACGTGTATTACCTGCGCGGCCTCGTTCACTTCAACGAAGACCTCGGCGTGATGAGCGTGCTGTCGCGCCAGGACATGACCGAACGCGACCCCAAGGGCCTGCGCGATTCCTTCGACGCATTGAAGGAACTGGTGACGCGCTATCCGGAAAGCAAGTACACGCCGGACGCGACGATCCGCATGAACTACCTGGTCAATTCGCTGGCGGCGCACGAAGTGCACGTGGCGCGCTACTACATCAAGCGCGGCGCCTACCTCGCGGCAGCCAACCGCGCGCAGTTCGCGGTCAGCAACTATCAGCAGTCGCCGGCGGTCGAAGAGGCACTGTATATCCTGATGGTGGCCTACGATTCGCTGGGACTGACTGACCTGCGCGACGACGCCCAGCGCGTCATGCTGAAGAACTACCCGCAGAGCGACTTCCTCGCGCGTGGCTTCAAGCGGCCGGGTGAGGACGACCCCTGGTGGAAGCTCTGGTAGGCATCGACTTTCGACACAGCAGGAGAACGTTCATGTACAGCAAGGTATTGCTCGCCTACGACGGTTCCGAATCGGGTCGTCGCGCACTGCTCGAATGCGCCGACATCAACGACCTGCTGCACGCCGAAATCCATCTGCTGGCCGTCGCGCCGATCGCCGCAACGCTGTTCGTCGCTGAAGGCTTCGTCGCTGACGTGCCGCAGGAGGAAGAGAACGAGCGCTTCGCCGAGGTGCTGAAGGAAGGTCTGGACCAGCTGAAGGCGCGCGGCGTCACTGCTGAAGGTCATCTTGTCACCGGCGACGCCGTGCGTGAGATCAGCCGCCTCGCGCACGAACTGCACGTCGATCTGATCGTGATCGGCCACACCCACCATGCCTCGCGACTGGAGCGCTGGTGGAAGGGCTCGGTCGGCGCCTCGCTGGTCGAGGAAGCGCCGTGCAACATCCTCATCGTGGTACAGCCATCGGCATGAACGCCGCGCGCGCGCCCTCGGCCGCCGCCCGCGACGGCGAGCGCGACTGGCAGCAGTATTCGGTGCTGGTCGTCGACGACGAAGAGGGCATGCGCAGTTTCATCAGCCGCGCACTCGGCTCGCGCTGCGGGCTGGTCGAGACGGCGGGCAGTGTCGAGCACGCGCAGCAGCTGTTCGCGCGGCTGCACTTCGACCTCATCATCCTCGACATTTCGCTGCCGGGGCGCAGCGGCCTGGAGTGGCTCAACGAACTGCGCGAGCAGGGCCAGCAGTGCGATGTCATCCTGATCACCGCCTTCGCCGACATCGAAACCGCGATCAACGCGCTGCGCGCAGGCGCCTCGGATTTCATCCTCAAGCCCTTCCGCATCGACCAGATGATGAATGCAGTGGACCGCTGTTTCGACCGCGCCGGCCTGCTGCGCGAGAACTATGTGCTGAGACGTGAGATCGCGCGCCAGACCGAGGGCGTCGAGGGCATGGTGGGCGAATCGCAGCCGGTACGTGAGCTGGCCAGCGTGCTGCGCCGCGCCGCCGCGATGCCGAGCACCGTGCTGCTGACCGGCGAGTCCGGTGTCGGCAAGGAAGTGGCCGCACGCGCGCTGCACCAGATGAGCCCGCGCGCGGCCGCGCCCTTCGTGCCGGTCAATTGCGGCGCGATCAGCGCCGAGCTGATCGAGTCGGAACTGTTCGGCCACGTGAAGGGTGCTTTCACCGGCGCGCAGGACAACAACCCGGGCCTGCTGTTCTACGCCCAGGGCGGCACGCTCTTCCTCGACGAGATATCCGAACTGCCGGCGGCGATGCAGACCAAGCTGCTGCGTGTGCTCGAAGACCGCATGATCCGGCCGGTCGGTTCTTCACGCGAAGTGCCGGTGGACATCCGCGTCGTCGCGGCCACCAACCGCGATCTGGCAACCGAAGTGCGCGCCGGCCGCTTCCGCCAGGACCTGTTCTACCGGCTCGACGTCGTGCGCATCACCATCCCGCCGCTGCGCGAGCGGCGCGAGGACGTGAAACTGCTGGTCGCCCATTTCATGGCCCAGCTGTCGTCACGGCTGGGCGTGGCCCCCATCCCGCTGGACCGCGACACCATCGCCCGCATGGCGACGCACGACTGGCCGGGCAATATCCGCGAACTGCGCAACCTGGTCGAACGCGCCCTCATCCTCGGCTATTTCCCCACAGACGCCTTCGGCACCCTCACTCCGCCCCGTTCGGCCGAGCCAAGCGCGGCGCTGGAAGACGTCGAGCGCAAGCACATCCTCGACGTGCTGGCTGCCTGCGGCGGCAACAAATCCGAAGCCGCCCGCCAGCTCGGCGTATCCCGCAAAACCATAGAACGCAAATGCGCGCAGTGGGGCCTCGCCGGGGTTTAGCGACGCACTGCGTCGCTCCGGCGACACGGGTCGGCCATGCAGGGCCGACCTCCCACATAAAGGATAGAGGCGACGCATGCGTCGCCCCTGCGAGACGGGCCGGCTGTGCAAAGCCGACCTCCCACCTAAGGGGCTTAGCGACGCGCACCCCGCCCGACGTCGACCGCGAGCCCGACCGTCGCACCTCCTCCCCCGGTGTTCCAGGATCAGGACTTCGCGTCCTCCGGCGGAAAACCGTACTGTTCGACCACCTGCTGCTCGGTGAGCATCGGCGTCTCGTTCGCGAACGCGTAGTAGTCGGGCTTCCGATCGACGTAGATCTGGCTCGTCATCACCATGTCGTTCGACTCGAAGGTTCCGGCCGGAATGAAGTACTCGCCGGTGGCGAGAAGGCGGTAATACAGGTGAGTCCCGCACTGACTGCAGAAAGCGCGCTCGGCCCATCCGGAAGACGCATAGACGGTGATGCGCTCGGCGCCGGTAAAGCTCACGCTGGTTCCGCAATGCGTTGCCAGCAACGGGCCGCCGCCCCATCGGCGGCAGAAGCCGCAGTGGCATACCCCGATGTCCTTCGCATCCGGCGCGCTGAATCGTACCGCGCCGCAAAGACAATGACCTTCCATTTCCGCCTCCTCTCGTCATCGGTCCTGAACCGCAGGCGATGGGCGGATGCCGGAGCCTGCTCCGGCTACGACAGCTCAGGCGGCAAGGTGTTGCGCGGCCTGCACAGCGCCGCGCACGCGACGGACCGCGTCGGCCCCGAGCGCGTGTGCCCTCGCCTGCCCGGCGCACAGTGCTCCGCGAAAGCCGAGATAGTCCGGCGCGAGCCGCGCCAGCGGCGCGATGTGGCCCTCGCGCAGCGAACCGGCCAGCCCGCACAGCAGCCCACGGGCACGCGCGCCTCCGACAAAAGAGGCCAACCAGTCGTCAGTGGCGACGTCGGGCAGGCTGTGGCCGGTCTTCAGCGCAGTGTCGACCATGACGCCGTCGAAGCCGGCCTCGGCCACCGCATCGACCAGATCGAGCGGCGGCGCGAGATCGGCGAACATGACCGCGATGCGCCGCACACCGTTCAGCGGGACCAAGCCGCCAAGGCAGGCGCGTACCGCCGCGTAGTCGCGGCCGCCCTGCTGCCAAGCTGCCGGAAACAGCCCCGCCTTGACGTAATCGACGCCGGTCGCGGCGATGCTCTGCATCGCGGCCTGTACGGCCTCCGCATCCGGTTCGATGTTGCCGGCGGTGGCGCTGGTCAGCGTGCGGCCGGCGACGAAGCCAACGACTTCGCTGATCACTTCGGGCGGCAGTGCGCCGAGCGCGCCGTCGGCCGGCTGCTTCAGGTCTATCAGGTCGACCCCGGCATCGAACACGATGCGCGCCTCGTCGAGGTCGCGCACGCTGGCCAGCATGCGGATCACGCCTGCGCTCCGGCGCGGTGCGCGGCGATGCGTTCGATCAGCCAGCCCCAGGCTTCGAGTTCGGCCGGGCCCGCGGTCTTGTCGATGGCGATCTGGAGGTAGACCAGTTCGGCGTCGATCTTGTCGATCGGCAGCATGTGCAGACGGCTCACCAGGATGGCCGCCTCGATCACGGCGGAACGCGCGCGGTTGAAGCCGGGGAAGGCACCATGGCTTTCCTCGTGCACGGTGCGACAGAACAGGCGCGGGCGCACCTCGTCCTCCTCGACCTCGACCAGTTCGAGTTCGCGGTGAGCCAGCGTATTCACGAGGCGGGCACAGCCTATCTTCTCGGCCGCCTGCACCGGCCAGTCGCGGCGGCCCGTCAGCGCGCCGGCGAACACGCGTACGTCATCGGTGAAGTTCACCACCGCAATGCGCGTGGCCAGCACATTGTCCAGCGTGCCCGACGGACGGAAGGGCGCGAGCACGGTCAGCCCGCGTTCCTCGCGCACGCCCAGCGGCGTGATGTGGGTGCGGCCCTGCACGTCCACGGTGGTCAGTATGGTTTCCCAGATCATGCTTGGTCCTGTGTGTCGTCGGCCGGCGGCGGCGCGTCCGTCTGCCTACGCTTCGTCTTGCGCTGCAGCGTGGTGCCGGGCGCGCAGTGCGCCATCAGATCCTGCTCCTTCTTCTCGACCGCGGCGCCCCACTGCAGTTCTTCGTCCTGCGCATAACGGCGGCCGAGCTGCCAGGCGATCTGCGCGCGCGCCAGTTCGACGCCGAGGTAGAAGGCGTGTGCGCCGTCCTCGGCGACATTGAGCCCGGGGTAGAGCGCGAACGGATCGGTATGCACCTGCAGGCCGTCGCGGTTGTAGATGTGTATGCCCTGCTCGCTCACCTGGATGCGGAAGTTCGGGTCGCGCACGGTGGCGGCGATCTCGGCGATCTCCTGCGGTGTATCAGGAAAGGGGCGGCGCTGATGGGTGGTCATCAGGTCGTCGGAATAGTCGCGCGGCAGCGCGTTGTCTTCGCGCGCGGCGAACATGACGCGCCGTGCGATGTCCGCTTCCTTCACGGCCCGGCGGGCGTGCGGGCTCACTTCGGTGGCCAGCACGGCACCGATGCGCAGCTCGGAAATGATGCCGAACAGCAGCGCGTTGATGCCGCTGGTGTCGGCGTCGGTCAGTTCGGTCAGGTTGCCCACGCCCATCATGACCGGAATGTCCGGGTGGCTGCGCCGCAGTTCGTGGTAGCGCACGATGGACGCGGTGAAGCCGAAGTGTATGGGCTCGACGATGGGGTCGGCGTAGAAGGGCAGACCGCGCGCAGTCATGATGTCCACCGCCTCGCGCAGCGAATCGAGGTCGCCCGGCGTGTCCGGTATCAGCACCGGAATGGCATCGACCTCGTCGGCCACCCACAGCGTGCTCTTCTTCAGGCTCAGCAGGTAGTCGGCACCCGCGTAGGCGCCGCGCAGCAGGTCGTCGGTGTTGAGCGAATCGATGCTCACCTGGAAGCCCTCGGCCTTCAGCGCGCGGATGCAGTCCTCCAGGTGCGGGAAGGGCGTGTCCGGCAGGCAACCGATGTCGATCACGTCGGCGCCATCACGGCGGTAGCGGCGCGCGGTGGCGAGCACGGTGTCGATGTCGACCTGCGGCGCATCGACGATTTCGGCGAAGATGAGCACGTCGTGCTGTGTGAGTTCGCGCTTCTTCGCCTTGCGGCCGAAGTGCTGCGGCAGGTCCTTCACTTCGTCCGGTCCGCGCTGCACCGGAATGCCGAAGTGCTGCGACAGCGCGTCGAGATCGCCGCGGCAGCGGCCGGGCACGATGATGCGATCGGCATCGACCGGCACCGGCACGCGGCGGCGGATCAGCTCGGCCGTCATCAGCCCGGCCACGTTGATGCCGACGTCGAGCACGCGCGCCTCGAAAGGCAGCGGCTGCATGTCATCGAGGATGCGCTGCAGGCTCTTCAGCGCCAGATGCCCGGTCAGGAAGAGGATGCGTTCGGCGCGGACGTCTTGTTCAGGCATGCCGGAGTTCGTCGCTCATCGGATCGTCGATCGCGCGATCAACGACCGACGGCCGCAAGTCTCTGCCTGAGCGCGCTCTGCAGTTCCTCGACGCTCTTCACCACGGTGACGCCTTCGAAACCGGCCAGGCGCCCGGTGTGTTCGAGATCGATCGAGCGCGGGTACAGCGTCACCCATTCGCTCGGCGATTCGGTGATCACCACCGGTTCGTTGTCGCAGGCAAACACGATGATGGGAATGCGCAGCTTGCCGGCCTGGGCGAAGATGTTGGTGACCAGCGTGTCGGAAATGCCGAGCGCGCACTTGGCCACCGTGTTCGAGGTCGCCGGGGCGATCACCACGGTGTGGTACTGCCCCTGGTAGAACAGCCCGACCGGCGCCGCGCTCGCCGTGCTGTCGCGGAAGATGCGGTAACGCTTCTTCATGTCGGCCAGCGGGTAGCCATACATGTTCAGCACTTCCTCGCCGGCACGCGACATGAACAGGTCGATGCGGTCGAGCGTGTCGGCGAACTCCAGCGACTCCTTCAGGAAGTGGCCGGAACCGGTCAGCCCCCAGGCGATGCGCGCATCCGGCAGGACCTCGGCTTCGTCCGGGATGTCATTCAGACGCGGATCAGTAGCCATCGCCGGCCTGCGTGTCGGTGTCGATGTCCAGACGTTTCATCTTTCGATAGACGGTATTGCGGCTGACGCCCAGTTCGCGCGCCAGCCCGGCGATGTTCCAGCGGTGGCGACGCAGCTCCGACAGCAGCGCGTCGCGCTCGGCCGACTGCAGCGGATTGAGATTGCTCGGCGTCGAATGCACGGGCTCGCCCGCCGTGTCGGTCGGGTGGGCGGCCGGTGCGACGGCGGGCATCGGTTCCGGCGCATCCATCAGTTCAGGCGGCATGTCGCGCAGCGTGATTTCCGGGCCGTCACACAACGCGACCAGCGTGCGCAGCACGTAGCGCATCTGGCGGATGTTGCCCGGCCAGCGGAAGCGGTCCAGCACCTGCATGGCGGCCTGACCCAGCCGTATCGGCGGGTGGCGGCCGGCGCTTTCCTCGGTCAGGCAGCGCTCGATCAGCGCGCGGCGGTCGGTGCGGTCGCGCAGCGCGGGTAGCGTCACTTCCATGCCGCGCAGCCGGTAGTAGAGGTCTTCGCGGAAGCTGCCCTCGCGCACCATGGCGCGCAGATCGCGGTGCGTCGCGCACACCAGCTGCAGATCGACCGGCACCGCGTTCTCGCCACCCAGCGGCGTCACCTTGCGCTCTTCCAGCACGCGCAGCAGGCGTGCCTGCAGCTGCAGCGGCATGTCGCCGATCTCGTCGAGGAAGAGCGTGCCGCCGTCGGCCTGCAGCACCTTGCCGCGACGGCCGTCGCGATTGGCGCCGGTGAAGGCGCCCTGCTTGTAGCCGAACAGTTCGGATTCGATCAGCGCTTCCGGCAGCGACGCGCAGTTGATGGCGACGAAAGGCCCGCGCGCCCGCTGGCTCGACGCGTGGAAAGCGCGTGCGAACACTTCCTTGCCGGTGCCGGTTTCGCCGGAAATGAGCAGTGGAATGTCGCGATCGAGGATGCGCATCGCGCTGTGCACATTGCCGGCCATGCGCAGGTCGCCGAGATCGAGCTCGGCCAGTGCCTGCGCGGCCGATGCCGAATCGGTGCCGCGGGTACCAGCCTGGGCGCGGTTGCGTGCCGGCTGCTGCGCCAGCAGGTGCCAGGTCTGGTGCTGCGGCATCGACAGCGTCAGCGGATGGAAGCCGGAGCGGAAGGTGCGCGACAGCAGCTCCGGCAGCGACTGGCCGAAGAACTCGGTCACTTCACGCCCGAGCAGCGCCTCGCCTTCGGGCGACAGCAGTTCGAAGGCGGTGTGGTTGGCTTCGATCACTTCGCCTTCCGGCGTCAGCGCCAGCATGCCGTCGACCGCGGTCAGCACGCGACCTGCGTGGGCGTGGAAGCGGATGATGTAGTCGGTGGCGTGGCGCGCGCGGAAAGCGCGGTGCTCGATCACGCGGGCCGAGCGCTCGACCAGTGCGCGCAGCGCCCGGGCGCCGCCCGGCGCCAGCGAGCAGACCGCCAGCACGGCGGCGACTTCGCCTACGCCGTCGTAGATCGGCGCGGCGGCGCACACCATGTCGGTATGGCGGGCGAAGAAGTGTTCCTCACGCGAAATGACCAGCGAGTGGCGTTCGGCCAGAACGGTGCCGATGCCGTTGGTGCCCTGGATGTCCTCGCTCCAGCGCGCGCCCTCGACCAGGCCGCGCAGCGAAGCTTCGCGCGCGAAACCGGGGTGGCGCACGATGCTGACGATGACGCCTTCGGCATCGGCCAGCACCAGCGCGGAATTGGGATCGTCGAGCTGGCGGTGCAGCGTCTGCATCTCCGGCACGGCGCTGTCCATCACCTCGCCAAGCTTGTCACCGCGCTCGCGCCAGGCCTGCGGCGCCAGCGGCGGCGGCGCGTCTTCGGCGGCCGGATCGAGGCCCAGTTCATGGAAGCAGCGCAGCCACGACCGGGCCACCAGTTCATGGCCGGACGGGCGCTGCGGGCGGCTGATGATGGCGTGCACCGAACGGACGTGTTCAGCCACCTGATTGGATGACACCATGTATTCGAACCTTGGGAACCGGTAGCGGCGGACGCGGGAAAAAGCGCTCAATGGTACCACCCGCCCCGGAAGCCCCGCCAGCCAAGGCCGGGCGGCCGACATGCGCGACCTGTGCCCGTTGTGGCGCGCCGGTGTCGCGAAAGGCGGGCACTGTGCTCCGCCACCCGACACGTGCAGCGGTCGTGCGATGTCAGCGCATCGTGCAGACTGTGATGCCCTGCCAGCGAACTGACGTCCGCAGCGGCATGTATCGAAGCCGGCGGACAGCGACGGCCGCGTCGCGGCCATGGCCGCTCCCACAAGGGAGGCGCCCGACCCGCAGCCGAAGTCAGGGCCGGGGTCCTGTGGGAGGGGTCTTCTGACCCCGACAGCCGCCTGAATCGAAGCCGGCGAACTGCAGCGACCGCGTCGCGGCCATGGCCGCCCCCACAGTTCAGTCGTAAATCTCGGTCGACATCGCGCCGGGGTCGGCGCCCGAGGCCAGCAGGTGGGCCACCGCCAGGCGCTGTTTGCGGAACACCGCCCAGTACAGCGCGTTGAAGCCGGCCCGGTCCGGCAGATTGGGGTCGAAGCCGGCAGCGAGCAACTGGTCGAGCACGCGCACATGACCCAGCGAGGCGGCCAGCGACAACGCATGCCGGCCCAGTTCGCGCTCATAGACCAGCCAGTCCGGACGCGCGCGCACCAGTTCGGCCACCACCTCGGCGCGATCCAGCATCACCGCATCTATCATCGGCACGTGCCCATTCGCGCTCTTCGCGTCAACGTCGGCACCGGCGCGCAACAGCAGCGCGACCACCTTGTAATGGCCGGCCAGCGCGGCGGCACCAAGCGGCGTGAAACCCGACGCGCCCTTGCGGTCGACATGTGCGCCGGCGGCCAGCAGTGCGCGCACCGTTTCGGTCTCGCCGGCAGCGGCGGCACGCGCCAGCACGCTGTCGCCCCACACGTCGCGCACGTTGGCGGCGGCGCCGGACTTGAGCAGCCGGTTGACGGCCGCCCAGTCGCCACGGCGGGCTGCCGACAGCATCGCGTAGTCGGCACTGCGGTAGTCGCGCGGGCCAGCGTCGTCGCCAGTGCGACGCATGTCGGCGTACTCGATCGGTGTGGTGGGTATCGCCGCGCGCGGGCGTGCCGGTTCGGCGATCACGCCCTGCCACTCCGGCGGCAGTTCCTGTGCGCCGACGGCTCCAGCGCATGCCAGCAGCGCGCAGGCTGCGATCTTCCGCGTGTTCATCATGTCTCTCCCGCCAGATCCCGGCCCGCTTCGTGCGCACGCAGCGCCGCCAGTCGCGCCACGGCCTGCGCGCGATTGGTCACGTCGAGCTTGCGCAGGATCTTCTGGATGTGGTTCTTCACGGTGAGCGGGCTGATGTCGAGGATCTGCCCGATCTCATGGTTGGTCTTGCCCTCGCGTACCCAGTCGAGCACCTGCAGTTCGCGCGCGCTCAGCGTCAGCGGCGAGCTGTAGCGGCCGTTCGCGCGCTCGGCGCCCTCGCGCCGCTCGAATTCGGTGATGCGCAGCAGCGCCAGATGCAGGTTGGGCATCAGCAGTTCGATGCGGCGGGCGTCCTGATCGGTCGGTGCGTCGGGCATGCCGAGCAGCGCGAAGAAGGTCGATTGCTCGCCGCGCGCCTCGCGGCAACCGTGCGCCAACGCGTGCTGCAGCCCGAGTGTGCGCAGCGCGGCAGCGCCGCTGCGGCCGCGCACGCCACCGCCGTAGGCCAAGGGCTCGCGTGCGCCGGCGCGCCAGTCGTCGAGCAGGCGCGCCATCAGCCCGGAGGCCGGATCGATCAGCCTGGATTCATACTCCGGCGACAGCACCGAGCGCGAGAACACCGAGGCGCGATAGTCACCGCGTTCGATGTCGCCGCAGGCGCAGAGCAGCGTTTCGTGCGGCAGGAAGGTCTGCAGCGAACCCTGCGCCCAGAGAAAGAACTGGAAGCGCTTGACGACCCGGATCGAGGTTTCGATCGTAAACAGCAATAGCTGCACGTCGATCTGATCCTGCGCGAGCGGATCTGTCATGTAGAAACCGGGATGGAAGCAGCGTGTAGCCGTCGTTCGAATGAAGCCTGTCCGATGCCGCAACAGACGCGCCGGCCGTTGCAACACTTTGCAACAACCGGCGCGAATTCTTGCAGCCGAATGTTTCAGCGGGGTGACGACGGCGCCGGCGCGCGTGTCAGCGGCATCTGCACTTCCTGTTCGTGGCGCCAGCGCCGGGCCAACAGCGCGGCAAGAATTTCGCTCCAGCGGCTGAATACGAAGAAGTGCCCCTCGCCCGCCAGCAGCCGCACGCTGGCCTGCGGAAACAGGAAGGCGAGCCGGCTGGCGCAGTCGGCCGGCACGATGGCATCGTCGCAGCCCTGCACGATCTCGACCGTGCCCGGATAGTCCTGCAGCGTGAGCTGCCAGTCGGAGGCGGCAATCGCCAGATCGCGGACGATGGCCGCCGCGCCCTGGCGGGCAGCGCTCGGCAGATCGTCGAAGAACATGTCGTGGATGTCCGCGCGCGCCAGCTCGGCGCGGTCGGCCTCGCCAACCAGCCGGCACATCGCCGACAGGTAGGTCCTGGGCCACAGCGCGGCAACGACGGCAAGCGGCTCGATCAGCAGCCTGGCGAGGCGGGGCGTGCGCACCGCGAGGCGGACCATCACCGCCTCGAAAGGATGCAGTTTCAGCGCATCCGCCGACGCGCCATAGCCAGGCGCCACGCCGCTGACCAGCACCAGTCGCGACACCCGTTCGCCGAACTCCGCCACCAGTGCGCAGGCGAATGGCGCACCGCCGGACACGCCGCCGACCGCGAAATCGCCCAGCTTCAGATGATCGACCAGCGCGCCGACGTCCTGTCGCCATTGCGCCAGCCCCCAGCCGGGCGCGCCATCGGACAGGCCGTAGCCGGCACGGTCGGGCACGATGAGGCGCGCGTGCCGCTCGCTGGTGAGCGCATCGAAGGGCGGCACCTGCCGGCGCGATCCCGGAACGCCGTGGCACAGGATGACCGGATAGCCGAACGGATCACCGTACTCGGCCCAGGCCAGTCGCCGCCGGTCCGGCAGAAACATGCTGCGCTCGTCCACGCAGGCACCATGACATGAAGATTGACATGGGCAGTCTGCGCGCGGCGTATTTCAGCTTCGGGACAATGCAGCGCAAAAAAAGAACCCGCCTTGCGGCGGGCCCAGGACAACGAAACGAACGAAGCGGATCAGTTCTGGTCGAGGCTGCCCATCGCGCGCGGGTAGGTGACGACGCCCCAGGGCAGCTTCTTGTCCTCGATCTTGCCGGTGACTTCGAGCTTCTCTGCATCGATGATCACCACGGCGTCCGAACGGCCGCAGGCCACGAGGATCTGCTTCTCGTCCGGCGTGAAGGTGAAGTGCCAGCAGCGCTCAGCGTTCAGCGGAACATCCTTGATCTTGGCGAAGGTTTTCGCGTCGAAAACTTCGAGCGCCTTGGCGCGCGCGGTGGCGACGAACAGGCGCTCGCCCTTGGCGTCGAAAGCCACGCCGTAAGGCGTCTGGCCGGTGGCGACCGTCTTGACCGGGTTCAGCTTGTCGTCGAGCACCAGGAAGTTGTTGCCGAACTCGAGCGTCGCGATGAAGGTCTTGCCGTCCGGCGACAGCTTGATGCCGCGCGGGCGGGCGCCGTGCTTCTCGACATCGACCTTCTTCAGCAGCTTGCCGGTCTTGATGTCGTGCAGCGTCAGCGTGTTGTCGGCCTCGTTGGTCACCACCAGGCGCTTGCCGTCGGCGGTGAATTCGATGCCTTCGGTTTCCGGGCCGCCGACGATGTTGCGGATCACCTTGCCCTTCTTCAGGTCGATCACCGCGACCTTGGCCGGCTCCTTGTCATCGTCGTCATCGTCGTCGTGACCGTGGCCGCCTTCCTTGCCGCCTTCCTTCTTGTCGTCATCCTTCTTTTCCGCGCCCGGCTTGGGCGGAGGGCCCAGCTTAGACGTCGGCTCGAAGGACACGAAGGCCATGTTGCCGCGCACCCGCACGAATTCCGGGTTCTTGCCTATCTTGACCCGCTTGGTCACCTTGCCGCTGGCGGTGTCGATCAGTGCGATGTCGCCGGTTTCGCGCACGGCGACCACCAGCGTCTTGCCGTCGTCGGTGACGCCCAGGCCGCGCGGCACCTTGCCGCCCACCTCGTACTCGCCGGTGACTTCCATCTTCGCCAGATCGATGATGGAAATGCCGCCGTCCTGATTGCTCACGTAGGCGGTGCCGGCAGCCTGCACCAGACCGGCGCCTGCCATCATCGAGAACAGCGCAGCCGGGATCAGGCCGCGCATCGCGGATTTGAGCTTCATGGGGAATCCTCCGTCGTTTTCTTGTCGTGTGCCGAACCGGCAGCGTCGCGCAGTATAGAGAGCGGGATGCGCCATCAGGTTCAGGATTTCCGTGAATTGGCCACTGTCGCGGCACGGGAAATCCTCCCTCACAAGGTGTCGCAGGCGCCCGATCCGGACAAGGGAAAACATCCCGGCCGCCTGCAACGGTAGAATGTCGGGTTTTACGCAATTCGGCCGGTACCTATCATGGAAGCAGAACGCCTCAACGCCATCGCCAATCACCTGACCGACCTGCAATCGCGGGCCGGCGAACTGCGGAGGTATCTTTGACTACGATGCCAAGGCATCGCGGCTCGAAGAAGTAGAACGCGCGCTCGAAGACCCGACGGTCTGGAACGACACCGCGCGCGCTCAGGAACTGGGCAAGGAAAAGCACGGACTGGAAGCGGTCGTGCGCACGCTGGAATCGATCGACGCCCGGCTGGCCGACACGCGTGACCTGTTCGAACTCGCCCGCGAGGAAGCGGACGAGGACACCGTGGTCGCCATCGAGGCGGACAAGGAAAAGATCGAAGCCGACGTCGCCGGCCTCGAGTTCCGCCGCATGTTCAACAACCCGCAGGACCCGAGCAACTGCTTCCTGGAAATCCAGGCCGGCGCCGGCGGCACCGAAGCGCAGGACTGGGCGTCGATGCTGCTGCGCATGTACGTGAAGTACTGCGAACGCAAGGGTTTCGGCGTCGAGGTGCTGGAAGAGTCCGAGGGCGAAGTCGCCGGCATCAAGAGTGCGACGCTGAAGATCAGCGCCGAGTACGCCTACGGCACGCTGCGCACCGAAACCGGCATCCACCGGCTGGTGCGCAAGAGCCCCTTCGATTCCGGTGCGCGCCGCCACACCAGCTTTTCCAGCGTGTTCGTCTATCCGGAAGTCGATGATTCGATCGAGGTCGACATCAACCCGGCCGACCTGCGCGTCGACACCTTCCGCGCCTCCGGCGCCGGCGGCCAGCACATCAACAAGACCGACTCCGCCATCCGCATCACGCACGTGCCGACCGGCATCGTCGTGCAGTGCCAGAACGACCGCTCGCAGCACAAGAACCGCGCCGAAGCGATGGCCATGCTGAAGTCACGTCTGTACGAAGCCGAACTGCGCAAGCGCCAGGCGGCACAGCAGGCGCTGGAAGACACCAAGAGCGACATCGGCTGGGGTCATCAGATCCGTTCCTATGTGCTGGACCAGAGCCGCATCAAGGACCTGCGTACCAATCACGAAGTCGGCAACACGCAGTCGGTGCTCGACGGCGATCTCGACGGCTTCATCCAGGCCAGCCTGAAACAGGGCGTCTGACGGTGCGTTTCCTGCTGCGCGCCGTGGTGTTCGGCGTCGCGCTGAGCATCGTCGCCCTGTTGCTTGCCCTGTGGGCGGCGCTCGACAGCGCACCGTCGATCACCGATGCGCAGGCGGTCATCTCCGCCCGCTCGGCTGAGCGCGCCGCCAAGCGGCTGGGCCAACTCGACCCGCGCCGGCTGCGCGACGGCGAGCGCCGCAGCATCGTGCTGGCGACCGACGAAGTGCAGGCCCTGCTGCAGATCGCGGCCAAGCGGCTGCCACACACGCGGGCGCAGGCGGTCAGCGTAGACGGCCAGATGAATCTGCGCACCGCCACCGCCCTGCCCGGCTCGCTCTGGCTCAACATCGACGCGCCGGTCGTCATCGCTGACGGCGAGCCGCGGCTGGACGGACTGCAGATCGGCAGCCTGTCGCTGCCGGCCCCGATCGCGCGCAAGGCCTTCGCAGCCGCCCTGCCCTGGCTGCTGCGCCAGTTTGGCTATGGCGGCGATCCGGCACTGCTGTCCGAGGTCGTGCACGGTGCACGGATCTCGCGCGATGGCCTGCGCATCGACTACGCGCTGAGCAGGCAGGTGGCCGCCGAGGGCATGCGCGCGCTGCTGCCGGCCGGCGAAGCGGAACGGCTGGCCGCCTATCACGCCGAGTTGCGCACGGCCGTACTCGCGCTGCGCGAGGGCGGCGCAGCGCGCGAGGCCGACAGCCTGCCGCCGGTGCTGCAGCGACTGTTCGCGCTGGCACAGACGCGCGGCGGTGACACGGTCGCCGAACAACGCTCGGCCCTGCTCGCTCTGGCGCTGCACGTGAATGGCCGCTCGCCGGCCATGCTGGTGCCCGCCGCCGCCGACTGGCCGCCGGTTCCGCGTCAGGTGCTGACGCTGCATGGCCGAGAGGACCTGACGCAGCACTTCGTCGGCTCCGCACTGATCGCCGCCCACGCCGGCGCGCAGTGGGCGAACGCCATCGGCCTGTCGAAGGAGGTGCGCGACGCGCGCAGCGGCAGCGGCTTCTCCTTCACCGATCTGCTGGCCGACCGCGCCGGTACCCGGCTGGGCGAGCGCATCGCCGCCGGCGACGACGCAGTGAGCCGCGTACTTGGTGGCGATCCGGCGACCGAAGACCTGCTGCCGTCGATCGCCGGCCTCGCCGAATTCATGCCGGAAGCGGTGTTCCTGCGCCGCTTCGGCGGTGTCGGCGCGCCCGCCTACAACGCGGTGCTGGCCGACATCGACGCGCGCATCGCCGCACTGGAGCTGTACAAGTGAGCATCGACAACGCCGCCGCTCTCACCGATTTCCTCGCTCCAGGCGTCGATGCCGACGAGGTGCCCGAACTCGACCGCCTGCTGCGCGCGCGCCCGATGCTGGCCGCCTTCACCACGCTGTTCCACGGCTCCGAAGCCGAAGTGCTGATGCGCGTGATGGTGCTCGGCGAAATCGGCCGCACCGCCGACATGCCGCGCTGGTCGCCGGACGCGCTGCGCGCGCGCTTCGCCTTCATCGACCCGGTCAAGCTGGAAACGGTGCTGCGCCGGCTGCGCGACCACGCGCTGCTGCTGATCGCCGACGGTCAGTACCTGCTGTCCGACATCGGCCGCAACGCCTGTGCCGCGCTCACCATGCTGCTCGAACTGTCGGGCGACGAGGACGTCGAGCTGGGCTTCCTGACTGCCCAGCTGGCGGGTCTGCAGGCGGTCGATGGCGATACTGGCGAAGCGCTGCAGCAGCTGCTGGGCAAGTTGAACGACCTCACGCTGCACTTCGAGGACGCCATCGCCTCCGGTTCCGAATTCCGCATCCTGTCGGCGCGCCGCAGGCTGGCCGCCAACGCGCGCTGGCTGGACCGCGGCACGCTGCTGCTGCGCGAACTGCTGGCCGACGAAGACATTCCGTTCGAGCGCGCCAGTCTGGCGCAGCGCATCGGTCTGGCGCAGTCGCGGCTGGCGCGCGTCGATGCGTCCTTCCAGCGCGCGCTGAACAAGATCGAGTCGCAGCGCGTGACGCTGGGCGGCTCCGGCATATCGTCGTCCGACGTGGCCAGCTGGCTGCGCGGGCTGGACGCCGCTGCACTGGCCGGTCTGTGCGCCGACGCGCTGACGCCCTGCCCCGACCTCACGCTGCTGGCCGGCGGCCACGAACTGCTGGACCGCGCGGAGCCGGCCGCCGCCAACGAACCGGTGCCCGAAGCCGGCGCGTCCGCGCTGCCGGCGCCGGACGAAGCGCCGGTCGCACCGGCGCCGCAGATGGAAGACCTGCGCCTGCTCGAACTGTTCGGCCAGCGCATCGAACGGCTGAGCGCGCCGTCTTCGCTGGCCGACGTGATACCCGGCGGCAGCTTCGCCCAGGCCTCCTACCGCATGTCGCTGCTGGCGCTGCTGCGCGACAGCGACGCCGACGGCATGCGCGAAGCCGGCGAAGGCCCTATCGCCGACTTCCTGCGCATGCCGGTGGACGTGCGCTTCAGCGAGGACATCCAGCCAGTCGACGACGACAACGTCGCCGCCATCACGGTCGGCGAAGTCACGCCGCGGATGGCGAACCAACCCTGACCCGACGCGAGTGACGATGGAAACAGAACTGCGCACCCTCACCGCCCGCCTGCTGGCGCACCGCTCGATCCCGCGCTCCGACGTGCTGGCGCGACGCGCGCTGGTCGACGACAGCTTCCGCCACGCGCTGGACAACCGGCTGGCCACGGTCGGCCTGCAGCTGCTCGACAACCCCTATGCCGCGCACATCGCGGTCGGACTGTCCGAGGACATGCGCGAGCCGGTATTCGGTCAGGGCCGCGAGTACGCGGCGTCCAACGTCGGGCTGACGCGCGACGAACTGGCCTGGCTGATGGTGATCTGGGCGCTCATCGTGCTGCCCAAGCGCGAGCGTCAGGTGAACCGCCGCAGCCTGCAGGACGACGGGCAGGACGACATGTTCGGCGCCGAAACGCCGGTCGAGCACGGCGAGACCGTATCGGGCGCGCTGTCCGAAGCGTCGCTGGCGGCCGACTTCGGCAACCGCCTCGGCGGCAAGACCAAGCTCAATTTCGCGCTCGGCAAGCTGGCCCGCCTCGGTTTCATCGAGCGGCGCGGCGGCCAGGTGCTCGAAGGCCCGCTGCTCGACGTGCTGCTCGACTACCGCATCCTGGCCGACCGCGTCATCCACGGCACGCTGGCCGACGTGCTGGCCGAGGCCGGTCATCGCCTTCCGGCGGCCAACGCCTTCGAACTGGCGCAGGACGCGCAGGCCGACGAGGACGGCGAAGAATGATGACGCCGACCACGTTCCGACGACACCTTCACTCGCGCTGACGATCCACGACCATGTTCCACATCAAGCAACTCGAACTGGTGCACTGGGATTTCTGGCGCCGCTTCACGCTGCCGCTCGACGCCCAGATCATCACCATCGTCGGCCCCAACGGCTCCGGCAAGACCACGCTGCTCGACGCACTGCGCACGCTGTTCGCGCTGCGCTGCTCCGGCAAGCGAGACTTCCGCCGCTACGTCCGCCGCGCCGACCGCGACTTCGCCTGGATACGCGCCGTGGTCGCCAATGTGCCGGGCGGCACCGGCAAGCGGCCCTTCTTCCCCTGCATCCACGACGAGGTGACGCTGGCCTGCCGCATCAAGCGCGCCGGCGGCGACTGGACGCGCGACTACGCCATCGTCGACGGCAATGTGGCGATCGAACAGCTGGAAGCCGGCAGCGACTGGGCCGGCCTGCGCGACTACCAGAACCGCCTCGCCTGGGGTGGCCTGACGCCGGCCATTGCCAAGGTGCTGTCGCTCGAACAGGGCGACACCGACAAGCTGTGCGAGTACTCGCCACGTGCCCTGCTCGACCTGGTGTTCGACGTGTTCGGCGACAAGGAGGTGCTGGACAACTACCAGGCCGCGCGCGAAGAACAGAAGAGCGCCGAGCGTGAACTGGAGAGCATCGGCCTCGATCTCGACCGCCTGCGCACCCAGGCCGAAGCCAAGCGCATGGAAGCCGACAACTACCTCGAATGGAAACAGCATTCGGACGAGGCGCACGCGCTGGAGGCGGAAATCGTGCCGCGGTTGGAAGTGGCCGAACTGAGTCGCGACATCGAGGGCGAACGCAGCGGGCTGACGCGGCTGCGCGAAGATCTGCGTCGCCTGAAGGTCGAGCACGACGCGGTGTCGGCGCGGCTGGAATCGGTAAAGGGCGAGCGCGACACCGCAAAGTCGGCGCTGGATGCCGCACGCGCCGCCGAGAAGGCCACCGAGACCGAACAGCTGGCCGCGCACGACGCGCTGCGCGACATCGAGCGCCTGCTCGACGAGGAGCGCAAGCTGCGCGAACGCGTCGCCAGCGAACACGGCGCCGATGCACTGGCGCTGGAAGCCGAACACGCCGAGGCGGAATCGACCGCTGCCCGGCTGGCCGCCGACGAGCGCGCACTGGTGCTGCGCTTCGAGGAAAAGACCGAGGCGCTGCGCGCCGCGCGCGAACGCCGCGGCGCACCGAGCGACCGCGAAGTCAGCGAATTCCGCGCCGGGCTGGACGAAGCCGGCATCGCGCACAGCGCGCTGTCCGACGTGGTCGAGGTGACCGACACCGCCTGGCAGGCCGCGCTCGAAGCGGTGCTGCGGCCCTACCGCCATCTCATCCTGCTGGAGCGCGAGGACGACCGCCATGCAGCGTGGGCGCTGGGCGAACGCGCGCGCTTCCGCCACTTCATCGTCGCCGAACGCGAAAGCGCAGCCGCGCCGCGTGCCGGTTCGCTGGCCGAAGTCGTGCGCTTCGCCGCGCCGGTACCGCGCTGGCTGTGCGACCTGCTGAACCGCATGCAGCGCGTCGACGACGCCGAGGCGGCGCGCACTCTGCCGCGCGACGCCGAATGGATCACCCGCGACGGCTATCACAAGGAACGCCGCGGCGCCCGCCACCTTGGCCGGCCCGCCGAATTCCACTTCGGCGAACTGGCGCGCCAGGCGCGCATCGCCCAGCTCGGCGCCGACATCGCCGCGCTCGACAACCAGCGGCGCGAACTCAGTCCGCAGCTCGACGCCGCGCGCGAACGGCTGAAGGCACTGCGCGCCCGCCTGCTCGGTCTACAGTCGGCCACGCTGCTGGCCGAACGCAGCGCCGAATTTGCCGCCGCTGCGCAGGCACAGCCGGCCGCGCGCGAACGCAGCGCAGCCGCCGAAGCAGCGCGCGATGCCGCCCGCCGCGAGGTCGAACGGCTGAACGAGAACCTGCGCGGCATCGAGGTCGAATCCGACCGCCGCCGCCGCGAGATCGACGACACCGGTCGCCGCCTGCGCGAACTGACGCAGGAGTCGGCACCGCGTCGCAACGAGCAGGCGCGCCGCCTGCTGCAGCTGCGCGCGCGCCGCCGCGGCATGCCGGCACACTGGCTGGATCCGCAGGAACTGGCGCAGCTGGCCGAACGTTACGGAGACGCCCGCGCGGCACGGCGCGAACTGGGCCGCCTGCGCGAGCTGCTGGCGCGCGGCGACTGGATCACCGACCCGTCGGCACTTACCTTGCGCGAGCGCCTGCGCGACGATCTGGCAAAGCGCGAACAGGACTACGCCGCCCGCCAGGGCTACTGCGCCACCGCGCGCCGCCTGACCGACGACGCGCGCTCGGCCTACATCGCCAAGCTGCGCGCCACCGTGCGCCAGTATGCGAAGAACCTGCGCGCGCTCGGCGACCTGGCCGGCGTCGGCGTCGACTGCCCGACGCCGCATCTCGACAACGACGACCTGTCGCTGGCCCAGGCCGGACTGGACGTGAGCTTCGACTTCGACCGCAAGGGCGCGGTCGGTCTCAACGACGGCGAAGCCTCGGGCGGCCAGCAGGTGATGAAGTCGCTGATCCTGCTGATCGCGCTGCTGATGGACGACACCCGACCGGGTGGCTTCGTGTTCATCGACGAACCCTTCGCCCACCTCGACGTCGCCAACATCGACCGCGTCGGCCGTTTCCTCGGTGCGACGCGGGCGCAGTACCTGATCACCACCCCGGTCACCCACAACGCCAACGTATTCGCGCCGGCCCAGCTCACGCTGGTCACCAGCAAGAAAGCGCCGGGCGAAGGCTGGGCACCGCCGATCGGCGTGCTGAAGCGGGCGAAATAGCGCGCAACCGCCGCTGTCGGGGTCAGAAGACCCCTCCCACAGAAGCCCGGCTTCGGCATTGGATCGGGCGCTATCCCTGTGGGAGCGGCCTTGGCCGCGACGGGGCTGCTGCGGTCCGCCGTCTTCGATACAGGCTGCTGTCGGGGTCAGAAGACCCCTCCCACAGAAACCCGGCTTCGGCATTCGATCGGGCGCTATCCCTGTGGGAGCGGCCTTGGCCGCGACGGGGCAGGCGTCTCGATCAGTCCCCGCGCGCCTTGCGGTCCTGCTCGCGCAGCCAGTTCAGCTTTTCGGCGATCTTGGCTTCCATGCCGCGGTCGGTCGGCTGGTACCACTGCACGTCCTTCATGCCGTCCGGCAGGTAGCGCTCGCCGGCCGCGTAGCCGCCCTCTTCGTCGTGCGCGTAGCGGTACTCGGCGCCGAAGCCCATGTTCTTCATCAGCTTGGTCGGCGCGTTGCGCAGATGCAGCGGTACCGGCCGCGAACCATCCTCGGCGACGAAGCGGCGTGCCGCGTTGTAGGCCATGTACACGGCATTCGACTTGGCGGCGCAGGCGAGGAAGATGACGGCCTGTGCCAGCGCCAGCTCGCCTTCGGGCGAACCGAGGCGCTCGTAGGTCTGGCAGGCCTGCAGCGAAATTTCGAGCGCGCGCGGATCGGCGAGACCGATGTCCTCGACCGCCATGCGCACGATGCGCCGGCCCAGGTAGAGCGGATCGGCGCCGCCGTCGAGCATGCGCACGAACCAGTACAGCGCCGCGTCCGGATTGGAACCGCGCACCGACTTGTGCAGCGCCGATATCTGGTCGTAATAGGCGTCACCGCCCTTGTCGAAGCGGCGCAAGTTGCGCGACAGCGTGCTGTCAACGAAGGCCGCGGTGACCGGATCGACCTTGGCCGTACGCGCGGCCGTACCCAGCTGTTCGAGCAGGTTCAGCAGCTTGCGCGCGTCGCCGTCGGCGAAGCCGATCAGCCGCGTGCGCGCGTCCTCGTCGAAGTTCAGGCCGCCGAGTGCCGCTTCACGCGCGCGTTCGAACAGCGTCACCATTTCGTCCTCGGTCAGGCTCTGCAGCACATAGACCGAAGCGCGCGACAGCAACGCGGAATTGACCTCGAAACTCGGGTTCTCGGTGGTGGCGCCGATGAAGGTGACGACACCCGATTCGACGTAGGGCAGGAAGGCGTCCTGCTGCGCCTTGTTGAAGCGGTGCACCTCGTCGACGAAGAGAATGGTGCGCCGCCCGGTGTTGGCGGCCACCGTCTCGGCGCGCTGCATCGCCTCGCGGATGTCCTTCACGCCGGAGAACACCGCCGACAGCGCAGTGAATTCGGCGTCGAAGGCGTTGGCCATCAGCCGCGCCAGCGTGGTCTTGCCGACGCCGGGCGGGCCCCACAGGATCATCGAGTGCGGGATGCCGGATTCGAAAGCCAGACGCAGCGGCTTGCCCGGGCCGAGCAGGTGCTGCTGGCCGATCACCTCGTCCGGCGTTCTCGGGCGCAGCAGTTCGGCCAGCGGCGCGTTGGCCGAGGCACGGGCCTCGGTCGCGGCAGAGGCAGCGCGCGCGGGTGGCGCCGGCTCGTCCGGCATGCCGAAAAGGTCAGTCACTGCGAATCGCCCACGCCCGGTTTCACTTCTTCGCGTCGTCGCTGATGACGTCTGCACCGGCCGGCGGCGTGAAGCGGAACTGCGCCGGATCGATGGCCGGGTTGCGCTCGAAGGAGGTGAAGCGCAGCTTCGTCGTCTGACCGAAGCTGTCGCGCAACACCATGCCGCGCAGCAGACCGTCCTTGAAGCCGATGCGCACCGCCTCGAAACCGCCCTCGTTCGCCTTCGGCTTCGCGTCGACCCAGTCTAGGCCGTCCTCGCTGCCGCCTTCGCTGAGGTCGAAGTTCTTTTCCAGTTCGTTGCGGCCGGCCAGCAGTGCGGCGGGCGTGGACGCCAGCGCGTCGCCCAGCGTCTTCACCGTCACCTGGTTCAGGTCGCGGTCGTGCACCCACAGCTTTTCGCCGTCGCCGACCAGCAGCTGGTAGTAAGGCCTGTCATAGGTCCAGCGGAACTTGCCCGGACGCGAGAAAGCCATCGTGCCGCTGGCGTTCTGCGGCTTGCGGCCGGACTTGGCCGTGACCTGCTGGTCGAAGGTGGCGCGGCCGGACTGCGTGGATTCGACGAAGGTGCGCAGCTGGTCGATCGCGCCGGCGGCAAAGGCCGACAGCGGCAGCGCCAGCGCGACGGCGGCGATGCAGCCGCGGAAGCTTGAAGTCATGGTCATTCCTCGCGGGCGGGTGCGAGCACTTCGCGCCCGCCGGTTGCGTTCATCGGAGACACCAGACCCGACCGTTCCATCTGTTCGATCAGCCGCGCCGCACGGTTGTAGCCGATGCGCAGATGGCGCTGCACCAGCGAAATCGACGGTCGCCGGGTCTTCAGAACCACTTCGACCGCCTGGTCGTACAAAGGGTCCGACTCGCCGTCGGCGCCACCACCGCCTGCGCCGTCGAGCGACAGTTCGCCGCCCTCGTCGTCACCGCTGCCGCTGAGGATGCCTTCGACGTAGTCCGGCGCGCCGGTGGTCTTCAGGTGCTCGACCACCTTGTGCACTTCGCCGTCGGCGACGAAGGCGCCGTGCACGCGCGTCGGCACGCCGGTGCCCGGTGCGAGGTAGAGCATGTCGCCCTGCCCCAGCAGCGCCTCGGCGCCCATCTGGTCGAGGATGGTGCGCGAATCGATCTTGCTCGACACCTGGAAGGCGATGCGCGTCGGTACATTAGCCTTGATCAGGCCGGTGATCACATCGACCGACGGCCGCTGCGTCGCCAGGATCAGGTGGATGCCCGCCGCGCGCGCCTTCTGTGCCAGCCGTGCGATCAGTTCCTCGATCTTCTTGCCGGCCACCATCATCAGGTCGGCCAGTTCGTCGATCACGACGACGATCATCGGCATCGTGGACAACGGTTCCGGCGTTTCCGGCGTGATCGAGAACGGATTGGTCAGCGGCGTGCCGGCCTTCTCCGCGTCGGCGATCTTGCTGTTGTAGCCGGCGAGGTTGCGCACGCCCATCGCCGACATCAGCTTGTAGCGGCGGTCCATCTCGCCGACACACCAGTTCAGCGCGTTCGCGGCGTGCCGCATGTCGGTCACCACCGGCGCCAGCAGGTGCGGAATGCCCTCATAGACCGACAGTTCCAGCATCTTCGGGTCGACCATGATGAGCCGCACCTTGCTCGGATCCGCCTTGTACAGCAGCGACAGGATCATTGCATTGATCGCCACCGACTTGCCTGAACCAGTGGTACCGGCGACCAGCACGTGCGGCATGCGCGCGAGGTCGGCCACCATGGGCTGACCGCCGATGTCCTTGCCCAGCGCCATGGTCAGCGGGCTGGCCATGTCGTGATAGACCGCCGACCCGAGGATTTCCGACAGTCGCACGATCTGCCGCCGGGTGTTCGGGATTTCCAGGCCCATGCAGCTCTTGCCCGGGATCGTCTCGACCACGCGGATGCTCATGACCGACAGCGCGCGCGCCAGGTCCTTCACCAGATTGACGATCTGGCTGCCCTTGACGCCGGTCGCCGGTTCGATTTCGTAGCGCGTGATGACCGGGCCCGGATAGGCGGCCAGCACCTTCACCTCGACGTTGAAGTCGGCCAGCTTGCGTTCGATCTGGCGCGAAATGAGTTCCAGCGATTCCGGGCTGGGCGGGTCGATGTCGGCCTTGGCTTCGTCGAGCAGCGCCAGCGGCGGCAGCGAACCCGGCAGGTCGGCGAACAGCGTCTGCTGCCGCTCCTTCTCGACCCGCTCCGACTTCTGCACTTCGACCTCGGGCACCTCGATGCGCACCGGTTCGCGCCGGCGCGTCGGCTTGCGTCGCTCGGCTTCGACCACCGCTTCGCGCTGCTCCGCCACCTGCTGGCCGACGCGACGGTCACGCCAGCGCGCCCAGGCATTCAGGCTGGCGAACCACGCCAGTTCGAGCGCGCGGCCGACCGTTTCGGCGGCGCGCAGCCAGGTCACGCCGGTCATCGCGCTGAGGCCGACGCCCAGTGTCACCAGCAGCAGCAGCGTGCCGCCGGTGAAACCGAAAGCGCCGGCGATCAGCCGTCCAAGTTCGATGCCGACCATGCCGCCGGGCCCGACCGGCAGTTCGGCACCCATGCTGTGGAAGCGGATGGCTTCGAGCGCGCAGCTCGCCAGCAGCACCAGCAGGAAGCCGCCGAGCGCGACGAACAGCGGCCGCCTGTCCTCGCGGCGGTCGGCGCTGCGCGACAGCCAGACGCAGCCGCCAACCAGCATGACGACCCACCACCAGGCCGACAGGCCGAACAGGAACAGTGCAAGGTCGGACAGCCAGGCGCCGAAGCGGCCGCCCGGATTGTGCAGCTGCTCGACCACCGAGGCGTGCGACCAGCCCGGATCGGCGCGGTCGTAACCGCCGAGCACCATGACGAGGTAGAGCGCGATCGCGGCCAGCACGAGCCAGCGTGCTTCGTGCAGCACGGCGGCGATGCGTTCGGGAAGGGGAAGTTGCTGAGCGTCTTTCGCCACGGGGAAACGGTGCGGTGCCGGGAAAAACAAAGCGGGATTATATAAGCGGATGACGATGTCAGCCGGCGCGCAGGCGGACGGCCTGCAAAAGCATACGGGCCGCATCTGCGGCCCGTATGCTCAATCGTCTGCAGCCACCGGCTGCGGGAATCAGACGGTTTCGAGCCGCTCGCGCAGCAGGATCTTGCCGTTGGTTTCCTCGATCAGGCCCTGCAGGTGCAGGTCCTTCATTACGCGCGACACCATTTCGCGCGACGCGCCGATCATCTTGGCGATGTCCTGCTTCGAAATCTTGCGGTTCACCACCTTCTCGCCATTCACGTCGTCCGCCATTTCGAGCAGCAGGCGTGCAACGCGGCCATAGACGTCCATCAGCGCCAGGCTTTCGATCTTGCGGTCGGCGGTGCGCAGACGGGCCACCAGATTGCGCATGATGAACATCGACACTTCGAAGTTCTCCTGCAGCACGCGCTTGAAATCGCTCTTGGCGATCACGATGAGGTCGCTCGGCACCACGGTCACCACGGTGGCGGAACGCGGATTGTCGTCGAGCACCCCCATTTCGCCGAACAGTTCGCCCGGGCCCAGCATCGACAGGATGACCTCGCGGCCCTCCTCGTCGCTGACCAGCACCTTGAGACTGCCGGAAAGCACCAGATATACGAAATCCGTCTTGTCACCGGCACGCACGACTATCGAGCCGCGCGGCACACGCCGCATGTTCGCGACCTTGGCAACCGGTTCGAGGCTGCTGTCGGGCAGACCGCTGAACATCGAAAACGTCCGCAGAGCGGTAATTGAAACGGGGTGAGCCGTTACCATCAAAAGACCTCCTGATACGGGCATGCCGGACGGGGGGACAGGCTGCGCCGCTTTGAATGGATCGTCGCGCCTGTGGTCATTGCCGAAGTCGCGCCGCTGCGACCGTTTGGCCATTCTGAGCCACAAACACTGAAGCGGCCCTGATTATAGGTAGTTTTTCACGCAGGAAACAAACTGCCCCAATATCTGTCATGTGTATCGGACCTGGTTCACAGGAACTTGAGGCCCGAAGGCAGTCGCCAGACTGATCGCTATAATCCTCCGCCACCCTCCACACCCAACAAAACGAACGGATTTCCGCCATGGCTGCACGTCACTCCCGTCTCCTCATCCTCGGCTCGGGGCCGGCCGGCTACACCGCCGCCGTCTACGCCGCCCGCGCCAACCTGAAGCCGGTGCTGATCACCGGCCTGGCCCAGGGCGGTCAGCTGATGACCACGACTGACGTCGACAACTGGCCGGCCGACGCCGAAGGGGTGCAGGGCCCGGACCTGATGGCCCGCTTCCAGCGCCACGCCGAGCGCTTCGAGACGGAAATGGTGTTCGACCACATCCACACCGCCCACCTGAAGGAAAAGCCGATACGCCTGGTCGGCGACAACGGCGAGTACACCTGCGACGCGCTCATCATCGCCACCGGTGCCAGCGCCAAGTACCTCGGCCTGCCGTCGGAAGAAGCGTTCGCCGGCAAGGGCGTGTCGGCCTGCGCGACCTGCGATGGCTTCTTCTACCGCAACCAGGACGTGGCGGTCATCGGCGGCGGCAATACCGCGGTCGAGGAGGCACTGTATCTGGCCAACATTGCACGCCATGTGACGGTCGTGCACCGGCGCGACAAGTTCAAGTCGGAGAAGATCCTTCAGGACAAGCTGTTCGAGAAGGAAAAGCAGGGCAAAGTGACGATACGGTGGCACAGCACGCTGGACGAGGTGCTGGGCGACAAAACGGGTGTCACCGGCATGCGCATCAAGTCCACGCTGGACGGCAAGACCGAGGACGTCGCGCTCGCCGGCGTGTTCATCGCCATCGGCCACCAGCCGAACACCCAGCTGTTCGAAGGCCAGCTCGACATGGAAGGCGGCTACATCGTTACCCAGGCCGGTCGTAACGGCAATTTCACCGCGACCAGCATTCCCGGTGTGTTCGCCGCCGGCGACGTGCAGGACCACATCTACCGCCAGGCGGTCACCAGCGCCGGCACCGGCTGCATGGCGGCACTCGACGCCGAGCGCTATCTGGACAGTCTGGGCCTCGCCTGAACCCGTGAGCGCGCGACTTCATGTCGTCGAAAAAGCGGCGTCACCCGAGGGCGCCGGTACTGCCCAGCGAAGAGGACATCGCGCTGTTCCGGCAGGCGGTGGTCGGCGTACAGCCGATCACCACTGACCGCGTACTGCTCGAAACGCCGCCACCCCGCGCCTGGCCGCTGCAGCGCGAGGCGGACGACATGTCGGTGCTGGCCGAGTCGCTGCGCGGACCGCTGTCGATCGACCTGCGGCTGGAAGGCGGCGAGGAGCCCTCCTTCCTGCGCACCGGGCTGACGCGACAGGTGCTGCGCGACCTGCGGCGCGGACGCTGGGTGTCGCAGGGGCAGATAGACCTGCACGGCGCCACGCGCGACGCGGCACACGACCTGGTGGTCGAGTTCCTGCACGACGCACACCGTCGCGGCATGCGCTGCGTGCGGGTGATCCACGGAAAAGGGCTGGGGTCGCCCGGCCGCGAGCCGGTGCTGAAAGGACTGGTGCTGGGCTGGTTGATGCACCGCCCGGAAGTGCTGGCCTTCTGTCAGGCCCGGCCGCACGAGGGTGGGGCCGGGGCACTGATGGTGCTGCTGAAACCGGCCGCCCGCGACTGAGCGGCGGCCGGCCGGCGCGGAATCAGATCGCTGCTTCGCCCGATTCACCGGTGCGGATGCGCACCACCTGTTCGACCGGCATCACGAAAATCTTGCCGTCGCCGATCTTGCCGGTGCGCGCCGCCTTGATGATGGCCTCGACCGCCGGCTCGACCGTCTCGTCGGCCACGATGACCTCGATCTTGATCTTGGGCAGGAAATCGACGACGTATTCGGCGCCGCGATACAGCTCGGTATGGCCCTTCTGGCGGCCGAAACCCTTTACTTCAGTCACCGTCAGGCCGGTCACGCCGACTTCCGACAGGCCTTCGCGAACTTCGTCGAGCTTGAAGGGCTTGATGACTGCTTCGATCTTTTTCATGCGGGAGTCTCCTCGGTGAGGCCGCGAAGTATAAAGGCTTATGAGCCTGCCGTCGGCACCCCCCGGAATCGGCGGCTCGCAGCGTCGTTCGCGGATCCCGTCCGCCGGGTGACCCATCGACAGGGACATCTGCAGCACTCAGTGATAAAGGCAACACCGCGGCCGACAATTACGAATGCCTTTGCCAAGCCGACGGCATAATGCGCGCTGTCGCCTGCGCCAGAGTCCGCCATGTCCGCCCTCACCGCCCCGCACCGCACGCTGCGCACGAAGACCGTCGTCCTGATTTCAGTCGCCATGATGCTGTCGGGGTCCGCCAACGCAGGGTCCGGCCCACGCGCCGTGTTCGAGCGCGCCTCGTCCAGCGTGTACGAGCTGCATCTGCAGGACGAGAACGGCGTTGCCGAGGCCGTCGCCAGTGCGTTGTCACTGGGCGGCGGTCGTTTCGTCACCCGCTGCGAAACCGGCTGGAACCCGCAACAGCACACCCTGCAGCTGCGCAAGGACAGCACGGTCCTCGTTGCTCGACTGGAGTCGCGCGACGCGCAGAACGCACTGTGTGCGCTGGTCGCCGACGGAGCCCGCAAGCTGCCGGCCCCCAGGCTCGCCGGCCTGCCATCGGCCGGGGACACCGTCTATGCCGTCAGTAACGGCCTGGGACTTGGCACCGGCATTTCGGAGGGCGTCGTGTCGGCAATACGCGGTGCCAACAACGAACGGCGCATCCAGTTCACGGCAGCCATCTCCCCGGGCTCCGAAGGTGGCGGCCTGTTCGACGCCAGCGGCGCGCTGATCGGCATGATCGAAACGTCCAGGCGCGAAGGCCAGAACATCAATTTCGCCATCGAGGTGCGCCAGCTTGCCGGCGTTGCCCAGCGCGCCGCCGTCATCGACGCGGCCGCCCAGGAACAGTCACGCCTTGCCGCCGAGGCCGAGCGCCTGGTCGCGGAGCAGAAATGGACCGAACTGCTGCAGCATGCCGATCGCTGGTCCAAGCGTCACCGCACGAGCGTGGACGCGCAGATCGCAAAAGCACAGGCCAACGAGGGCTTGAACAGAACGCCGGCGGCCGAGGCCGCCTATCGCGCCGCACTCGCGCTGGACGCCAGCCATCGCCAGGCGGCCTTCGGCCTGTGCCGCACCCTGATCGGGCAGCAGAAGACCGACGACGCGCTGACCGCTGCCCGGCGGCTGACTGCCGATTTCGGCGACGAGCTGGACGCGTGGCTGATGCTGGCTTACACGCAAGGGATGGCGAAACGCCTCGATGAAGCGGAAGCATCCTACCGTCACGCTCAGCAGCTGTATCCGTGGTCGAGCGGCCCGCTTGACGGCCTCGCCCACATTGCAGCACTCCGCGGCGACACCGCGGCGTCGCTCGACTATCGCCGGCGAGCGCACCACCTCGCGCGGAACGACACCGGCGCAGTGATGCGACTCGCCGACGCATACCTGGCCGCCCGGAAGCCCGAACGGGCGCTGGAGCTCATCCTCGGGCAAGGTGCGTCGGCGGATACCGATGGCGATCTGCTGTATTTCCGCGGCCGCGCCTTGGCGGCGCTCGGGCGCCCGCAGGAATCGTCGCGGGTGCTGAGGCTCAGCCTTGAGCACAAGCCCCGGTCACCCGCCTGGGTGTGGTCCGCCATCGGCGAGAACGCGTATGCCCAGCAGCGATGGACGGAAGCGATCGCGTCCTTCCGCAAGGCGATCGCGCTGTCGCCGGACGAACCCCTGTGGCGCTGGAGGCTCGGTCTCGCACTGAAGGACTCCGCACGTTTCGACGAGGCGATGGACATCTTCAAGCGCTGGGCCAAGGACTTCCCCAAGGATCCGGACGGCTGGCGACAGATCGGATTCGTCCACGCCAGCACGAACCGGAATGCCGACGCGGTGAAATCCCTGGAGCACGCCATCTCGATCGACCCGTCGCAGATCCAGGTATGGCAAGCGCTGGTCGAGGTCTACTACAAGCTCGATCGCCACGAAGACGCCCGCCGGGCATACGGCCGGCTGCGCGAACTGGACCGCGAACGCGCCGAACTTGCCTACCTCTGCTGCATCGTGCCGCTGGAGATCACGCGATGATGCGCCGCGCCCTCATCCTGCTGCTCGCCACCCACGGCCTGCCGGCCTCGGCCGACACACCACCGGCGGCATCGGTAAAAGCCGCACTGTCCGGGGTGGTGACCGTCCGTGCCATCGACATCGAGGACCGTATCGCCGGCGAAGGCAGCGGTGTGGTTATCGCACGCGCGACCGTCATCACCAATTGCCATGTCATCCGCTACGCGAAATCGATCTCGGTGAATGACGGCAACAAGACCCACAGCGCCCGCTGGACCCTCGGCGATGTCGAGCGCGATCTGTGCCTGCTCGAAGTCGACACGCTCGACGCGCCTGCGGTCGCGCAGCGGGCGGGCGCCACGCTCGCTGTCGGCGATCGGGTGCATGCGATCGGCAACCCGCTCGGCCTGGGTGTCTCGGTCAGCAGTGGCCTGGTATCCAATCTGCTGACGGGCGACAGCGCCCCGATCATCGTCGTGTCGGCGTCGCTGTCGCCGGGCTCCAGCGGCGGCGGCCTGTTCGACGACCAGGGCCGGCTGGTCGGCATCACCACCGGCACCATGGTGGCGGGACAGAACACCAATATCGCGCTGCCGGTCGAATGGATCGGCGACCTCGCCCAGCGAGGAACGGCGCCGCCGCCACCCTTCGTCGTACCCGAGGCCGAACCTCGCTGGGCGGAGGAGGCAGAGCGGCTGCGCTCGTCGGGAGACATGGCTGCCTTGGCCGAATGGTCAAGCCGCTGGATCGACGCACTGCCCGATACGTCCGAGGCCTGGCGCCTGCGCGGGCTGGCCAGGATGAACCTCGGCCGCTACGACGAAGCCGAGCGCGACCAGCTGCGCGCACTCGAACTGCACGAGCGCAACGCCGCCGCCTGGGTCGAACTGGCCGACGTCCGGCTCGTCGGCAAGCGCCCGGCGGAAGCGGCGGCCGCATTTGCACGCGCCAAGGAGGCCCAGCCCCTTTCCGGCTACCCGTATCGGGTCGAAGGCCGATGGCGGATGCGGCAAGGTGACGCGCGCGCCGCCCACGAACTGGCGAATCAGGCCATCAGGCGCAGCCCGAATGACGACGACGCCTGGGCGCTGCTGGCGGAATCGCATGACGCGCTCGGCCGGCCAGCCGAAGCCGCACGTGCATGGCGCATCGCCCTGCGGCACCAGCCGGGGCAGGTGTCGTGGTCGGCCGCACTGGCGCGTTCGCTGAAGGCCGCCGGACAGACCGACCAGGCGCGCGCGGTGCTCTCGACCGCAAGTTCCGGCAGCGAAAACGTGGCCACACTGATCGCGCTCGCGCACGAATCGCTGGCGCAGAGCCGTTATACCGAGGCCGAACAGGCGCTGGGCAAGGCACTCGCCATCGCACCCGCGTCCAACGATGCCGCGGCGCCGCTGGGCGCCCTGCTGATGGACAGCGGACGTGCAGAAGAAGGGCGGAAGATGATCGACGCGGTACTGGCGCGCGATCCGGATCATCGCGAAGCGCAGTTGAGCCTTGCCCGGCATCTGGCGAACACCGGCGACCGCGCGGGGGCCGCGAAACTGCGTCAACGGGTCGTTGCGCGCCACCCCGATGACGCAGCGGCCCTGCGCGAGCTGAATCAGGTGCAGAGCCAGCTCGGCGACTGGCCCGGCGCACTTGCCAGCGCTCGCAGCCTGGTCCGTCTGCCCGGCGCCGCCGCGCCAGACCAGATCGCGTTGAGCGAGGCAGCGCTGCGTGCCGGACTGGTGGACGAAGCGCGCACTGCGCTGACGCGCGCCGAGGCGGCCGCGCCTGAAAGTCTCGAAGTGCTGCTCGCCCGCTGCGCGCAATACGGTCGCGAACAGGATCACACGCGCTCCCTCGAATACGCGACGCGCGCAACAAAGCTCCATCCCACTGCCGGTCCGGCCTGGAGCAGCAAAGGCTATGTGCTGATTCTGCTCGGCCGCCCGGCAGAGGCGGTGGAAGCGCTCGAAGTCGCGGTGCGGCTCGACCCTCAGACCGTCAACGGCTGGATCAATCTGGGCCACGCACTGATGTTGAAGCGGGAAGTCGGCCGCGCGATCGAGGTGCTGGAGCGCGCCGAGCAACTGGCACCCGAGTCGCCCGACGGCCAGTTCTTCCTCGGTCAGGCCTACGGACAGAACAGGCAGTTCGCCAAGGGCATCGCGGTGCTCGACCGCCTGACCGCGCGCTACCCCGGCTTCCTGAACGCCTGGCACGTGAAAGCACTCGTGCACGCCAATGCGCGCGACGCCGCCGGCCTGCGCAGCAGCTACCTCGGTTTGCGCCAGCAGAACGTCGCCGCAGCACAGTCACTGCGTAACGACATCCTGACGAAGATGCCGGATTTCGCGGCGGCGGTGAGCGATCCCTGAGCCCGCGAGCGCGGGGCGCCTCACCCGCTCCGCAATCGCCTCAGTCCTCGTCCCGATACCGATTCGTAATCGGATACCGCCAGTCCTTGCCGAACCCCCGCTCCGTCACCCGCACGCCCGGCGGTGCCTGACGGCGCTTGTACTCGTTGCGCTTCAGCAGCCCGATCACCCGTTTCACGTCGTTCTCGGCGAAGCCGGCGGCGATGATTTCGCGCGGCGACTGATCGCGCTCCATATAGGCCTGGATGATGGCGTCGAGGATTTCGTAGGCGGGCAGGCTGTCCTGGTCGGTCTGGTTCGGGCGCAGTTCGGCCGACGGCGCACGGGTCAGGATGTTGTCCGGGATGTCGTGGCGCTGGCTGTTGCGCCAGGCGCAGAGGTGGTAGACAAAGGTTTTGTAGATGTCCTTGATCACCGCGAAGCCGCCGGCCAGGTCGCCGTAGAGCGTCGAATAGCCGACCGCCATTTCGCTCTTGTTGCCGGTGGTGAGCACGATGGCGCCGGTCTTGTTGGACAGCGCCATCAGCATGATCATGCGGGCACGGGCCTGCACATTCTCTTCGGTGGTGTCGGCGGCGGCGTCGCCGAACAGCGGCTTCAGCATCTGCTCGAAGGTCTGCATCGCGGGAGCGATCGACACTTCGTCGTAACGCACGCCGAGATTGCGCACCAGTTCGCGCGAGTCGTCGAGGCTCATCTGCGCAGTGTAGGGCGACGGCATCATGACCGCACGCACGTGCTCGGCGCCGATGGCGTCGACGGCGATGCACAGCGTCAGCGCCGAATCGACGCCACCTGACAGGCCGATCAGCGCCGACCTGAAGCCGTTCTTGCCGAGGTAGTCGCGCACGCCGAGCACCAGCGCTTCGTAACAGTCCTGTTCGACGGTGGTCTGCCGCGGCAGCGGCTGGGCAACGATGTCGCCGGCGCTGAATTCGACCGTGGCGAAATGTTCGCGGCAGTGCGGCGCGCGCCAAGCCAGGCGACCGCGGCGGTCGAGCGCGAACGAGGCGCCGTCGAACACCAGTTCGTCCTGGCCGCCGACCAGATTGCAGTAGACGACCGGAATGCCGGTGGCAAGCACGCGCTCGGCCACCACCTGTTCGCGGGTGACCGGCTTGTTCAGGTGGTAGGGCGACGCGTTGAGCACGGCCAGCAGCTGTGCGCCGGCAGCTGCGGCGGCTTCGGCCGCGCCCGGCTCCCACACGTCGGCGCAGATGTTCACGCCCACCTTCACGCCCTCGACGTCGATCACCAGCGGCTGCGTGCCGGCGTCGAAGTAGCGTTCCTCGTCGAACACTTCGTAGTTCGGCAGGCGCATCTTGAAATAGGTGGCCTCGACGCGGCCGCCACGGATCACGCTGGCGGCGTTGTACCGGCACTCGCCGCTCGCGTGCGGGTGCCCCACCAGCACAGCCAGATCACGCGGTGCCTCGGCAGCGATGCGGGCCAGCGCGTGCGCGCAGGCGCGGTGAAAGTCCGGGCGCAGCAGCAGGTCTTCCGGCGGGTAGCCGCACAGCGCCAGTTCGGGCGTCAGCAGCAGGTCGGCGCCCTGCTCCGCCGCGCGGTGCGCGGCGTCGAGAATGAGCGCGGCGTTGTGGTCGAGATCGCCGACCACGCAGTTCAGTTGCGCAACGGCGATGCGAAGGGTGCTCATCGCCTCACTCCATGCGCAGGAAGTGTTCGCGGTAGAACTTCAGTTCGTCTATCGATTCGTAGATGTCGGCCAGCGCCTCATGCCGCTGCGCCTTCTTGAACTGCGCGGCCAGTTGCGGCCGCCAGCGCTTGCACAGTTCCTTCAGCGTCGACACGTCGAGGTTGCGGTAGTGAAACCAGGCTTCGAGCGTCGGCATGTGGCGGGCGAGGAAGCGCCGGTCCTGGCAGATCGAGTTGCCGCAGATCGGGCTGGTGCGCTCGGGTACGTACTGGCTGAGGAAAGCGATCATCTGCGCGGCCGCTTCGTTCTCGTCCAGCGTCGAGGCGCGCACGCGTTCGGTCAGGCCTGACTTGCCATGGGTGGCGGTGTTCCAGCTGTCCATGCCGCCGAGCACTTCGTCGGACTGATGCACCACCAGCACCGGGCCCTCCGCGATCACTTCGAGATTGGCGTCGGTGACCACGCAGGCCAGTTCGATCACGCGGTCGTTGTCCGGATCCAGTCCGGTCATTTCCATGTCCAGCCAGACGAGATGTGTGAGGTCCTGTGCCATAATCGAGAAAATTTCCAAGCGGGATTAATGCGTTCGTCCGAACGCGGATCGGCCCGATTTTGTCACACTCGCGTGACCTGGACTGAGTCTAAATTGACTCTGATCCTGACCGGAACCGCATCCACCCGAGGCAACCCACCATGCTCACCGAAATCTTCGTCGCCGCTCTCGTGCTGACCACCGGCGTGCGCCTGTGGCTGGCCACCCGTCACCGCGCCCACGTCGCCGCCCACCGCAGCGAAGTGCCGGTCGCCTTCCGCGAAGCGATTCCGCTCGATGCCCACCAGAAGGCCGCCGACTACACGGTCGCGCGCGCCGGTCTCGGCCGCGCCGACGTCGTCATCGGCGCGCTGTGGCTGCTGGTGCTGACGCTGGGCGGCGGCCTGCAGTGGATGTTCGATCTGGCCGGCCGCCTCGCCGGCGACGGCATGGTGCGTGACCTCGTGTTCATCGGCATCGTCGCCTTCGCCTCGTCGCTGATCGACCTGCCGGTGCTCATGTGGCGCACCTTCGTGATCGAACAGCGCTTCGGCTTCAACAAGATGACGCTGGGCATGTTCTTCGGCGACCAGATCAAGCACGGCCTGATCGGCGCCGCCATCGGCGCACCGGCGGTCGCCGCGGTGCTGTGGATCATGGACAGCCTCGGCGCCGCGTGGTGGGTGTACGCCTGGGCCTTCTGGCTCACCTTCAGCCTCGCCATGATGGTGCTCTATCCGACCTTCATCGCACCGCTGTTCAACAAGTTCGAGCCGATGCCGGCAGGCGAGCTGCGCAGCCGCATCGAGGCGCTGCTGGAACGCTGCGGCTTCCGCTCCGACGGCCTGTTCGTGATGGACGGCTCGCGCCGCTCGGCGCACGGCAACGCCTACTTCACCGGCTTCGGCAAGGGCAAGCGCATCGTGTTCTTCGACACCCTGCTCAACCGCCTTGGCGGCGACGAGATCGAAGCGGTGCTGGCGCACGAGCTGGGCCACTACAAGCACCACCACATCTGGAAGCGCGTCGGCTGGATCGCCGCCGGCAGCCTCGCCTTCTTCGCCCTGCTCGGCTGGCTGGTCGACGCGCCGTGGTTCTTCGAACAGCTGGGCGTATCGTCGCAGGGCGATGCGATGGCGCTGACGCTGTTCGCTCTCGTAATACCGGTGTTCAGCTTCCCGCTGTCGCCCATCCTGTCGCTGATGTCGCGCAAGCACGAGTTCGAGGCCGACGCCTACGCCGTAGCACAGACCCGCGCCGACTGGCTGGTCACCGCGCTGGTCAAGCTGTACCGCGACAACGCCTCGACGCTGACGCCGGACCCGCTGTACTCGCAGTTCTACGACTCCCACCCGCCGGCCGCGCTGCGCGTGGCGCGGCTGCAATCCACCTGACGATGACCGCACAAGAACTCGCACAACAACACTGCACGCCGCAAAAGGGCGCCCACCGCCGCATCGAGGACGAGGCGCTCGCCGCGGCCCTGAAGGACCTGCGCGGCTGGATCGAAATCGACAAGCACATCGCCAAGGACTTCCAGTTCACCGACTACGCGCAGACCGTCGCCTTCGTGAATCAGGTCGCCGCGCTGGCTGCGGCCGAAGATCACCACCCGGACATCATGTTCGGCGCCAACCGCGTACGCGTGGTGTTCACCACGCACAGCGTGCGCGGTGTGTCCCTCAACGACCTGATCTGCGCCGCCCGCATCGAGGCGATGCGCGACGCCGCCTGACGGTTTGAAAAAAACTCTGCAGCCGGCCGCCCGCATCGTGTCGGCCCACGGCCGGCACTACGTTGCACGGCTGGAGGACGGGCGCGAACTGCAGGCCTTCCCGCGCGGCAAGAAGTCGGACATCGCCTGCGGCGACCGCGTGCTGCTCGACATCCAGGGCGAGGACCAGGCGCGCATCGCCGAAGTGCTGCCGCGCACCAGCCTGCTCTACCGCAAGGACATGTGGAAGCAGAAGATGGTCGCCGCCAACGTCGATCTGGTCGCCATCGTCGTCGCCACCGAACCGTCGTTCAGCCCGGAACTGATTTCGCGCATCCTCGTTGCGTGCGAAGCGCAGCAGCTGCAGACGCTGATCGTGCTGAACAAGTGCGACCTCACCGCCTCGCTCGACGCCGCCCGCGCTGCGCTCGCACCGTTCCGTGCGCTGGGTTACGAGGTGCTTGAGATGAGCGCGGTCGAAGGCGCGGACGCACTGCGCCCCTTCCTGCGCGATCACACCAGCGTGTTCACCGGCCAGTCCGGCATGGGCAAGTCGACGCTGGTCAATGCGCTGGTGCCCGAAGCGCGCGCCGCGACGCGCGAGGTGTCGCAGGCACTCGATTCGGGCAAGCACACCACCACCTACGCAAAGCTCTACGCGCTCGACGGTGGCGGCGCGTTGATCGACAGCCCGGGCCTGCAGGAATTCGGTCTCGCCCAGCTCGACGTAAACGACCTCGAACAGGCTTTCCCGGATTTCCGTCCGCACCTGGGCACATGCCGCTTCCGCGACTGCGCGCACGACAGCGAACCGGGCTGCGGCCTGCGCGACCACGTCGCGCCTGACCGCCTGGCGCTCTATCACCTGCTGCGCCACGAAATCACCACGGCAGCTGCCCCGCAGTACTGAGCTGCAAGATTCAAGCGGCAAGAAAATCCGGAGCCCGCGCGTCTTGAACCTTGCAGATTGAATCTTGCAGCTTGCCTCTCTACTGCAGCATGAAAGTCTCGTACTCCAGCCGCCCCAGCTTCCGGTCCAGCGCCCACAGGCCCAGCGTCAGCGTCAGCAGCACCGACAGCGCGTAGCCATAGCCGTAGAAGCTGGCACCGAGCTGGAATGACAAGGCAGTGAAGGCGATGTTGGACAGACAGAAGAAGCCGCACAGCGCGAGAATGATGCGGCGCTGGTCGAGGTAGAAGAACACGTTCAGCAGCGCCAGCAGACCGACCTGCAGGCTGGCGGCCAGGGTCTGGATGTAGAGCAGAGGCAGGTTCAGTTCCGAAATCTCCAGCACCGCGAACACCGCCGGACCGGCGACGATGGCGGCCAGCATGGCCAGCGTCTGGATCTTGCCGATCTCGGCCAGCCCCTGGCGGATCGAGTACACCATCTCGTCTCGCATGTCCTCGATGTACTCGAGCGAACCGCCGGTGCGCACCGCGTCGAAGAAGCGGTCGTAGTACTCGACGAAATCGGTTTCGATGCGCACCAGGAACACCGCCATGCCCGGAATGATGGACAGATAGGCCATGAACACCGGCAGGTCGTAGATGACCGACGCGCGCAGCGGTCCGATGATGGCGTCCGACGTTTCCGGCCAGCTCCAGAACATGAACTTGTCCACCCAGACGCCTAGGTTGTACAGCAGGCCGATCAGCATCAGCGACGGATAGCGCGTCTCGCGGCGGGCGAATTCGTAGGAAATCGTCATCCGCGAGCGGTAGTGCCAGGCGGTGATCATCCACATGCCGACGAACAGCACGAAGTGCCCGAGCACGAATCCACCCAGCAGGCCTTCGAGCCCCCACGGCCGCGCCGCCAGCGCCGACAGCACGGTGACCGCGTAGCCGAGCGCGTACAGCAGCAGGATGGCGCGGTACATCTTCAGGCCGGACAGGAAGATGGTGGCCACCCAGATGCCGCACAACAGCACGAAGCCCGCCAGCATCAGCAGCCGATAGGACACCGACAGGCCGGCGAACAGCGTGAAGGCGAGCAGCAGCCCGACCACGCCGGCAACGGCCAGCACCCACAGCAGCAGGCCGTTGAAGTTCGACATCACGAGGTCGTCGCGCTTCTCGAACAGGCGGTCGGAAATGAAGCGGGTGAAGGCGAGCTGCACCAGGCCGGTCAGGATGAGCGAGCTCGAGATCAGATAGGTGACCGACACCTGGAACTGGGTGATCAGGAATTCCGGCACCACCACCGCGCGCGACAGCAGACCCACCATCAGGATGCCGACGATGGACAGCACCCACGGTCCGGAGCCGATCACGCCGGCGTAGCTGTAGGCCTGGACCAGCCCGAGCAGACTGTCCTTCTTCAGCAGCTTGCGCAGTTCGAAACCGATGCCGGCCATCAGCGCGCTCCGTGTCCGAACGGGCAGCCGCCGGCGCCGCGCGTGTCGCGCGCCAGCGCTTCGTCATAGACGGCGCGGTAGCGGTCGAACATCAGCGCGTCGCTGTAGTAACGCTCGACGCGAGCGATGCCCGCATGCTGCGCCGCCTGCCAGGCCGCACCGTCGTTCAGCAGTTCGAGCGCAGCGTCGGCCAGCGCCTGCGGGTCGGCGATGCCGACCACGCGGCCTGCGGCACCCAGCGCCTCGTCCTCCTCGCCCAGACCGTACATCAGCTGGCGGCAGGAGCCGACGTCGGTCGACACGGCCGGCACGCCGGCTGCATAGCCTTCGAGCAGCACCAGCGGCAGCGCCTCGGAAATCGACGACAGCACGACCAGACCGATCCTGGGCATCAGCTCGTCTATCTTCTGCATGCCGAGAAAGCGCACGTTGTCGGACAGGCCGAGGCTGTCGACCAGGTTGCGGCACTCCTCGGCGTATGCCGGATCCTCGTCGGCCGGACCGGCGATCCAGCCCTGCGCCTCGGGCATGCGATTGACCACGCGACGCATCGCGCGCACGAAGGTCTTGATGTCCTTGATCGGCACCACGCGGCCGATCAGGCACAGCACCGGCGGCACGACGTCCGGCCGCTGCGCGCGCAGCGGCGCCAGCCGCTGTATCGCCACACCGTTCGGAATGTTGCGCGTGCGCGCTGCGTCCGCGCCGTCGGCCACCTGACGCAGCCGGTTGGTTTCGTACAGCGCGATGATGGGGTCGGCGGCGGCGTAGGTGATGCGTCCCAGCCATTCGAAGAAGCGTATCCACAGCTGGCGGAAGTAGCTCAGCTCCGACGCGTCCTTCTGGAACACGTTGCGGTTGTCGCGTATCCACTCGTTCTGGTAGAGGTCGATCTTGCGTTCCTTGGTGTAGATGCCGTGTTCCGACAGCACCAGCGGACGCCCGGTCGACTGCGCCAGCATGGCGCCGAGAAAGCCGGCGTAACCGGTCGACACGCTGTGATAGACCTTGGCCGGCACCAGCGTGTGTGCGATGCGGGCGAGCTGCCACAACGGCTGGTGCATGATGCGCACCGTCCAGAAGTAATCGACGAAGCTCGGGTCGCTGCAGTACTTGCGGTAGCGGTCGGTAACGATGTCCCACGACGCTTCGCTGCGCAGGAAGGCGTCGAGATCGATGCGTCCGCCGGGCCGGATGTCGCGGCAGGCTTCGGCGAACAACGCCTCGACGTCAGCGCCGCCATGGCGGAAGGATTCGTGCAGCGCCGCCATCCGCTCGAAGGCCTGCGCGTCGCCGGCCATGCCGGATTTGCGGTCGTGGGCACTGGCGCCGCCGCCGAGGTCGTCGTGCAGGTAGTGCGCTTCCAGATGCACGACGTTGTCCGGCAGCGCATAGCGCATGTCGCCGTAGTCGCTGCGCCGGCTGCCGATGAAAACGACGGCGAAACGCAGGTCGGGGTGGGCGCGGATGATCTGGTTCACCCAGCTCGACACGCCACCCGATACATAGGGGAAGGTGCCCTCCAGCAACAGCGCCACGTCGACGCCCTGCTCCGCGCGGCGGATCACCTCACTCACTGGATGTTCCTCCGTCGCTGCCGCACGAAGGGAGGCTGCGGTCGAACCGATCGATCAGTGCTGCACTCATGCCTGCCCCCAGAATTTCAGCACCGGCTGCAGCCGCGACAGGCCTTCCCAGTCCTGCATCGTCTGCAGCAGCGCGCGCACCTGCGTGAAGTCGCGTCGCGCGAACGCCAGTTCGGCCAGATAGGGCACGACGCGCGAAGCGGGCAGACCCAGTTCGCGCGCACGCCGGTAGGCCGCATCGGCCTCCTCCAGCCGTCCCATCTGCTGCAGCAGTCGGCCGTGCTGCAGATGCAGCGCCGGGTCGTTGCCGCGCGTCTGCAGTGCGATCTCGCTGTAGCGCAGCGCCTCGCCGACCGCATAGTCGAGCAGGTCGCCCTGCACCAGCCCCTGATAGATCAGCTCCCAGTAGAGCGCCGCCAGCTGATGCGCGACGCGGCTGCGCTGTTCGCCGTCGCGGCTCGCCGCGTAACGCTGACGCGCCTCGTGGATGTCGGCGTTGAGCCGCTTCTCGCGGCTGTCGAGCAGGCCGTAGGCGAGCAGGCGCAGGTCGTCCTCCGAATCGCCGAGCAGTTCGCGCAACACCGGCGAACCGATGCGCGACGGCGCGTGCGACAGCGCCACCATTGCGCGCAGACGCTGCGGCACCGGTGCGCGTTCGTTCTTCAGGAACTGACGCACGCCGGCTTGACGGAAGCCGGCGGCCGACTTCTCGCTGCTTTCGTGGATGTCCAGATCCGGAAGCCGCACCGCCGAGAAGCGCTGCGGCGCCTTCAGCCGCGGCAACAGGTGGCGCATCAGCGCGCCCGCCAGCACGCCGACGAAACCGAGTACCGGCACGAAGAAGATGCAGCTGAACAGCAGTGCCAGCACGCTCGTGCGCGGCTTCGAGCGGGCCGGCGGAATCAGCGCATAAACCGCCAGCGCGAGCATCAGGCTGGCCGGCGCGTGTGCCGCCAGGTAGGCGGACAGCGCGAGATCCGGCGCCTCGATGTTGCCGAGGCCGTAGAAGGCGGTCAGCTCGGCGAGCAGCGCAGCGAAGGCGAGTTGGCTACTGCCCATGTCGCACCTTCAGCACGCCGCTCAACAGAGCAACCGGCTCGACCTGATCGAGCATGCTGATGCGGCTGCCGACGCCGCTGTCGTCCAGTCCGCTGCCGCGGTGCTGGCGCAACCAGCTGTCGATACGCGCCAGATAGCCTTCGACCGCGGCGCTGCCGGCCAGCGGCATCAGCGTCAGCAGACGCGGGCGGTCATCACCGTCGACGCGCCACACGACGTCGAGCGAGCGCTGGATGCGGGCGATCTGCTGCATCAGCTCACGCCCCTCATCGCCCGCCGGAAATTCCAGCGTGACCAGCGCGCTGGCGACGCCGGACTCGACGCGGACGCGCCACATGCGTGCCATTTCGAAGGCGAATTCGAGCGGGCAGTCGGTGAAGCGCGCGCGCAGCGGTGCCGCCAGCTCGCTCGCCGACAGGCCGTCGGCGTAGTAGCCGAGCAGCAGGTTCAGCATCTGCAGCGTTTCTTCGTGCAGCGCGAAGAAAGGCATGCGGTCGACCACCAGCAGCGCCCGCATCGAACCACTCATATCGCTCAGCGGTGCCACCACCAGATAGCGCGAGCCGCCGTCGGCGCGCTCGTCGTCGAGCGCCACGTGCGCCAGCCGGCGACGCTCCAGAGCGAAGCCGATCAGCGGATCGCCGGCATCGATGTCGAAAGGCGCGCCAAGATAGGTCGGCGCGCCGCCATCGGGGCGGCCGTCGGCATCGACCGGCAGCAGAGCCGCGCGCTCGATCTGGCAGTACTGCGCGACCAGACGCAGCAGGTCGGATGCGCCCGGCAGCGCATCACCGGCTGCGCCGGGGGCCGAGGCCAGCCCGCGCAGACTCACCAGCGCGTCGCGCATCGACACCGGGCGCGAAATCAAGTCCTGCTCCAGCCGGTCGTGCGACAGGCGCAGCAGGTAATGCTGGTGCGTCAGATACTCCAGGCGCTGCTCGAGATAGGCCTGCACGCTCTCCGCACGGCGCACGCGATTGCGCCACAGCGACGAGAATTCGCCGCAGATCATCACCGTGATGAGCCAGCCGAGGAAGTACAGCTTGGGCAGTTCGCCCAGCGCCACACCCAGTTCGCCGAACACGAACCACGCGGCGAAAACGATGGCGCTGGCGGTCAGGCCCGGAATCGGCCCGTAGCGCAGCGCCACCAGCACCGGGCCGAGCCACACCCAGGCGAACTGCGCCCGCAGGAAGAAGGGGTCGAGCGGGTTGAGCCAGAAAGCGAGCAGCAGCGCGAGCAGCGGCGTGGCCAGCGTCTCGGCCACGGCCGCCGCACCGGCACCGGACGCGGTCGGCGTGAAGCGCGCCATCAGGCGCCGCAGCAGCGGCTCCTCGGTGCGCCGGATGACCGGCTTCTCGCCGGGCGAGCGGTCGTTCATTTCAGCGCCGGCACCAGCAGCGACTTGATCAGTTCCTGCGCCACCGCGGCCAGCGATTCGCGGCTCCAGCCGCTCTTGCCGCCAACGCCGCTCCACAGCACGCGACCGCTGTCGACCTCGACGATCTGCAATGCGATGCCAACCGCCGGCTCGCCATCGACGCCGACCTTGTAGCGCCACTCATCGACCGTACCGGTCACGGCGTAGCGCGCGCCCTGCGCCTTCGCCCACTCGATCGCCTTCGTGTCGTCCTTCGCCTGCCCGGTTTCGAACAGGTTGTCGCGCTGCAGATCGGACGGATAGCGCTGCACGTTGGCGACGCCGAGCGCGCGCAGCAGATTCTCGGTCACCGCTTCGGCGCGCTGGCCGGCAAACGGCGTTTCGGTGGCGTTGCTGAAGGGCAGCAGCACCCAGGCCGCCGACTTGTCGGCGCCGGACGGCGCCGAGTGGTCGATGACGGCGCAGCCGGCGAGCAGCGCCAGCGCGGCAGCGAGGCCGGCGATGTAGTTGATCAGGCGTTTCATGCGAACTCTCCCGGTTCAGAAAAACAGTCGGTAATGCAGTGCGAATTCGGTGGTGCGCGCGAAGATGCCACCACCGCCCTTGTCCTGTCGCCAGGACAGCGAAAAATGATCGGTACCGAGCAGGCTGCCGGCCACGCCCAGCGACACGTCGTAACCGGCGCCAGCGACGCTGTTGTTCGATACGCCGATCGAGCCGAAGGGGCGCAGCGCCTTCGTGTAGTCGCGCAGCAGGCGGATGTTGTGGGTCAGTCTGAGCCCTTGCAGATTGAAGCTCTGCGGGCGCAGCGCGGTGGCGTCGGCGTCGCTGCCGGCGAACAGGCGCTGCTTGATGTCGACCGCCCGCGCGTCGGCGAGATCGATGTCGGACGGGCTGAAGCGGTAGCCGGCGACATAGGCGCTGACTTCGAGATCGGGCAGTTCGGTGCGGATCGAATGCACCAGCTCGGCCTGCCACAGACGGCCGCTGCCGATGGACAGGCCGTTCTGCGCCCGGTAGCGGTAGCCGCCCAGCTGCAGGCCGACGCGGTCGTAGCGCGACACACGGTAACTGGCACGCAGGTCGATCTGGTCGCGCATGCCGGCCGCGCGCAGACCGAGGTTCTCGGTCGCCGGCATGTCGATGCCGATGCCGGCCGACGCGCTGAGCCGGTTGTCGATGCGCTGTTCGCGCTCGATCGCGAACGGGTGGATGGTTTCGAATCCGTCGCGCTGGCCGAGCGTGATGCGGGTGGTGCCGTCGTCGTGCATCCACGCGAGCTTGCCGAGCAGATAGCTGCTTTCGCCCGGCACCGCCGAGAATTGCGTGTTGTCGCCGCGGCTGCGCGAGATCGAGCCGAATTCGAAACTCATACGCAGATCGGGCGCGACCGCCATGTCCAGCGTGGCGCTCGCCTGCCGCTCGTCGATGCCACCCAGTTCGCGCTGCGCGATGTCGAGATCGAAACGGTGCGCGTAATCGAGCATCGCGTCGGACAGCTGCAGATGCAGCGGCGCGTCGTCGCGCTGGGCATCCATCGTCTCGAACGCGGCCGTCTGCGCCCGACGCAGGTCGCCGACTAGGCGCGCACTGTTCACGCGGTCGTAGCGCGGCAGACGTTCGTCCCAGGTTTCGAGCAGCGCGCCGACCGCGGCGACGTCGCCCTGCCCGAGCGCGGCGGTGATGTCGGCCCACAGCGGGCGGTTCAGCGCGCGTCCGTACTGGTGCCATAGGAAGCCGCGCACCGCGTCGTACTCGCCGCGGTCGATGAACCAGGACAGCGCCAGTTCGCGCGCCGCCGGCAACCACTGGCCGTCCGGAGCGCGGTCCAGCCGCAGCACCTCGCGCAGCAGCGCGTGCGACGCATCGCCCGGCTGCTGTGCCCGCGCCAGACGCACCCGTGCCAGTCGCTGCAGCTGGCCGATGTCGCCGGCGGCAAGCTCGCCCAGCCGCGGTCGCTCCTGCGCCCACAGCGTCTGTCGCAGGCGCCAGGCCCGGTCGACTTCCTGGTTCTGTTCCAGCGCGTCGGCGACGTTCATCATCCACAGGAAGTCGCCACGCTTGCGGCCGAAACGCGGCAGCATGTAACGGTCGAGCGCCACCTGCGGTCGCGACAGCGCCTGCCAGGCCGCGGCCAGCGCGTCATGCAGCGCTTCGTCCTGCGCCCACGCCTGTTCCTTGCGCAGCAGCAGATCGCGCAGCGCGCGCACCTCGTTGCCGTCTATCAGCAGCCACAGCAGCGCCGAGCGCACGTCGGCCGAATCCGGCACCAGCGTCAGTGCAGCGCTGAAGTCGGCGAAGGCGAGATCGCGGCGTCCGGCCGACTGATGCCACTGCGCGCGCATCTGCAGGAACAGCGGCACGCGCTCGGCCTCGGCCAGCTGTGCAGCGCTCATGTCGCCGATGATGCGGCCGACGTCCTGCGGCCGGCCGGCGAACACGTACAGGTCGAGCGTGCGCATCAGCCAGGGCGTATCGCCGTAGCGGCGCCAGCCGCGCTCGGCCTCGCGTGCCGCCGCCAGCGGCGCGACGTCGGTCAGCAGCTCGATAAGGTCGGCCAGCTCGAAGGCGTCTGAATCGTCGAAACGCGTCACGCGCTCCAGTGCGGCACGCGCCCGGTCGTCGTCCTGCAGCAGCATGGCGAGCGAGGAATACAGCCGCCAGTAGTCACGGTCGGCGTCGGTCGCCACCGCCTTGGCCGATTCGAGTGCCTGCATCGCGTCATCGAAGCGGCTGCGCACGATGAGCAGCGCGGCGCGGCGCGACGCACGCGCCGGCTCCGGCGCAACGACGGTATCAAGGCGCGCCAGCGTGGCCAGCGCGAGGTCGATGTCGCCGGCACGTTCGGCCAGATCGGCCAGCGCCTTCAGCGCCTGCGGCGTGGGTGAGCTGGCGGTAATCTTCTGCAGGAAGGCGATGCCCTCGCGCGGCCGGCCCAGCCGTTCGTAGGCGGCGACGATCTCGCCCAGCAGACGCATGTCACCCGGCGTGCGGCGCAGCCGGTGCTGCAGCGCCGGCAGCAGCGCCTCGTCGTCGAGCAGGCCCGGCGCCAGCCGCAGCACGGCATCCCATGCGTCTTCGCGATTGGTACGCTGCGCCAGCACGAGCCACTGGTCCAGCGCCTGCTGCGGCTGGCCGGCCCATTCGGACACGGTGGCCAGACGCTCGCGCCACTTCATGTCGTCCGGCGCCTGACGCACCGCCGAAGCGGCCACGCGCTGTGCGTCGTCGAGCTGACGGTTGCCGAGAAAGGCTTCGTAACCCAGCGTGTAGATCTTGTCGTCGAAGGGCAGGTCGGGGCCCGCGCCGGTGGCGACGCGCCACGGCTGCGCGTCGAAGCCGGCCTGCGCGAGCATGGCGCGGCGCAATTGTTGCTGCAGCGACAGCTTCAGCATCTGCTTCGCGTAGCGGGCGGCCGCCTCCGGACGGTTGGCGGCGCGCGCCAGCGTGACCAGGTAGTAGAGCACTTCGGTGTCGTTCGCCAGTTCGCCGATCTCGCGCTCCGCAGTGTCGAGCGCGAGATCGAGCAGATTGCCGGACTGCAGCGTGCGCAGCGCCTGCAGGAAGAGCTGGCGACGGACCGCTGCGTCGGGCTCGCGGCTGCGCTGCAGCAGCAGCATGCGCGCCGCGCCCTCGTACTCGCCCTGCCCCAGCAGTTCCGCCGCCGCCTGCCCGTACAGGCGCGGATCGACCGCGCTGCCGTCGCGCTGGAAGGTGGCGATCAGGTCCAGCGCCAGCAGCGCCTGTCCGCGCGACAGCGCGCGCTGCACCAGCGACATCCGGTTGATTTCGTTGAGGCCGTCGATCGCCACCGCATCGCGCAGGCGCTGCGGCAGCTGCGCCTCAAGCTCGACGTGGCGTGACGACCACGGCGCCGTCGACAGCAACTCGCTCTCGTACAGCGTCCAGTCGACCCAGCGTGCTTCGGTCAGCGTGTCACGATCGACGCCATTCGCCAGCAGCGGCGCCAGATCGGCACGCGCCTGTTCGTAGTCGCGCCGCGCGAGCGACTGCCGCACCAGCGCCAGCCGCAGTTCCGGGTTCCGCGGATCGGTGCGCAGCAGGTTGCGCAGATAGGCCACCGTGAGTGTGTCGCCGCGCGTGGCGTTGATCGTGTATTGCACCAGCGCCTGATAGGGATAGAGCAGCACCAGCAGCACGCCGACCAGCGCACCGATGCCCAGCAGCACGTGCGGCGCGACCAGACGCGGTCGCTCAAGCGAGGCGGCAGCGTAGCTCGATCGTCGCAGCATGGGCGCTCAGTCGGAAATGGGTCAGCGCGCCGTCGCGGCGCTGCGCGGCGAGTACGCGGCCGTCGGCGGAAACGCTGCAGCGCTCGGCGTTCGCCAGCACGAATTCGAGCGGCACGTGGGCGCGCAGTTCGAAGCGGTACAGCTCGCCGTCGCGCGTCGCCGACAGAATGCGGGCGTTGGCGTCGGCCAGCATCGGCAGGCGCGCATCGACCGCGGCAAGACGCAGTTCCACCTCGTCCGCGGCGAGGTGCACATAGCGCCCCTCGCCGTCGTCGCGGAAGCCGGCCACGCCGATCGACGCCGGCAGGTCGGGTACGCCCAGTTCGCGCGGCAGGCGCAGCGTACGCAGGTGGGGCGCGTTGCGCACCCGGTAACGCTCGCCATCGAGCGTACGCGCCAGCACCACATCGTTGAAGTTCATCGCGATGCGCACGTATTCGCTTGGATAGACCGGATGCACCGGCTGCGCCAGCGCGTGCCGGTACACCTTGTGCAGCGCTTCCAGCGCCGCCTGCTTGCTCGCCGAATAGGTGTGGTAGTAGATGTTGATCGGCTTGAGCCGGCGCGGCCTGTCGGTGAAATCGAAGGTTTCGGTGACGCGCTCGAAACCGTAGAACGGACCGGTCCACAGATTGGTGTAGACGTTCTCGTTCATGATCGGCGCATGAACGTGAAAGCGCCGCCCCTGCCAGGTACCGAGTGCCGACACGGCGGCCAGGCTGGGATAGAGCCGGCTCGCCACCGTATAGCCGCCATTCATCTGCACCATGCCGAGACGCTCGACCATTTCGAGCGCGGCTTCGGTCGGTGCCGCGTCGCCGGTCCACAGCATCAGGCCCACCGGCTTGCCTGGCGGTGCAAGGCGGCTGCGGATGTACTCGACCGAGCCGGCGATCTCGCGCTCCAGCGACGGCACATAGCCTTCGGGTGCGAGCGAGTACCCCTGCAGCGCCTGCTTCACCTCGCCGCGCTCGACACTGTCCCAGTAGAACGGGTGGGTGTAGCTGTGCGACGCGATCTCGACGTTCGGCAGTGCGAACATGCGGCGCGCGACCGACTCCATTTCGGCCGAATCCTTCGCGTACGGCCCCTGCGCGCTGGTTTCGATCTCGATCACCGACATCGCGTGCGGCAAGGCGTAGCGCTTCAGTACGTCATCGAGCAGCACCTCGGCAGCCAGCCGACGACCCTTCATTTCAGAACGTGATGCGAAGCCGTCGCCGTCGATGTGGGCGAAGAACATGCGGCGCCCGCTCAGCGTCGTGGTGTCGGGCACCGGCAAAGGCGGCAGCGCGAGTGCATCGCGGATGAAGGCGAAAGGTTCGACGATCCAGCGCGTCTGCGCCTCCTCGAGCGGAAGCACGCGGATGGCGAAAGGATGCAGCGCAAAGCCGCCCCAGGGCATCTGCGCCACCGCGTCGTAACGCTTGCCGTCGGCGTCCGCCACGGTGAGCAGCGTCCGTGCCGCATCGACATCGACGCGTATCCGTTCCAGCCGTCCGCGCTCCGGAATCGGCGGTGATTCGAAGCCGATCGACGGATCGGCCGACGCGATGTCGAGCCGGCCGCGTGCCGGCGCGACCGGCGCCAGACCGGCCTCGCGCAGGAAATCGCCGGCCGGCTCGAAACCGAATGAACCGAACACCGCCAGACGGGTGCCTTCGGCGATGCGCGCCGCCATCCAGCGTGCCAGCACGGTCGCGCGCGCAGGCGGGACATGACCGTCGAACCAGCTCACGACCCCCGCGTACTCGGCGGCCGGCACCGTGTCCGGCAGCGGCTGGTTCACGTCGACATAGTCCGCCACGTAACCGAGGTGATTGACCGGCATCTCGGCGTAGCGGTGGGCGCCCGACACATTGACGCGCGCCGCCTCACGGCTGTTGTACAGGAACAGGATCTTGCGCGGCAGCACCTCGATCAGGCCGACGCCCAGGTGCCGCAGATCGCCGTCGGTGACGTAGGGCACGATGCCGTGCGCATGAATGCGCCGCGCGGTGTCGCGCGCAAGTTCCCGTGCGGCGGGTGCCACGTAGTCGATGGCGATCGCCGTCACGCCGTATTTGTCGCGCGCAGTCAGCAACTGTCCGAGCAGCCAGTCGCGGTCGGACTGCCCGACCTCGACATAGCGCTTCTTCTTCGCGTCCCAGCCGCGGTAAAGCGATTCGGCAGCGACCGCATAGACCTCGTCGCGCAGATCGGGCAGCAGTTCGAAGCCGCGGTTGAAGATGAGGCGGATGCCGGGAAAGCGGCTGCGCAGTTGCCGCACCACGGCCACCATGCCCTGCTGCTGAGCGACGACGTCGACGCCATTGACCAGATGGTAGGAATCCAGCGTGTCGAGAAAGAAGCCGCGATAGCCGCGTGCCCACAGCGGCGCGATCACCTGTTCGGCGAAGAAGGCCGGCCACGCAGGCTGCGCCTGGTCGATCACGACGGATTTCCAGGCCTGATTGCGACCGATGCGCCAGGCTTCCGGGATACGTGCCGCGTAAGGGCGGGTCGGATGCACCTCGCCCACGCTGACATAAGCGAACAGTTCGGAGCGGCCCTGCCCGCGGTAGGCGGCCGGGTCGAAACCGTGGTCCGGTTCGACCACGGCGATGTCGAAGGCCTTCATCGCCGCCAGCGGCGCATCGGCACCATAGTGCAGCGCGACCGACGGCAGTTCGCCCGCCTGCGCCCGGTCCGCCACGACGAGGAATGCAGGCACGGCGAAGCACAGCAGACAGAAGAAACGCGACAGGAACGGACGGTGCAGCGAACGAAGGGTCGAAAGCATCAGGTCACGGGCGCCGACAGGGTTTCCGGTGAACGGCGCATTGTGGGGGAACCTTTAGCTTGCAGGCCCGACTTGCGCAAAATTTGCGCTGCACAACGCTCTCGCGCCGTCGGGGACGCGATCAGGCGGGCGGGATCCAGTCTGGCGACGGCAACGCGTGGAACGCTTCGCGCAGGCTTTCACCCCAGCGCGTGCGGATCATTTCGAAATAGGCGTTCTCGGCGTCGATGCGGGTGTGCGAGCACACTTTCAGCGCGCCGGTGCGCAGCACCAGCAGGTCCAGCGGCAGCCCGACCGACAGATTGGAGCGGATGGTCGAATCCATCGAGATCAACGCACACTTGGCCGCCTCGTCCAGCGTGGTTTCCGGGCGGATGACGCGGTCGATGATGGGCTTGCCGTACTTCGCCTCGCCGATCTGGAAGTACGGCGTGTCGCGCGTCGCCTCGATGAAGTTGCCGGCGGCGTAGATCTGGAACAGCCGCGGCTCCTCGCCCAGTATCTGGCCGCCGAGGATGAGGCTGGCGTTGAATTCGATGCCGAATTCCTTCAGCGCCTCGGCGTCGCGCGCGTGCACCTCGCGCAGACAGTCACCGACGTGGCGCGCCGCCTCGAACATGTTCGTCACCGTGTACAGGTTGGGCCCGTCGGTGGCGAGACGCTCGCGCAGCAGGCTCACCAGCGTCTGCGTCAGCGCGAGATTGCCGGCGCTCATCAGCACCAGCACGCGCTCGCCCGGGCGCTCGAACAGATTCATCTTGCGGAAGGTGTTGATGTGATCGACACCGGCATTGGTGCGCGAATCGGACAGGCATACGAGCCCGGCGTCGAGCAGCATGCCCACGCAGTAGGTCATGGCGGATTTCCGTCAGGGAAAAGTTGAATGTTAGACGGACAGCGCGCGCGCTGCCCGGTGCGGCAGTGCGTCAGTGGGTGTGGATGGACACCCGGGTGAGCGTGCGCGTGACCGCCTCGCCGCCGGCCATGCGCACCGGGCAGGCATCGAGATGGTCGCGCCCGACCGCCAGCCGGCAATAGCCGTGGCCGGCCAGCGCGCGTTCGAGCACGTCGACGCTGACCCAGCCGGCTTCGCCGCCGGGTGCCGGCCCGCTGGCCAGCCATACGTCAACCCAGGCGTGCGGCGCCGCCCACTCGCCGGCGGCATCGATCAGGTAGCCACTGACGTAACGTGCCGGCAATCCTGCGGCACGGCAGCAGGCGATGAAGGCATGCGCGATGTCGGCGCTGCAGCCGAAGCCGGCGTCCAGCGCGATCGAGGCGCCACCCGGCGGCAGGCAGTCCGGCTGATGCCGCACCGCGCCGCACACCGCACCGCTGAGATCCAGCAGTTCGCCCACGGTATCGCGCCGCGCACGCAGGTGGCTGGCCGCCATTGCGTGCGCCTGTTCGTCCGCTTCAGTCAGTCGCGTACCGGCCAGATAGGACAGCGGCGACAGCGTGCCGCTGTCGCGCGGCATCCACGCATCGGCGTCGGTCAGCCGCACGGTGCCGCTGACGACGATGGACAGTTCGCTGTGCGGCCGGTCCAGCGTCAGCAGGTGACCGATATTGCCGTGCGCATCGACCGAGCGGCGCGCGCTGCCCGGCGCCTGCACGCGCCAGTTCAGCGGCCGCTGGGTCGAGTCCTCGCGCGGCGTAAGCCGCAACTGCTGGATGCTGTAGTTGACCGGGCTGGCGTACTGCAGCGTGGTTTCGTGACGGATATCGAGCAGCATGGCGATCTCCTTCAACTGGATGACATCGGAACCAGGAAATCGTTTGAAATGCGGTTGCCAAGGTCGTTCACGCGCACGATGAACTGCGTCAGGTACTCGTGCAGCCCGCGCGCGAACACGTCCTCGATACGGCCGAACTTCAGGCTGGCCTGCAGTTCGCCGGCACGGCGCTGGGTTTCCTTCGAGCGGTAGTTCGACACCGCCAGCAGGTTCTCGTACACCTCGACCATGCTGGTACGCAGTGAGCGCGGCATCTGGTCGTTCAGGATCAGCAGTTCGGTCACCTTCACCGGCGTGATCAGGTCGCGATACACCTTGCGATAGACCTCGAAGGCCGACACCGATCGCAGCAGCGCGCTCCACTGGTAGTAATCGGCGGCCGCGTCGGGTGGCGCCTTGCCGTCGACCAGCATGTGGTACTTCACGTCGATGAAGCGCGCGGTCGCGTCGGCCCGTTCGAGGAAGGTGCCGAGGCGGATGAAGTGAAAGGCTTCGTCGCGCAGCATGGTGCCCAGCGTGACGCCGCGCGACAGATGCGAGCGGAACTTCACCCACTCGAAGAATTCGCCGATCTCGCTGCCCGACAGTTTCCAGCGCGGGTAGTCGCGCATCTTGAGCCAGGTGTCGTTGGTGGTTTCCCACATTTCCGACGTGATGGTGCCGCGCACCGCGTGCGCGTTTTCGCGCGCCATGCGCAGGCAGCTCATGATGGACGACGGATTGCTGCCGTCGAACACCATGAATTCGAGCACCGATTCCATCGTCGCTGCCGGGTACTTGGCGCGGAAGGCGTCCTCCAGACCGGTGATCGACAGCGTCGCACCCCAGCCGGCATCGATGCCGCCATCGGCCTGCGGCACCATGGACATCCGGTAATTCACGTCCAGCATGCGGGCGACGTTCTCGGCGCGTTCGATGTAGCGCGCCATCCAGTAGAGGTGGTCTGCGGTTCGGCTCAGCATGTTCAGACCTCCAGAACCCAAGTGTCCTTGGTGCCGCCGCCCTGCGACGAATTCACCACCAGAGAGCCTTCGCGCAGCGCCACCCGGGTCAGACCGCCGGGCACCATGTTGATGTCCTTGCCGGACAGCACGAAGGGGCGCAGGTCGATATGGCGCGGCGCGATGCCAGCGTCGACGAAGGTCGGGCAGGCCGACAGCGACAGCGTCGGTTGCGCGATGTAGCGCTCCGGCGTCTCGGTCAGCAGCTGACGGAAACGCTCGATCTCCTCCTTCGACGCACGCGGCCCGATCAGCATGCCGTAGCCGCCGGCGCCGTGCGTTTCCTTTACCACCAGCTCGTCGAGGTGGGCCAGTACGTAGGCGAGGTCCTCCTTCTTGCGGCACATATAGGTGGGCACGTTGTTCAGCAGCGGCTCCTCGCCGAGGTAGAAACGGATCATGTCCGGCACGTAGGGATAGATGGACTTGTCGTCCGCCACCCCGGTGCCGATCGCGTTGGCCAGCGTTACGTGGCCGGCGCGATAGACCTGCAGCAGGCCCGGCACGCCCAGCATGGAATCGGCGCGGAAGGCCAGCGGATCGAGGAAGTCGTCGTCGATGCGGCGATAGATCACATCGACGCGCTGCGGTCCCTGAGTGGTGCGCATGTACAGATGCTCGTCGCGCACGAAGAGGTCCTGCCCCTCGACCAGTTCGACGCCCATCTGCTGGGCGAGGAAGGCGTGTTCGAAGTAGGCCGAGTTGTAGGCGCCCGGCGTCAGCACGATGACGGTCGGGTCGAGTACGCCGGCCGGTGCGACCGCCCGCAGATTGCTCAGCAGCATGTCCGGGTAGTGCTCGACCGGCGCCACGCGGTAGCGCGAGAACAGTTCCGGGAACAGCCGCATCATCATGCGGCGGTCCTCCAGCATGTAGGACACGCCGGACGGCACACGCAGGTTGTCCTCCAGCACATAGAACTCGCCCGCCCCGGCGCGCACGACGTCGACGCCGGCGATGTGGGCGTAGATGCCGCCCGGCACATCGACGCCCTGCATTTCCGGCCGGTACTGGCTGTTCGACAGCACCTGCTCGGCCGGAATCTTGCCGGCCTTGATGATCTCCTGGTCGTGGTAGACGTCGTGCAGGAACATGTTCAGCGCCTTCACGCGCTGACGCAGGCCGGCGGCCAATTGCTTCCATTCCTGGGCGGGGATGATGCGCGGCACGACGTCGAACGGAATCAGACGTTCCTTGCCCTCTTCTTCGCCGTAGACCGCGAAGGTGATGCCGACCCGGTGGAACACCAGATCCGCTTCGGCACGCTTTTGCGCGATGCGCTCCGGCGGTGTTTCCGCCAGCCACTTCTGGTAGCCGGCGTAATGAGCGCGCACCGTGCCGTCGGCGCCGTTCATTTCGTCATAGATCGAGGACGGGTTGGCCATGATCGGGTTGTCTCGTGTGATTGTTTGGCGCGTATCCGCATTCAGCGAAAAATGTGCCATGCCGGAAAACGGCGCCAGGACTGGAAACCTTCCGCTTTGAAGGGTTTTACGCACCAAGCGGGTGCGAAGCCCGGATTCATGTGGTGCAAGGTGTTGAAACGAAAACGCCCCGCACTGGGCGGGGCGTTTTTTCAGACCGATGAAGCGGCGATCAGATGCGTTCGATGATGCCCGCAATGCCCTGGCCACCACCGATACACATGGTGATCAGGCCGTAGCGACCACCGGTGCGCTGCAGTTCGTACAGGCACTTGACGGTCAGGATGGCGCCGGTCGCACCGACCGGGTGACCCAGACCGACCGCGCCGCCATTCGGGTTCACCTTGGCCGGGTCCAGGCCCAGTTCGCGCGTGCAGCACATCGCCTGCACGGCGAAGGCTTCGTTCGATTCGATCACGTCGAGATCGGATGCCTTCAGACCGGCACGCTGCAGCGCCAGCTTGACGGCCGGGATCGGGCCGGTACCCATGATGGTCGGATCGACGCCGGCGACCGCGTAGGACACCAGACGGGCCAGCGGCTTGGCGCCAGCGCGGGCGGCCGCACCGGCTTCCATCATGACGATGGCAGCGGCGCCGTCGTTGATGCCCGAGGCATTGCCGGCGGTGACCGAACCGTCCTTCTTGAACACCGGGCGCAGCTTGGCCATGCCTTCGAGCGAGGCGTCACGGCGGAAGTGCTCGTCGGTGTCGATGACGGTGGTGCCCTTCTTGGTCACCACTTCCAGCGGAGCGATCTGCGACTTGAAGTGGCCGGCGTCGGTCGCGGCAGCGGCCTTCTGGTGCGAGGCGACGGCGAAGGCATCCTGCTCCTCGCGGTTGAAGCCGAACTGGCTGGCGATGTTTTCCGCGGTGATGCCCATGTGCACCGTGTCGAACGGATCGGTCAGCGCGCCGACCATCATGTCGATCATCTTGGTGTCGTTCATGCGGGCGCCCCAGCGGGCCGCCGGCATCAGGTAACCACCACGGCTCATCGTTTCGACGCCGCCACCGACTGCGCAGTCGGCATCGCCGAGCTGGATCGCGTTGGCCGCCGACACGATGGCCTGGAAGCCGGAGCCGCACAGGCGGTTCACGCCCATGGCGCACGATTCCTTCGACATGCCGCCGTTGATCGCCACCACGCGCGACACGTACATGTCGCGGGCTTCGGTGTGGATCACGTTGCCCAGCACCAGGTGCTGCGCTTCCTTCGCGTCGACGCCGGCGCGCGCGAAGGCGGCCTTGACCACGTGCGCGCCCAGATCGCAGGCCGTGAAGTCCTTCAGCGAACCGCCGTATGCGCCGATCGGCGTACGTGCAGCACCTACGATCACCACTTCTCTCTTGTCAGCCATCAGTACCACCTCCGTTGAAATCAGCTACCGACATAGCCAGCCAGCGTGAGCAGGCCGAGCAAAAGAAGACAAAATATAAGTGTGCGCCAAACAAGGCCGATCGCGCTTTGCATGAGATCAACATCGGCGTCGTCGCCCATGCCCAGTTCGGGCCGGTCCGCGACTTCGCCGAGTTCGAACAGCGGTGCGCCGAGCTTCACGCCGAGCGCCCCGCCGCCGCTGGCGAGCAGAATGCCCGCCGCCTGCTCAGGCCATTTTGCGGCCTGCGTGCGCCAGCAATGCACTGCGTCCTCGAAGTCGCCAACGATGGCGAAGGTCGCGGCAGTCATGCGCACAGGGATGAAATCCAGCCATTCGTACATGTTCCGCGCGAAGCGGCCGAAGGCACCGAACTCTATGTTTTCGCGCCGTGCCCACGACCATGACAGGCGTTCGGTCAGGCGATAGAGCAAGGGGCCGGTCGGCCCAGGCAGCAGCGCGAACAGCGCCAGCGGTGCGAACACATGGCGATGCGCCGCCAGCAGGCCCTGTTCGATCGCCAGACGGGCGATCTCCTCCTGCTTCATCCGGTCGGTGTTGCGCGACAGCCAGTTGCCCAGTTCGCGCCGCGCGGTGTCGGTGTCGCCGGCACGCAGTGCGTCGGCGGTGGCTTCGAAATGGTGGCTGAACTGGCGGAAGCCCATGGTCACGTAGAGCACGATGACATTGAGCACCCAGCCGAGCACCGGGTTGATCCAGACGAGGAAAAGATAGAGGAACCAGACGGCCGCCACCGGCAGGCCGACGGCCAGCGACCACGCGACCACACCGTGGCGCGCCTCGCCGGCGTTCAGGCGCTGTTCGAACCAGGCCGCATAGCGGGCAAGAGGGCCTGCGACGACGCGCTCATAGGAAAGCGGTTTGTACTGCTCGATCAGCAGTGCGACAAAAAGAGACAGCCAGGTCATGTGATGCGTTATCGCCTTACGAGCATGCGGACGATATCACAGTGAAGCTTGCGGGAGCCTTGCAAGCCGTCATCCCGACGAACCCGGCAGGTCGTGCAAGCCGGCCGGTCGCCCGGTGACCGTCATGCCGCCCGGCAGCTTCAGTCCTTCAGCAGGTGTTCGGCGAAGCTGACGATCATGCCGGCAGTGGCGCCCCAGATGTCGTAGCCCTGCCAGGGCATGGCCCAGAATTCGCGGGTGATGCCCTGGTGTTCGATGCTGCCGCGTCGCCGGTTGGCCGGATCGAGCAGGAAGGACAGCGGCGTCTCGAAGGCCTCGGCCACCTCGAAGGCGTCGAGCTGCAGCTGCAGCGGTGTGCGCAACAGTCCGACCACCGGGGTAACGCGAAAGCCGCTGGCGGTGATGTAGTAATCCGGCAGGCGGCCGATCAGTTCGACCTGCTCCGGCGCCAGGCCGATTTCTTCCTGCGCTTCGCGCAGGGCGGTCGCCTCGGGCGACGTGTCGCCGGCATCGACGCGACCGCCGGGAAAGGCGATCTGGCCCGGATGATCGTGCAGATGGGCGCTGCGCCGGGTCAGCAGCAGCGTCGGTTCGACCCCGCCGACCACCACCGGGACCAGTACCGCCGCCGGCGTGAAACCGGCGAAGCGAACGTCCGGCTGCGCCGCCGGCAGAGACAGACGGGTACGCAGGCGATCGATGTCGAAGCCTGCAGCGGGCGCGGTGAAGTCCATCAGAAGCGCTGCCTCAGGGTCATGACCTGTCCGTTGCGCTGCATGTCCATGCGGTTCAGGAAACTCATGCCGAGCAGCACCTGCGGCATTTCGGCGTCCATCACGGCCGCTTCGACATTGGCCTGGGTCACGCTGCCGAGCTTCACGCTGGCCAGCCGTACGCGCCAGGCGCGGACCACCCCATTGGCGGTCTGCACCCGCATCGCCTCGGCGCGAGACAGATCGATGCCGGCACGGCGAGCCTGGTTGCGGTCCATCGCGATCACGGTGGCGCCGGTGTCGAGCAGGAATTTCATCGGCACGCCATTGATCGACCCGTCGGCGGAGAAATGCCCCTGCTGATCGGCGTTCAGATGGATGACCGAGGCCGACGTTTCGGCACTGCGCTGCGACGCCACGTTCTCGCCGATACGCAGTTGCACGCGCCGGCCGTCGATGTCGACCCAGGCGCGGTCGCCCTCGACCGACAGCAGCTTCACGCCCTCCGGCGAACGGGCACCCGGTGCCAGCGTGCGCGGCGCGCCGCCGTCTATCACCAGCACCGCCTTGCCGCCGAACACCCCGGCCAGCGACACGTCTGCAGCCTGCGCACCGCCTGCCGCAGCCAGGACGGCGAGCGCGAGCGTGGCTAGAATGCGGCGAGGAGGTGTTTCGATGAAACCCATTGCAGTGTTCCGTCACAGTCCGACCGAAGGACCCGGTCATTTTGCTACATATATCAACGGCCTGGGCCGTGAAATCCGCCTGTTCGCGATGGATTGCGGCGACCCGGTACCGACCGACCCGTCGGCTTTCGCCGGTCTCTGCTTCATGGGCGGGCCGATGAGCGTGAACGATCCTCTGCCGTGGATTCCGCCTGTGCTCGAACTGATACGCAAGGCAGTCGCCGCCGACATTCCGGTGATCGGCCACTGCCTCGGCGGTCAGCTGATGTCGAAAGCGCTCGGTGGCACGGTAGGCCGCAACCGCTGCAAGGAAATCGGCTGGCTGGACGTCCATGCCACGGACCCGACGGCCGCGGAATGGTTCGGTGACCGGGCGCGCTTTCCGTCCTTCCACTGGCACGGCGAAACCTTCACCGTGCCGAGCGGCGCCACCCGGGTGCTGGCCTCGGACGGCTGCGACAACCAGGCATGGACGATGGGCAAACATCTGGCGATGCAGTGCCACATCGAAATGACCGAAGAACTGGTGAAGTCGTGGTGCGCGGGCGGCGCCGACGAAATCGCCGAGGCGGCGGCCCAGCCGACGGTGCAGCAGCCGGCGGACATCCAGCGCGACCTGGAGAAACGGGTGGCAGCGCTGCACGCCGTGGCCGAAACCGCCTACGCGAAGTGGGTCAAAGGCCTGAAGGACTGAACAGGGGTTACAGGCCGCTACCGCAGCAGCGGTAGCGGCAGCGCCCGAATCGGCGCTCAGTCGCGGAAATTGCCGAACTGCAGCGGAATGTCGGTCACCTGCTTGCGCAGCAGCGCGATCGCCTCCTGCAGCACGTCGCGCTTGGCGCCGGTGACACGCACCTCCTCGCCCTGGATGCTGCCCTGCACCTTGAGCTTGCTGTCCTTCAGGATGCGCACGATCTTCTTGGCGGATTCGCTCTCGATGCCGACCTTGAGCTTCAGCTCCTGCTTCATCTTGTTGCCGCTGATCTTCTGCGCGTCGCCACGCTCGACCGAGCGCACGTCGATGCCGCGCTTGGCGAACTTGCCGAGCAGCACGTCATAGACCTGATCGAGCTTGAAGTCGTCGTCGGCGAACAGCGTCAGCAGCTTGTCGCCCTGCTCCACGCGCGCGTCCGAGCCCTTGAAGTCGAACCGGTTGCCGATTTCCTTGTTCGCCTGGTCGACCGCGTTGCGCAGTTCGACCATGTCGATTTCGGAACTGATGTCGAAGGACGGCATGACCTGGCGCTCCGCGCTCAGCCGAAATGGCAGACGTAGTGGTAGGGCTCGCCGCTCACTTCGATGTCGAAGGAGGAATTGCCCGGCACGTTGTAGGACTCACCGGCGCCATAGGTCTTCCACTCCGTCTCGCCCTTCAGGCGCACGCGGCAGCTGCCGGCCACGCCTTCCATGATTTCCGGCGCGCCGGTATTGAAGGTGAGCGTGGCCGGCAGGATGACGCCAACCGACTTCTTGGTGCCGTCGGCGAACTGGATGCTGTGGCTGACGCACTTGCCGTCGAAATAGACATTGGCCTTCTTGACGACGCTGATGTTGTCGAACTGGGACATGCTCGGATTCCTCGTGTTGTCGGTACCGGACGGCACCGCGGGTGTCGGTTGACGTGCCTGCACGCATGGCAGGCGGGGCGACGGGAAGACCCGTCGCCCATCTCATCGAACGGCTTACTTGCCGCGCTTGATCGCCGCGTTGGCAGCGATGCGCATGCGCAGCGCGTTCAGCTTGATGAAGCCGGCCGCGTCCTTCTGGTCGTAGGCACCGGCATCGTCCTCGAAAGTGGCGATGGTCGGGTCGAACAGCGAGTCGGTCTTCGAGTCGCGCGCGACGACGATGACGTTGCCCTTGTACAGCTTGAGCCGCACCCAGCCATTGACCGTCTGCTGCGTGTGGTCGATCAGCGCCTGCAGCGCGCGGCGCTCCGGGCTCCACCAGTAGCCGGTGTAGATGATGCTGGCGTAGCGCGGCATCAGATCGTCCTTCAGGTGGGCGACTTCTCGGTCCAGCGTGATCGACTCGATGGCGCGGTGAGCGCGCAGCAGGATGGTGCCGCCCGGGGTTTCGTAGCAGCCGCGCGACTTCATGCCGACGTAGCGGTTCTCGACCAGGTCGAGACGGCCGATGCCGTGCTTGCCGCCGATCTTGTTCAGCGTGGCCAGCAGTTCGTGCGCCGGCATGCGGGTGCCATTGATGCTGACCAGATCGCCGCGCTCGAACTCGAGGTCGAGGTATTCGGCGGCATCCGGCGCCGCTTCCGGCGACACCGTCCAGCGCCACATCGACTCCTCGGCCTCGGCCGACGGATCTTCGAGGTGACGGCCTTCGTAGCTGATATGCAGCAGGTTGGCGTCCATCGAGTAGGGCGAGCCACCCTGCTTGTGCTTCATCTCGATCGGGATGCCGTGCTTCTCGGCATAGGCCAGCAGCTTTTCGCGCGACAGCAGGTCCCACTCGCGCCACGGCGCGATCACCTTCACGTTCGGCATCAGCGCGTAGGCGCCGAGTTCGAAGCGGACCTGGTCGTTGCCCTTGCCGGTGGCGCCGTGCGAAATGGCGTTGGCACCGGTTTCGCGTGCGATGTCGATCAGGCGCTTGGCGATCAGCGGACGCGCGATCGAGGTGCCGAGCAGGTATTCGCCTTCGTAGATCGTGTTGGCGCGGAACATCGGGAACACGAAATCACGGACGAACTCTTCGCGCAGATCGTCGATGTAGATGTTCTCCGGCTTGATGCCCAGCTTGATCGCCTTGGCACGCGCCGGTTCGAGTTCCTCACCCTGGCCGAGGTCGGCGGTGAAGGTGACGATTTCGCACTGATACACATCCTGCAGCCACTTCAGGATGACCGAGGTGTCCAGGCCGCCCGAATAGGCGAGGACCACTTTCTTGATGTCGCTCATCGTTGCTCGTCTTTCAATAAGAGTCGTCGGTTCAGCTGCCGGACACGCGTCCGAGCAGCAGGAATTCCATCAGCGCCTTCTGCGCATGCAGGCGGTTTTCGGCCTCGTCCCACACCACCGAGTGCGGGCCGTCGATCACCTCGGCCGACACCTCCTCGCCGCGATGCGCCGGCAGGCAGTGCATGAACAGCGAGTCGGCCTTGGCCACCTTCATCATGTCGGCATCGACCTGCCAGTCGGCGAAGGCGGCACAGCGTGCCTCGTTCTCCGCTTCCCAGCCCATCGAGGTCCACACGTCGGTGGTGACCAGATCGGCGCCGCGCGCGGCGTCCATCGGGTCGGCAAAGCACTCGTGGTGGCTGCCGGCCACGCCCACCTTTTCCGGCTCGACTTCGTAGCCGGGCGGGGTAGAAATGTTCAGCTTGAAGTCGAAAATCTCGGCCGCCTGCATCCAGGTGTGGCACATATTGTTCGAGTCGCCGATCCACGCCACGGTGCGACCGGACAGGTCTCCGCGGTGCTCGATCCAGGTATAGATGTCGGCCAGCACCTGGCAGGGGTGGTACTCGTTGGTCAGGCCATTGATCACCGGCACGCGCGAATTGGCGGCGAAGCGCTCGATGATGGTCTGTTCGAAGGTGCGGATCATGACCACGTCGCACATGCGCGAAATGACCTGGGCCGCGTCCTCGACCGGCTCGCCGCGGCCGAGCTGGGAGTCGCGCGTGTTCAGGTAGATCGCGCTGCCGCCCATCTGGTGCATGCCGGCTTCGAAGGACAGGCGGGTGCGCGTGCTCTGCTTCTCGAAGATCATCACCAGCGTGCGGTCCTGCAGCGGCCAGTACTGTTCGTAGCGCTTGAACTTGTCCTTGATCCAGCGGGTGCGCGCGAACACGTAGTCGAGCTCTTCGCGCGTCAGGTCCTTCAGTTGCAGAAAGTGTCTGGGTTCAGTCATTTCATGCGGCGAGCTGTGCGCCCGCAAGGAAGTTGCGGATGATCGGCGACAGCCGGTCGACCAGCTCGCGGCTGTCGGCGTCGGTGAACACCAGCGGCGGCACCAGACGTATCGTGCTGTCGGCCGTGACGTTGATCAGCAGACCGGCTTCGAGTGCCTGACCCACCAGCGCGCCGCAGGGGCGGTCGAGTTCGATGCCTATCATCATGCCGGCACCGCGGATGTCCTTCACGCCCGCGACGTCCTTCAGCGCGTCACGGAAGCCGGCACGAATCGCGTCGCCCTGACGCACGGCATTGCCGCGCAGATCGTCACGTGCGACGACGTCGAGCGTGGTCAGCGCAGCGGCGCAGGCGAGCGGGTTGCCGCCGAAGGTCGAACCATGGGTGCCCGGTTTGAAAACACCGGCCGCCGGCCCGCGCGCCAGGCAGGCGCCGATCGGCACGCCGGAGCCCAGGCCCTTGGCCAGCGTCATCACGTCCGGTTCGATACCGGCGTGCTGGAAGGCGAACCAGCTGCCGGTACGGCCAATGCCGCACTGCACCTCGTCGACCATGAACAGCCATTGCTGCTCGTCGCACAGCGTGCGCAGTTCGCGCATATAGGCCAGATCGGCCGCATGGATGCCGCCCTCGCCCTGCACCGGCTCGAACAGCACGGCGACGATGTTGCGCGTGTGCTCGGCGATCGCGCGCACCGCGGCGATATCGCTGAACGGCACCCGGTGGAAACCCGGCGTGAGCGGCTCGAAACCGGCCTGCACCTTACGGTTGCCGGTGGCCGACAACGTCGCCAGCGTGCGGCCGTGGAAAGCGTGCTCCATCACGATGATGCCCGGCAGTTCGACGCCGCGCTGGTGGCCGTAAAGACGAGCCAGCTTTATCGCCGCCTCGTTCGCTTCACAACCGGAATTGCAGAAGAACACCTCGTCCATGCCGGACAGCTCGGCTAGACGGTCCGACAGCTTTTCCTGTGCCAGCACGCGGTACAGATTGGAGCAGTGGATCATTTCCGCCGCCTGCCGGGACACCGCCTGAACCAGGTCGGGATGACCGTGACCCAGCGTGTTCACGGCAACACCGGCCATCGCGTCGAGGTATTCGCGACCGTTCTCGTCATACAGCCGTACGCCCTTGCCGTGGGTGAAGGCGACCGGCTGGCGGCCGTAGGTATTCATCAGATGCGTCATCGAAACAGCTCCGTGACCCTGCTGCCGCATCAACGGCGCGCCAGCTGGCGGCGTGATGCGGAAAACGAAAAAAGCACGGCGGCTCGCGCCGCCGTGCTTGATGAGAGAGCAATTTTAGTTCAAAGCCCGCGCGCTGTGTAGCAGGCGCCGCTCATGTTGCGGCGCACATTGTCACCTCGCGCAGCAGACGACACAGCAGCAGGGCCGCCCGCCACCGGGCCCGCAGCGGGCGGCGAAAATCCGTTGCGGCAGGGACTTAGCCGACCCGGCGGGCGGCGCCGGGCCCGATCTGAGGGTCTGGCACAAAGCGTGCTAACACCGAGCAGCCCATATAGATCTGCCGCAGCTTGCGTTCGGCCTCTTCGGCGCTGGCACCGGGTATGGACAGGTTGTCGATCAGCACGCCGCCTCGCGTGCGGATCCTGAAACCGAAGCGGGCCATCTGAGCCCGAGGCGCCGGAGACGACACACTGCCAAGTACTTTGGACTGCCTGGATCTGAGGCTGGAATTGAGCATAAAGCGCCGTCTCCTCATAGGGATAGCGCGAGTATAGAAACAGTATATTAGCTTTACAACAGCTAAACCTTGTTTTTAAAGATAAAAAAGAGCCCTGTTTTACCGCTATAACTGAGTGAAGCACCACCCCGGCTGCGCCGCACCCCCTGCCACGTGCGGCGCAGCCGGATCGAACACAGAACTGCCCGAGGCCACAGACCCGAACATGAGCGCGATTCCGCATGTACACGACGGCGACGCCGCAGCCCCTCTCCCGCCCGCAAACGACACCCTGGTGCGCAAGCAGATGGACGACCCGCGCCGCGCGCGCAGTTTCACCATCATCGGAGCCACGAGCAAGGGCCGCACCTTCCGCCCCAGCGACTGGTCCGACCGCCTGTGCGGCGTCATGTCCTCGTTCGGCAGCCAGCGCAAGATGCGCTATTCACCGTACGTGCGGCCGGGTTGCTGGATCACCGGCGAAAAATGCGTGTTCGTCGATGCCCGTCTGTATGAACTCGAACCGCTGGCCTACAACTTCCTGATGCATTTCGCGCGCGATAACGATCTGCGCGTGGACTACGAGACCGGCGCGGCAGAGATCTGAATCCCTGTCGGCGTGCGATCCGGACGCAGGGCGAACGCCGTCCGGAATGCGTCCGCCCCGCACCTGCACCGACGAGCAGGACGAAAGGCGCCTTTCTGGCTCGGTGCACGGCAGATATGGACAATAAAAGGACAATAAAAAAGCCGACCATCGGGTCGGCTTTTTTATTGCTGCGGCCCGTACGGCCGCGGGCGGGTCAGGCTGCGGAACTCAGGCCGCGGCGCCCATCGCCTTGATCGCACCGGACAGACGGCTCTTGTGGCGAGCTGCCTTGTTCTTGTGGATGATGTTCTTGTCGGCGATGCTGTCGATCGTCGTCTGGGCCTGCACGAACACGGCTTGCGCAGCTGCCTTGTCGCCGGCCAGGATGGCCTTGCGAACGTTCTTGATGGCGGTGCGCAGCTCCGAGCGCTGGCTCATGTTGTGATCACGACGAACGTTCGCCTGACGGGCGCGCTTGCGTGCTTGTGCGGAATTGGCCATGTTCTTGCGGTTGGGTGTTCGGGAAAACGCGCGAGTATACGCACTAAGAGTTGCCGGTGCAAGACCCTGTTCGGCGCATCGCGTGGCCGGCAGCCCGCACGGCTCTGGTAAGGTGCGCGCTGTCTCTCCATACGCATCGCCTGATGAATCTGCTTCGTGCCCTCGCGACCGTCAGCAGCATGACGCTGCTGTCGCGCATCCTCGGCTTCGTCCGCGATTTCTTCATCGCCCGGGCCTTCGGCGCCGGCGCCGCCACCGACGCCTTCTTCGTCGCCTTCCGCCTGCCCAACCTGCTGCGCCGCATGTTCGCCGAGGGCGCCTTCTCGCAGGCCTTCGTGCCCATACTCGGCGAATACCGCAACCGGCGCGGCGTCGACGACACGCGGGCACTGATCGACCATGTCGCGACCCTGCTCGCCCTGGTGGTCGCTGTCGTCACGGTGATCGGCATCGTCGCCGCGCCGCTCATCATATATATATCCGCCCCCGGCTTTGCTGCCGACGCCGACAAGTTCGACCTGACGGTGACGCTCACCCGCATCACCTTCCCCTACATCCTGTTCATGTCGCTGGTCGCCATGGCCGGCGGCGTGCTGAACACCTTCAGCCGCTTCGCGATTCCCGCCTTCACGCCAGTACTGCTCAATCTGAGCTTCATCGGCATGAGCCTGTTCGCCGCGCCGTATTTCGATCCGCCGGTGCTGGCGCTGGCCTGGGCGGTATTCATCGGCGGCGCGCTGCAGCTGGCCTTGCAGGTGCCGGCGCTGATGCGCATCGGCATGCTGCCGCGGGTGCGGCTCGACCTGAAGGACCCGGGCGTACGGCGCATCTTCAAGCTGATGCTGCCCGCCATCCTCGGTGTGTCGGTGTCGCAGATTTCGCTGCTGATCAACACCATATTCGCGTCCTTCCTCGAAAGCGGTTCGGTGTCCTGGCTCTACTACGCCGACCGTCTGATGGAATTCCCGGCCGGCCTGCTCGGCGTGGCGCTCGGCACGATACTGCTGCCTTCGCTGTCGCGCAGCCACGCGGACGGCAATGGCGGTGAGTTTTCGGCGCTGCTCGACTGGGGTCTGCGGCTGACGCTGCTGCTCACGCTGCCGGCGGCACTCGCCCTGGGCCTGCTCGCCACGCCGCTGATCGCCACGCTGTTCCACCACGGGCAGTTCACCGCGCACGACGTGCTGGCGACGCGCGAGGCGCTGCTCGCTTACAGCGTCGGCCTGACCGGACTGATTCTGGTGAAGGTGCTCGCACCCGGTTTCTATTCGCGGCAGGACATCCGCACGCCGGTCAAGATCGCGCTCGGCGTTCTGGTGCTGACCCAGTTGATGAACCTCGTTTTCATCGGTCCGCTGGCGCACGCCGGCCTGGCCCTGTCGATCGGCCTTGCGTCGCTGGTGAACGCCGGTTTCCTCTACCGCGGACTGCGCCGCATCGGCGCCTACACGCCGGCGCCTGGCTGGCGGAGCTTCTGGCTCAAGATGCTGTCTGCACTTGCAGCGATGGGGCTGGTGCTTTACTTCGGCGCCCAGGTGCCGGGCGACTGGCTGCAGATGGGCACGCTCAGCCGTATCCTGCACCTGGGCTGGCTGGTGCCGGCTGGCGCTGGCGCCTATTTCGCCGTGCTGTTCGCACTGGGTTTCCGGCTGCGCGACTTTTCGCGTCGCGCGGCGTCCTGAACGAGGAGCTGACTAGATGAAATTGACGAGCAACACCTTCGCCGACGGTGCCCGCATCCCGGGCAGCAACGCGTTCTGCATTCCGGACGGCAAGGGTCACGCGCAACTTGGCGACAACCGCAACCCGCACCTCGCCTGGTCCGACCTGCCGGCTGGCACGCGTTCGCTGGTGCTGATCTGCCACGACCCCGACGTACCGACCCGGCCGGACGACGTGAACCAGGAAGGTCGCACCGTGCCGGCCTCGCTGCCGCGCTGCGACTTCACGCACTGGATACTGGTCGACCTCGCGCCGACCGGCGAAATCGCCGAAGGCGAGTTCTCGTCGGCGGTGACCGCCTGCGGCAAGCCCGGTCCGGCCGGCCCGCGCGGCACCCGCCAGGGCATCAACGATTACACCGCCTGGTTCGCCGGCGACGCGCAGATGACCGGCGACTACCACGGCTACGACGGCCCCTGCCCGCCGTGGAACGACGAGATCGTCCATCACTACGTGTTCACGCTGTACGCGCTGGACGTGGAACGCCTTCCGGCAGACGGCCGGCTTACGCTGGATGTCGTGAAGCAGGCGATGCAGGGCCACGTGCTCGGCCAGGCCAGCCTGACCGGTCTGTACGCGCTGAACCCTTCAGTCCGCTGCTGAGCGCTTTTGCAGATAGGCGGCCGCCAGCACGGCGGCCATCAGCGCCCAGCCCAGCGCCTGCGGATTGCGCCAGTCGACAAGCCAGGCGATGACACTGCCGGCCACAGCAATCAGCGCGAAGACGCGTGCCTCGGGCAATCGCGGCATCACGTCGAAACCGGCCCAGCGCGCAGCCAGACCGAACTGCACGGTCGGCAGCACGAACAGCAGGAAGGGGAAATCGCGGTAGCGACCATCGACCGCGAGCAACAGGCCGCCGGTGGCGAGGCCGAACAGCAGCACGCGCACGGCGAACGCCATCGCAGCTCGTGCGCGACCGGTCATCACGAAGGGCAGCAGCGCCCACGCCAGACCGCCGGCCAGCGCGACCGCGCCCATGGCCAGCCACTCCGCGGGATTGCGGCAGGCGAGCGACAGGTATTCCCACTGCAGCCATCCGATCAGTCCTGCCAGTGCCCCGGACAGCGCGTAGGCCGCGGCAGCGCCGGAGCGACGCACGCGTGCGGCCAGCACGATCAGCACGCCGAGCGCCAGCCCGACCGCGCCGGCAGTCAGCGGCGTGGCACCGTCGTCGCGTTCGGCCAGCGCGCCATGCCAGCCGAACTTGGCGCGGCCGTGCGAATCGAGCACTCCCCAGTAACCGCCGACGGTGCCTTCGAGCAGGCGCTTCCACGGCTGGTCATAGGCTTCGATCACGTTGTACTGCCAGCCGCGCGCCTGTGCCGCAAGCAGGAATTCGCGCAGATAACGCGCCTGCTCGATCAGCCCGGGCCGAGCGCCGTCGCGCTGCTTGCCCAGACTGGGCCAGCCGGTCTCGCCGATCAGCAGCGGCTTGCCCAGTTCGGCCGCCATCGTATCCATCACCGCCGTCACATGGGTGATCGCGTCGTCGATCGCCCGCGGCTCGTCCTCCCAGTAGGGCAGGATGTGCACGGTGGCGAAATCGACGCTGGCCGCGAGTGAGCGGTGCTTGAGCCAGAACTCCCAGACGTCGGCATAAGTCACCGGCACCTCGGTTTCGCGCTGCGCACGCTCGATGTAACGGCGCATCGCATCCTCGGTCTGCTCGCGGCGCAACAGCACCTCGTTGCCGACGATAAGGCCGCGTACCACGTCGCGGTGGCGGTTGGCCAGCGCGATGGCCTGCGTCAGCTCGATGTCGTTCTTCTTCAGATCGCCGCCTATCCAGGCGCCCACCAGCACCTTCAGTCCGTGGCGACCGGCCAGCTCGGGCACGGCGGACAGCCCCTGATCGACCGAATACAGACGCACGCAGTCAGTGATGCGCGCCAGCCGTGCGAGGTCGGCGTCGATGCGCTCGCGGCTCACCTGGAAATCGCGGATCAGCGGCGATTCGCCCGGCCGGTAATAGGGTGCGTACGACACGCACTGCAGACGGGCCTGGTCCGGCGGCACGTCGGCCAGCGCCTGCGGCTGGTTGGCGCGCCAGATCCAGAACGCGATCAGCGCCAGCGCGATCAGATGGACCAGCGCATAACGCGCCCAGCGCGGCGCGCGGTTCAGCGGTTCCATCATCGCGTCAGGCTGCCTGTGTCGCCGACGCTGCCGGCAGCGGCTTCTCCGGCAGCTGGGCGATGAACTGACAGGCCAGTGCGGCGATGTAGGGCAGCGACTGCAGGCCCAGCATGGTCACCCACAGCAGCACCTCGACGCTGTCGGTGCCGCGCATGTAGAGCATGGCGCCAGCGGCGGAGATCAATGACAGCAGCAGGTACATCTCTTCGCGTATCGGCTGGAAGAACTTTGCCAGACCACCCTCCGCCTTGCCCTTCGCGGTGCGCAGGAAGACACCTCGCTTGTGCGTGATGCCGGCGATGATGCCGCGCGCGATCGCGTGTGACAGGCCCAGGCTCACCAGCGATGCGCCGGCGATGTCGGCCCACGGACAGTCCATCGCGCGACGGTACAGGATGGGCCCCATCGCCGCCTTGGCGACCAGCAGGCCAAGCACCGGCGCCAGCATGATGGTGACCGGCAGCGAGAACATCTTCGGCCAGATCAGCATCGCGGCCGTCCAGCCTATGGCGCCCAGCGCGAACAGGAACTGCAGCGCGTCGCCGAACCACGAGAACCAGCCGGTAATGAAGTGATAGCGCTGGCCGGCGGTGAGCTTGCTCTTGCCAACCAGCGCCTTCCAGTGACCCTTCATGATCTGCATCGCGCCGAAAGCCCAACGGAAACGCTGCGACTTCAGTGCGGCGAAGCTGGACGGCGTCAGACCGCGGCCGAACACGCGGTCGATGTAGCGCAGTTCGTCGCCGTTCTCGAGCAGGCGCAGCCCGAGTTCGGTGTCCTCGCAGATGCACCATTCCGACCAGTTGCCGGATTCCTCCAGGCGCGAGCGGCGCACCAGCGTCATCGTGCCGTGCTGGATCAGCGCATTGCGCTCGTGGCGATGGTGCATGCCGATGCGGAAGAAGCCGTCGAATTCCCAGTTGCACATGCGCTTGAAGAAATGGCGTTCCCACTCGCGGTGCGCCTGCGGTGCCTGCACGACGGCCACCTTGGGGTCGCGGAAATGCGGCACCAGCGCGCTGAGCCAGTCGGTGGTCACGACGTAGTCGGCGTCGACCACGCCGACCACGGCGGTGCGCGGGTCGATCTGTTTCATCGCGAAATTCAGCGCGCCGGCCTTGAAACCCGGCCACTGCGGCAGATGGAAGAAACGGAAGCGCGGGCCCAGTTCGGCCATGCGCGCCTCGACCGGCTTCCACAGCGCCTCGTCCTTGGTGTTGTTGTCGACGACGATGACTTCGAAGTTCTGGTAGTCCATCGCCGCCAGGCTGTCGATGGTGGCGATCACCATTTCCGGCGGCTCGTTGCAGCAGGCCAGGTGCACCGACACGAAGGGCTGCTGTTCCGGCGGCAGTGGCTCGGCCGGTTTGTAGGCGCGGCGCCAGCGCGGCTTGAAGAACACTTCGGCGAACTCGAAACCGTTGGTCAGCAGTACGCCGGCCGTCAGCACGACGCCGAACACCAGGCCGATCAGCGCGGTGAGATCGCGCAGCGTGAAGTAGTAGTCGGCCGGCAGGCGCGCTGCAATGACGATGGCGGTGACGCAGGACTGCACCAGTATGCACATCCACAACTGGCCGCCTATGCTCATGCCGCGCTGCGCCAGGCAGAGCAGCAGCATCGGCACCAGCGCGAACACGGTGGCGATCAGCGCGTCGTCTATCCAGCCACTGTTCGGATCCACGCTTCCTTCGAGCGGGAACTTCAGTTGGCGGTCGGCGTTGAACACGCCCCAGTAGGCGCCTGCCCAGCCCTCGATATCGATCTTCCAAGGCTGGTCGTAGGCCTCGATCAGGAAGTAGTCGAGGTTCTTGCACAGCGCGCGGTAGAGGAATTCGCGCACGAAGCGCGCCTGGTTCTCTTCCGACGCGACCGCCGCCTGTATGGTCGGCCCCTTGCTCGGCCAGCCTATTTCGGAAATCAGGATGGAGCGGCCGGGGAAGGCGTCGAGCAGCTCCTGGTAACGCGCCATCGCGTAGTCGACCGCCTTGTCCACCGGCACGCCCTCGTGATACGGCAGAAGATGGACGGCAAGGAAATCGACGTGGTCCGCCAGTTCAGGGTTCTTCAGCCAGACGTGCCAGGGTTCGGCGGTCGATACCGGCAGATCGGTCGCGTTGCGCACCTCGTCCAGGTAGGCATACATCTCGGGGAAGGTCAGGTCGTCGCGCAACAGCACCTCGTTGCCGACGATGATGCGGTCGATGTTCTCGTGCAGCCGGGCGTCCGCCAGCACGGCACCGATCTCGCGCCGGTTCTTCACCTTGTCGCGGTCCAGCCAGGCGCCGGCGGTCACGCGCAGTTCGTTCTGGCCGGCCAGATCGGACACCTCGGGGTTCTCGGTCGAGTTGTAGGTGCGCACCCGGTGAGCGATGCCGCCGAGCTGCTTCATGTCCTGCTCGATCTCGGCGTAGCTCGGATAGACGCCCTTGAGCGGCGTCTGGTCACGCCGGTAGGGGCTGTAGGAAAAGCCGTCGATGTAGTCCAGCGGCTCGACCACGCTGACCGGACGGTTCATCACCGCCCACAGCGCGAAGTGCACCGCCGCCACGCCACCTGCTATCAGCAGGGCGATCATGACGCGGGCAAGGGAAATCTGTCTTTTCATGCGAGATCGGTGTCGGTCGTCCGGCTGGGCCGGGCGCAGCGTTTCCGGTAAGGTGAGGACTGCGGCCGGTCACCGGATGACGGTGTCGATGCTGCAGCGCGGCGATGCTAACACAGCGAAAATCCGCGGTTCGCCCGTGACGGAAAGTGCCTACAGATGAATACCCCGATGCCCACCTCTTCCCTTGCTGTCGACCTGCGCAAACGCCTTGGCTGGCCGCTGCTCATCGCGCTGACGGTCGTCGCCGCGGCCAGCGCCGGCCTGCGCTACGGCCTGATGGAATCCGACCTGCTGCACGGCCTGTGCGCCGGCGGCGCCGACGACTGGCGCTGCCTCGTGCGCCGCATTGCGCCTCAGCTGTTCATGCAGGAGCGCATCGGCGTGCTTGCGCTGGCCGCCGGTGCGCTCGCACTGCTGTTGCGCCACGCCTTCGTGGCGCGCCTCGCCGTCGTCACGGGTGCGGCCGGCCTGGTGCTGTACAGCGCCGATTTCGCCGCCGTCGGCCTGCTTGCCGGAATGCTCGTGCTGCTGGCGCGCGCGCCGGCCTCTGTAAACACTGCGTAAATACAATGTCCCGAATTGTCCGGATCGCCCACCGCGCCGGCGCGAGCCGCTAAGCTGAAGGGCATGAACGGACACCCACCGAAGCCGCGCATCCTGGTGGTCGACGACGACCCGGACCTGCGCGATCTGCTGCGCGACTACCTCGGCAAGCAGGACATGGACGTGCGCACCGTCGCCGACGGCGACGCACTGCGTGTCGCGCTCGAACGCGACGGCTGCGACCTGCTCATCCTCGACGTGATGCTGCCGGGCGACGACGGCCTCGCGCTGTGCCGCGAAATCCGCGCGAAGTCGCGCCTGCCCATCCTGATGCTGACCGCCCGCGGCGACGAACTGGACCGCATCATCGGCCTGGAGATGGGTGCAGACGACTACCTGCCCAAGCCTTTCCATCCGCGCGAACTGCTGGCGCGCGTGCGCAGCATCCTGCGCCGGGCGCCGGAACACCCGGACGGCGACGGCAGCGTGCGCGCATTGAAGTTCTCCGGCTGGACGCTCGATCTCGGCGCCCGCCATCTGGTCGACGAGGCCGGCGTAGTGACGCCACTGTCCAGCGGCGAATTCCGCATGCTCAATGCGCTGGCCGAGAACGCCAACCGCGTACTGTCGCGCGACCAGCTGATGGACGTACTGGCCGGCCGCGACGCCGGCCCCTTCGACCGCACCGTCGACGTGATGATCAGCCGTCTGCGCCGCCGGCTCGGCGACGACGGCCGCGAACCGCGCATCATCCGCACGCTGCGCAACGAAGGCTATGTGCTGAACGGTCCGGTGGAGAAGCTGCTTTGACATGGGCGTCGCGGCTGCTGCCGCGCACGCTGTTCGGTCAGATCCTGTGCGTGCTGCTGGGCGGTCTGCTGCTCGCCAACGCGCTCGGCCTGTGGCTGGTGGTCGAGGACCGCGTGCGCCTGTCGCGCCAGATGCGCAGCGACTACGCCGCGACACGGCTGGCCGAGTCGGTCGCCCTGGTCGACGAGACGCCGGTGGCCGGCCGCGAGCGGTTGCTGCGCATGCTTGAAAGCCCGAGCACCCGACTGTCTCTCGACGAACCCTGGTATGACGACGCCAAGGCGGTGCCGGACGATTTCGACGCCTTTGCGCAACGTGTCGATGAACGGCTGGACGCGCGCTTCGAACACCAGGTGGTGAGGCGGGAACAGGCCATGCTCACCCCGCATGGCGACGCACACCCGCTGCGCCCGCCACCACCGCCCCCGCCCAAGCTGGCGCGACTGCTGCCGTCGCCGCCGGCGATCGACGTATCGACCCAGGCCAGGCTGAGCGACGGCAGCGTACTCACCTTCCGCTACTCGCCACCGCCCCCGCCGGTGGACCGCCCGCTGCGCATCATCGTCGGCCTGCTGCTGGTCGCCGTCGTGGTGAGCGTGCTGTCGGTGTGGGTGGTGCGCCGCCTCACCCGCCCGCTGGCCATGTTCGCGCGCGCCGCGGATGGTCTGGCGCGCGACCTCGATCAGGCGCCGCTCGATACCGGAGGGCCGCGCGAAGTGGCCGGTGCGGCGCACGCCTTCAACCGCATGCAGGGCGCACTGCGCGCGCTGATCCAGACACGCGCGCAGGCGCTCGCCGGCGTGTCGCACGACCTGCGCCTGCCGATCACCCGCGTGCGCCTGCGCCTTGAGCAATTGCCGGACGGCCCGGTGCGCGAAGCGATCGAACGCGATCTGGCCGAGATGGAAACGCTGATCGACGACACGCTCGCTTTCCTGCGCGCCGGCGACAGCTCGGAAAGCGCCGCGCCGACCCGGCTCGACGCGCTAGTCGAAGGCGTGGCCGACGACATCGCCGCGCTGGGCGCGGACATCGAGGTGAGCGGCAGTCTGGCGCAGCCTGTCGTGCTGCGCCCGACGCTGACCCGCCGCGCACTCGCCAACCTGATGGACAACGCGCGCCGCTATGGCGGCGGCCGCGTACGGGTGACGCTGTCGTCGGCCGACGGCGAGGCACGGATAGACATCGACGACGACGGGCCAGGCATACCGGACGCCGAACTCGAGCGCGTGTTCGAACCCTATGTGCGCCTCGAGGCATCGCGCGCCCGCCACACCGGCGGCAGCGGCCTGGGGCTGGCCATTTCGCGCGCCGTCATCCGTGCCCAGGGCGGCGAGGTGACGCTGTCGCGCCGCGCCGAGGGCGGCCTGCGGGCGCGCGTCGCGCTGCCCTTGCAGGGCCGGAAGCCGGCCGGTTGAGCCGGCCGGCGGCAGCGGACCGAACGCATTTACCGTGCGCGCAGTCGGCTGATCGCGACAGCGCCCTCAACAATCGCACGCGGAATTCGGTCGCTCATTCCACCGCAAGACCCGCTCCGCTCAGTTCCTCGCCTGCAGCGCCTGCACCGCCGGCGGATAGTTCTGCCCGGCGGAAGCACGCAGCCAGCGCAGCGCTTCGTCCGCGTTGCGCGTCTGCCCGGCGCCGGTGTCCAGCATGACCGACAACGCGTACTGCGCCTCCGCCCCGCCCTGCTCCGCCGCGACGCGGAACAGCCGCGCCGCTTCCGCCAGATTGCGCTGCACGCCGCGGCCGGCTTCATAGGCCCAGGCCAGCCGCGTCACGCCGCGCACGTCGCCGAAATCGGCCAGCTTGCGGTACATCGCCGCCGCGTCGGCGTGCCGGCCCTCGGCTTCGAAGCGGCGCGCTTCGGCCAGTTCGCGGTCGCGGATGCTGCCGCCCTGCGGGTCGTTCAGCGCTGCAAGGTGGGTGGCCGCCTCCTGGTCACCGGCGTCGGCCGCCACCTTGAGCCAGCGGCGTGCGCCGTCGATGTCGCGCTGGCCGAGCTTGCCACCCTGCAGCAGCAGACCGAGTCGCAGCGCCGAATTGCGGCTGCCCGCCTGGGCGCCGTTCTCGTACAGGCGACGCGCCTCGTGTGGATTCTGCGGCTCACCCAGCCCGTCCTCGGCGAGAATGCCCAGGTTGAACCAGGCCTCGCCGTTGCCGCGCTCGGCCAGCGCGGTCCAGATGCGCTTCGCGTCGGCGTAGTGCGCCATCTTGAATTCGGCGTAACCCTTGTACAGTCCCCACGACGGTTTCTGCACCGCCTCGGCGATGTCGTCGTCGGTGATGGCCCACGCGCTCAGCGGCAGCAGGCCGGCAAGCAGCGTCAGGCACAGGCGGCGCAGCGAGGGGGCAAGAGGGAATGCGGACATATCGGTTCTCCGGAGCGGAAGCGCCCGTTCTTCAGGGCGTGCCTGTGACAGGCGCGGCGCAGTCTAAGTTACATCGCGCGCTCACGAATGCCGCTTGTTCGGGCATTTTCCATGGCAGGCGTCGAGCTGCGTCCGATTAGCATGCGTGTCTGCGGGGTGCGCCAGAACGAGCATGCGGTCGGTTTGCCCCGTCGTCCCACTCGGCCCGTCTTCATGCCCCCGATCTCCTGTGCGTCCTTCGGCGCGCTTGCCCGCCGCGCCCTGCTGCTTGCGTCCTGTCTGTGCGGCACAGCACTGGCCGGCGATCTCGGCCACGACGATCTCGCCCGCCGCTTCCAGCCGCCGCTGCACGTACAGCCCAAACTGGCCGACCTGCCAGTGTGGCCGATCACCAGCGAACTCGAACCGGAGGCGGGGCCTGTGGGCTATGTGTTCGAGTCGATCGATCTGGCGCCGATACCGGGCTTCGAGGGCACGCCGATGAACCTGCTGGTCGCCATCGACCGCAAGGGCGGCTTCATCGACGTCGAGGTGCTGCGCCAGCACGAACCGGTCTTTCTCAGCGGTCTGGGCGAAGCGCCGCTGAAGGAATTCGTGCAGCAGTACGCCGGCCGCAATCTGAAGCAGGAGATCACCGTGTCGTCGGCCTACGGCAATACGCGCGCCGGCGGCAGCGACAGCCGCGTCGTACTCGACGGCGTGACCAAGGCGACCGCCTCGGTGCGCATCGTGAACCAGACGGTGCTGGCGGCCGGCCTCGCAGTGGCGCGCGAGAAACTCGGCTTCGCCGACCCCGGCGCGCGCGGTCCGGCTGCGCGGGCGCGCGCCGACCTGTTCGAGAAGATCGACTTCGCCACGCTCGTGAAGCGCGGGCTGATCGGCCACCTGCGCGTCAGCAACGCCGAGGCCGAAAAGCTGTTCGCCGGCACCGACGGCGAAGGCGCGGACGACGTCGCGCTGGCCGAACCGGAGGCCACGCTGGTCGACCTCTACGTCGGCTATCTGAATGCGCCGACGGTGGGCCGCGCCGTGCTCGGCGACGCCCGTTACGCCGATCTGATGAAGAAGCTGGAGGACGGCCAGCACGCGCTGTGGATCGCCAGCGCCGGCCGCATCGCGATGCTGGACGAAGGCTTCGTGCCGGGTACACCGCCGCCCAGCCTGTCACTGACGCAGGGCGGGCTGCCGGTCGAAATGCGCGATCTCGTGTTCGAGCACCCGGCTCCTGCAGGCGCGCCAGCCTTCAACGCGTCCGGCGTGTTCCGCATCTACGCCCAGGCCGGGCTGGACCCGGCGCGACCGATGCAGCTCACGCTGACACTGACCCGCGCCAAGGGCATGATGCTGCCGCGCATCACGCACCAGACCGTGTCCTTCGACTACGCGCCGGACAGCGAACTGTTCGTCTATCCGCCCCAGCCGCTGCCGGAATGGCTGCTTGCCTGGCAGGGCCGCTGGCCCGACCTGGCGGCGATCGGTGTCGCGCTCGCGCTGCTGTGCGTGGTGCTGGCGAAGCCGGACTGGATGGCGCGTGAGGCCCGCCGGCTCGCGCTGTTCCGCAACGCCTTCCTGCTGTTTACGCTGGTGTTCATCGGCTGGCACGCGCAGGGCCAGCTGTCCATCGTGCAAATCACCGGCGCGATCAAGACGCTGACCGCCGGCGCCGATCTGTCGAGCTTCCTGTACGACCCGGTGTCGCTGCTGCTGATCGCCTTCACCGTCGCGAGCTTCTTCATCTGGGGTCGCGGCACCTTCTGCGGCTGGCTCTGCCCCTTCGGCGCGCTGCAGGAATTCGTCGCGATGGCGGCGCAGAAGCTGCGCATCCCGCAGATCCGGTTGCCGCGGCCACTGGCACGCGTGCTCGACCGCGGCCGTTATGCGCTGCTGCTCGCACTGGTGCTGTCAGCGGCGCTGGCGCCGCAGCTGGCGGAGAGCATGGTCGAGGTCGAACCGTTCAAGACCGCGATCACGGTCGGCTTCGACCGTTCGTGGCCTTACGTCGCCTGGGCGGTCGGGCTGCTGCTGGCAGGCGCCTTCAGCTACAAGTTCTTCTGCCGCTACCTGTGCCCGCTCGGGGCGGCGATGACGCTGGGCGGCAAGCTGCGTCGCCTGGACTGGCTGGTGCGCCGCGCCGAATGCGGCAAGCCCTGTCAGACCTGTCGCCACCGCTGCCAGTACGACGCGATCGAGCGCAGCGGGGACATCCGCTACGACGACTGTTTCCAGTGCCTGGACTGCGTCGGCATCCACGCCGACCCGCAGCGCTGCGCACCGTTACTGCTTTATGCGAAGAAGGGCCGCACGGTGACGCCGTTCCCCGTTCCGGTGCGGGCGGCGGACGTCACGAACTGAGCGTTCAGCCGCCCTGCTTCCAGCGCTCGGCGGCGCTGTCGTCGGATTCGCGCGCATCGACCCAGCGGCTGCCTTCCGGCGTGTCCTCGCGCTTCCAGAACGGCGCGCGAGTCTTCAGGTAATCCATGATGAATTCGCAGGCGGCGAAAGCTTCGCCGCGGTGACTGCCGGCAACGACGACCAGCACGATGCGATCGGCCGGCTGCAGCGTGCCGACGCGGTGGATCACCCGCACGGCGAGGATGTCCCAGCGTGATTTCGCCTGCGCGACGATGTCCTCCAGCGCCGCTTCGGTCATGCCCGGGTAGTGCTCCAGCGTCATCGCATGCACGCCGGAGCCGTCATTGATGTCGCGCACCAGACCGGTAAAGGTGGCGACCGCGCCGACGTCGGTACGGCCGGCCAGCAGCGCGTCAATCTCGGCGCCGATGTCGAAATCGGCCTGCTGCACGCTCACGCTCATGCTCGTCTCCTCAGTGCCGGCTCAGCCGCCGGTGACCGGCGGGAAGAAGGCCACTTCGTCGCCGTCGGCGACCACGGCATCCGGCTCGGCCATGCGCTGGTTCACTGCTGCGCGCAGGTTCTTCATCTGCGCGAGCTTGTCCCAGTCGCCGCCGCGGCCGGCGATCAGCGCACGCACCGCGGTCAGCGTGGTCGCGCTCTCGGACAGTTCGATCGTTTCGCCGGGCGAACCCAGCGCTTCGCGCAGTGCGGCGAAATAGAGCACCTTGATCTTCATGGTTTTCAATAAAGCAGGGATTCGAAGGACAGGAAGGGCACGGTGTCGCCCCGCTTCACCACCTGGCCGGCGGCGATATCGGCAAGCCCGCTGCCCCACACGGTGGAGGTCAGCACGCCCGAACTCTGGTTCGGAAACAGTTCCAGCCCGCCGTCGGGGTTGCGGCGCACGCGCAGGAATTCGCGCCGGCGGTCGGGGCGCGGCCAGTCGAAATCGGCGCGCACCATGAATGGCTGCGCGGCAACGTCGGCCACGCCCACGCGACGCAGGATGAAGGGGCGCACCAGCAGCAGGAAGGTGACGAAGCTGGACACCGGATTGCCGGGCAGGCCGAGGAAATCGGCATGACCGCCGTCGGTGCGCTTCACATGGCCGTGCGCCAGCGGCTTGCCCGGCTTCATCGCGATCTTCCAGCTGTCCAGCCCGCCTTCGGCGGTCAGCGCCGGCTTGATGTGGTCTTCCTCGCCGACGCCGACGCCGCCGCTGGTCAGGATCAGGTCGCAGTTCGCCGCGGCCTCGCGGAGCGCGGCACGGGTGGCGTCGAGCCGGTCCGGCACGATGCCCAGATCGAGCACTTCGCAGCCCAGCGTTTCGCACAGCGCGCGCAGCGTGTAACGGTTGGAGTTGTAGATGCCACCTGGCGGCAGCGGCTCGCCCGGCATGACCAGTTCGTCGCCGGTCGAGAACAGCGCGACGCGCGGCCGACGCACCACTGGCACGTCGGCCAGTCCGATCGACGCGGCCAGTCCGACTTCCTGCGCGCGCAGCCGGGTACCGGCGGCGAGCACCACATCACCCTCACGGATGTCCTCGCCGGCGCGGCGTATCCACGCACCGGCCTTCGGTATCTCGTCGAAGCAGACGCCGGCCTCCGTCGTGCGTGTCGACTCCTGCATCACGATGGCGTCGGCGCCCGGCGGCACCGGCGCGCCGGTAAAGATGCGCGCACAGGTGCCAGCGGCCAGCGGCGCACCGACATGACCGGCCGGAATGCGCTGGCTCACCGGCAGGCAGCAGCCGGGTGCGTCGAGGTCGGCCAGACGCACGGCGTAGCCGTCCATGCTGGAGTTGTCGTGCGGCGGCACGGTGAGCGTCGACCGCTGATCGACGGCCAGCACGCGGCCGGCGGCGGCGAAGGTCGATACGGTTTCGGCGTCGCCAATCGGACGTGCCGCCGCAAGCAGGCGGTCGAGCGCGGCGTCCAGCGTGAGCATTTCGTTCATCTGAATCCCTGGTGGCGAAGGATGAAGCCGGCGATGGCTTCCACGTCATTCAGGTCGAGCCGGGGCAGCGGAAGTTCCATCGGCTCGTCGGTGGCGACCGCTACCACGTACGGATTGTCCGGGTACATCAACGGGCGGCCGTAGGACGGGCGGTGAATTTCCAGCTTCGGGATCGGCGACGCCTTGTAGCCTTCGACCAGCAGCAGATCGCAGTCGCCCATCGCGGCGATCTGCTCGTCCAGCGTCGGCTCGGGCCGACCGCGCAGTTCGTGCATGAGCACCCAGCGGTTGTTCGACACCAGCATCACTTCGGTGCAGCCGGCTTCGCGCAGCCGGTGCGAATCCTTGCCCGGCTTGTCGATGTCGAAGCCCGCGTGCGCGTGCTTGATCAGCGACACGGTCAGCCCCTCCAGCACGAAGTGAGGAATCAGCTGCTCGATCAGCGTGGTCTTGCCGGAACCGCTGTAGCCGGCAAATCCGAAAACTTTCATGGGGTGGGCGGGCGCGGGAAAAGCGCGATTATCGCCCGGAAGACGGGCGGCCTGTCGGATCGCGTCCGGAAACCGGACCCGGACGGGTCGATCTCCGGACGGCCGGACCGGATGCTCCGGCCCGGGTACACATCGCTCAGCCGCTGTTTCAGCCGCCCGAGCGGATGCGGGCGACCAGCGCGGTGGTGTACTCCTTCGTGCTGGCACGGCCGCCGAGGTCACCGGTGCGGACGTTGTCGATGTTCAGGGTCTCCGACACCGCCTTGCGGATGCGGTCGCCCTTGTCCTGCATGTTCACGTGGTCGAGCATCAGCGCGGCGGCCAGCACCAGCGCGGTCGGATTGGCGATGCCCTTGCCCGCGATGTCCGGTGCCGAGCCGTGCACCGCTTCGAAGATGGCCGCGTCGGCACCGATGTTGGAACCGGGCGCCATGCCCAGGCCGCCGACCAGGCCGGCGGTCAGGTCGGACAGGATGTCGCCGAACAGGTTGGTGGTGACCAGCACGTCGAACTGCCAGGGGTTCATCACCAGCTTCATGCAGCAGGCGTCGACGATGACCTGTTCGAACTGGATCTTGCCCTTGTAGCGCTCCTCGTACATCTGCTCGGCCGTCTCCAGGAAGATGCCGGTCAGCGCCTTCATGATGTTGGCCTTGTGCACCACGGTCACTTTCTTGCGGCCGAGCGCGATCGCGTGTTCGAAGGCGTATTCAAGGATGTGGCGTGCGCCCTGGCGGGTGTTCACGCCGGTCGACATCGCCACCGCGTGCGGGTCGCCCTCGATCGGGATGAAGTGCTCGTAGCCCATGTACAGGCCTTCGAGGTTCTCGCGGCAGACGATGAGGTCGATGTTGTCGTAACGGCCACCCGGGATCAGCGTGCGCGCCGGGCGGATGTTGGCGTACAGCTTGAACTCCTCGCGCAGGCGCACGTTGATCGAGCGGAAACCGCCGCCGACCGGGGTTTCCAGCGGCCCCTTCAGTGCCAGCCTTGTACGGCGGATGCTGTCCAGCGTCTTGGCCGGCAGCGGGTCGCCCTCGTTCTTCAGCGCCCCCATGCCGGCAGGCATCTCTTCCCACTCGAACGGAGCCCCCACCGCTTCGAGCGCCGCCAGCGCGGCTTCCATGATTTCCGGTCCGATGCCGTCACCGGGGATCAGTGTGGCGGGGATTTTCTGCGCGCTCATTCGGGGGTCTCCTGTAATGGTTCATTGTCCCCGGACCGCGTCACCGGGTTGGCGACGCATCCGGAAATGTCCGGCCGCTGAAGCAAGAAACCTGCCTCGGCTTCGGGTCTGCCGGCCGACCCTGTATTCATCCGGCTTGCACCGGTTCGAGCTTGCGCCAGACCGTGGCGCCGCCGCTGGCCTTGTCGATCTCGGCCAGCACGCGTTCGTGTTCGGCCCGTTCAGCCTCGCTTGCCTGCACCCGACGCAATGCACCACGCGGGCGCGCCGCCGCGGCAGCACGCACCGCGGAGGTCTCCGGTTCGAGGTCGATGATCAGGCTTTCCTGACCCCGGGTCATCGCCAGATAGACCTCGACCAGCAGTTCCGCGTCGAGCAGCGCGCCGTGGAACTCACGGTGCGAGTTCTCGATGCCGAAGCGCTCGCACAGCGCGTCGAGGTTGGCGCGCTTGCCCGGGAACATGTCGCGCGCCATGCGCACGGTATCGATCGCCGGCCACACGCAGGTTTCGCGCAACGGCGGCCGGCCGACGATATTCAGTTCGTTGTCGAGGAAGCCGACGTCGAAGGCTGCGTTGTGGATGACCAGTTCCGCGTCGCGCACGAAATCGACGAACTCATCGACCACGTCGCGGAATTTCGGTTTGTCGGCGAGGAAGTCGGTGGTGATGCCGTGCACCGCCACCGCGCCCTCCGGCACCTCGCGCTCCGGATTCACGTACATGTGCAGCCGACGGCCGGTGCGCTTGCGCCCGACCAGTTCGACGCAGCCGATTTCGATCAGCCGGTCGCCGTTCTGCCACTCCAGTCCGGTGGTTTCGGTATCGAGGATGATCTGGCGAATCATGGGGAAAGGCGGCTCCTTGAGGCGGGCCGCATTGTACCGGCCAGAACTTGCAGTTCGCTGACAGCGATCAACGACGGGCCGGGATGGCGTCCCGGGCCAGCCGGTCGGCGCGTTCGTTCTCCGGGTGACCGGCGTGACCCCTCACCCATTTCCATTCGACCTGATGCACGCCGGCCGCGGCGTCGAGCGCCTTCCACAGGTCCACGTTCTTGACCGGATCGCCGGCGGCCGTCTTCCAGCCCTTGCGCTTCCAGCCGTGTATCCACTCGCTGATGCCCTTCTGCACGTACTGCGAGTCGGTATAGACCACCGCGCGCACCGGTTTCTTCAGTGCGTTCAGTGCCTCGATCACCGCCATCAGTTCCATTCGGTTGTTGGTGGTCGACAGTTCGCCGCCCGACATTTCCTTCTCGTGCGCGCCGCTCTTCAGCAGCGCGCCCCAGCCGCCCGGGCCCGGATTGCCGCTGCAGGCGCCGTCGGTATAGATGATGACTTCTTCCAATGAATGCTCCGTAATCGAGGTGGCGGTGCGTCACTGCCCCGCCGCCTTGTCCTTCTGCGCACGCGGGCTGACGGTTGCCAGCGCGCGCGCGGCCGCCCGGCGGTCGCGCCAGGTCGGCATGATGAGACGCATGCCGCGCACGCGCTTGATTCCCTGCAGCACGTAGGTGCCACCGAGAAAGGGCCACCAGCGATCGCCGGCGGTTTCCATGAAGTGCCAGCGCGCCAGCCATTTCTCGCTGAGTACCGGCGGGCAGTAACAGCCGAAGCAGCCGGCCTGGGTGTCCAGGCTGAGCAGCTTGAACCAGTCGCGCAGGCGCGGCACCGACAGCCAGTCGCCATTCCACGGGAAAGGGTCGCGCTCGCGCAGGCGCCGTCGCGCCCCCCACAGGCTGAACGGATTGAAGCCGGTCACCAGCACCTGCCCCTCCGGCACCAGCACGCGTTCGACCTCGCGCAGCACCGCGTGCGGATCGCTGGCGAATTCGAGCACGTGCGGCAGCACGACCAGATCGACACTGGTCGCCGCAAACGGCAACTGCACCGGATCGCAGATCAGCGCCCGCGGCGGGCCCGGCTTCGCGTCCTCGCAATAGAGCTTGAACGGCATCCGGTTGGCGCGCAGGTAGTCGTGTTCCAGCAGCCCGATCTGCACCGCGTTGTAGCCGAACACGTCGGCCACGATCTGGTCGACCCGCGCGTGCTCCCAGCGCTGGACATACTGTCCCTGCGGCGTGTCCAACCATTCGTGCAGACCGGGAATCGACATGGGCAAGAGGCGTGGGGCGGGCGGATCGTGGCCGGTGCATTGTCAACGCAGAGCCCAGCCGCCAGAATCGGGCGGATGAAGATATATCCGATCCCCGCATTTGGCGACAACTATCTTTGGCTCGCCGCCGCAGGTGACCGGGCGCTGGTGGTCGATCCGGGCGATGCCGCCCCGGTGCTGGCCGCACTCGACGAACATTCGCTGCGCCTGGACACCATCCTGATCACCCATCACCACGCCGACCACATCGGCGGCCTCGGCGAACTGAAACGGCGCACCGGCGCCCGCGTGTTCGGCCCGGCCGACGAGCGCATCGAGCACATCGACGAGGTGGTGCGCGAAGGATCGCGCGTCGCCCTGCCCGCGCTCGCGGCCAACTTCGCCGTGCTGGAAGTGCCCGGTCACACGCGCAGCCACATCGCCTACGTCGGCGGCGACCTGCTGTTCTGCGGCGACACGTTGTTCGCCGCCGGCTGTGGGCGGCTGTTCGAGGGCAGCGCGGAACAGATGTGGCACTCGCTGTCGCGGCTTGCCTCGCTGCCGCTGCACACCCGTGTGTACTGCGCGCACGAATACACGCAGGCCAATCTTCGCTTTGCGCTGGCGGTCGAACCGGACAATCAGGCGTTGCTGGCGCGCATCCGCCGCGTGGCGAAGCAGCGCGAGGCCGGTCTGCCAAGCGTGCCGAGCGCTCTGGCCGACGAACTGGCGACCAACCCCTTCCTGCGTGCTCGCGAGCCGGCGGTCATCCGCGCGGCGGAAGCGCGCGCAGGCCGCAGACTGGACAGCCCGGTCGAGGTGTTCGCGGTATTGCGTGAATGGAAGAACGTGTTCTGAAATCGCCGGCCTGCGCGGGCGTCAGCCCGCGACGGTCTCGACCTGTCTGAAACCCACGCGATCGCGCCCACCCGACTTCGCCGCGTAGAGCGCGAGGTCGGCTTCGGCGATCAGGTTCTGCGGGCCGCCGGCGCCGTTGCCCGGCATCAGGCTGGCCACGCCGACGCTGATCGTCACGTGGCCCGACGCCGCAGCCGCGTGCGGCAGCTGCAGCGCACGGATCGCGTCGCACAGGCCTTCGGCCACGCTGCGCGCGCCGGACAGATCGGTCTCCGGCAGCACCAGCGCGAATTCCTCGCCACCATAGCGCGCCACCAGATCGCTCGGCCGGCGCGACACCGCCTGCAATGCACTGGCCACCGTCTTCAGACACTCGTCGCCTGCCAGATGGCCGTAGGTGTCGTTGTACTGCTTGAAATGATCGACATCGACCAGCACCAGCGACAGCGGACGCTTGTAGCGCGCCGCACGGCGCCACTCGCGCAGCATCGTTTCGTCGAAATGGCGACGGTTGGAGAGGCCGGTCAGGCCGTCGAGCGAGGTGAGGCGGGTGAGTTCCTGGTTGGCAGCGTCGAGCTTGCGCGTCAGCACCACCAGCGAGTAACGCATCTGCAGGATGCGCTGCATCGCACGCACCTTGGCGGCGAGCACCACTTCGCTGATCGGCTTGAAAAGATAGTCGTCGCCGCCGGCAGTGATGCCCTGCACGAGATCGGTATCGGCCGTGCGCGCGGTCAGGAAGATGATGGGTGTCCATTCGCCCGACTGCTCGATGGCGCGGATGCGGCGCGCGACTTCGTAGCCGTCCATGCCCGGCAGCACCACGTCGAGCAGCACGATGTCCGGATTGTGCTGGCGGAACGCCGCCACACCACTCTCTCCGTCGGTGGCGGCAATAGGCAGTATCCCCATCCGCTCCAGATGCTGGCTGACGACAGCGAGCCCTGTCTGGGAATCTTCGATGACCAGCGCTTTCATGGACACACCCTTTTTTTATTCGCCATCATAACCTTACAAAGCCATAGGACAATACCGACGAACCCCGTCCGCGACGTGCGGTCAATCCGCACTCCTTCAACCCCGCCCCGACAGCAAGGTTTGACGCTGGCCGCTCAGGCTGGCTAGCATTCGGGGTTTGGCTCTTTCGCCGCAATGCCGCATTTCATCGTTTCCCTGCTGCGCCGTTCGCTGCTCGTGCTGGCGGCCGCAACGCTCGCCGGCTGCGCGGCCACGGGCGTCGTGCCCGAAGAACCGGCCGAGCCCCCGGGCGCTTCGGCTGGTGCCCGCACGGTCGAACGCCCGGCAGCACGTCGAACCCCGGAGGCCCCCGCCCGTACCACGCCTGGCATCAAGCCGGGCAAGGCGGAGCCGATTCCCTTTCCGCAACCGACCGAAGTGATCGCCAATGAAGAAGAAGCGATCAGGCCGATCGACCTCACCGTGCCGCCGGACGACCTGTGGGAACGCATCCGCAAGGGTTTCGGCATGGCCGATCTGGACCACCCGCTGGTGGCGGAGCACCAGGCCTGGTACCTGAACCGCCCGGACTACTTCCGGCGGATGACCGAGCGCGGCCGCCGCTACATGTTCCACATCGTCGAGGAAATCGAGAAGCGCGGCCTGCCGACCGAACTGGCGCTGCTGCCCATGGTGGAAAGCGCCTACAACCCGGAGGCGCTGTCGGTCGCCAAGGCGTCCGGGCTGTGGCAGTTCATCCCGTCGTGTGGCAGTTCATCCCGTCGACCGGCAAGCTCTACGGCCTGGAACAGAACGCGCAGCGCGACGACCGTCGCGACATCGTCGCCTCGACAGCGGCGGCGCTCGAATATCTGCAGCGTATCTACGAAATGCACGGCGACTGGCACCTGGCGCTCGCCTCGTACAACTGGGGTGAAGGCGCGGTCGGTCGCGCGGTCATGCGCAATCAGGCGGCCGGCCTGCCGACCGACTACGCCTCGCTGAACATGCCCAACGAAACGCGGCACTACGTGCCCAAGCTGCAGGCGCTGAAGAACATCATTGCCCAGCCGGAACTGTTCGGCATCGAACTCGATACGGTTGAGAACAAGCCCTACTTCACGCTGGTGGCCGAAGCGCCGACCATGGATCTGGCCACTGCGGCGCGACTGGCCGACGTGCCGGTGGCCGAGATCAAGGCGCTCAACCCGCAGCACAAGCGGCCGGTCATCCGCGCTGGCGAAGGCGGTGCGCAGCTGGTGCTGCCGTCGCACGCAGTCGACACCTTCATGTCCAACCTCAGCAACCGTGACGCCGATGCCGCACCGGCAGCCGGTGCGCCGTGGCGCACCTATACGCTGGGTCCGAAGGAAACGCTGGCCACCGTCATCCGCCGCTTCGGGGTGACCGAGTGGCGGCTGCGCCGCTTCAACGGCCTGTCACCGACAGTGAAGATCGGTCCGGGCACCACGCTGCTGGTGCCCGACGAGAACAGCAGCCTGTCGCTTGACGGTGCAGGCAACGCCGAAGAGGCGCCGCGTCTGGGCGTGACCAAGCCGAAGTACAAGCGGGTCAAGCGGAATGGACGCTGGGTGAACGTGCCGATCACGCCGCCATCCGGCAACAAGGCGGTGAAACCGGCAGTGCAGAAGAAAACTGCCGCGCCTGCCGCCAAGAAGAAGGCCGTCATTCCGGTGAAGAAACCTGCGGCAAAGAAGCCGGCACCGAAGAAATAGCAGCCCCCAGCTGCGTGCGCCCGGCCGCCCGACGCACGCTCAGAGCGCGAAGCCTGCCGACAGCAGCCGCGTCAGTTCGGCCGCGGGCACCGGCTGGCAGCCGGCGGCATTCTGGCCGCACCACAGCGGCGAGAAATCACCGCTTCCGGCCGCTTCGGCGCGCGCACGCAGCGGCGCCATCGCCGCCGTGGCGAGCGGAAACGTCGGCGCGTCGGCGCTGATCGGCCCCAGTTCGCGCATCGCTCGATTGACGATGCCACGCGCCGGTCGCCCGGAAAACACATTGGTCAGCGCGGTGTGACGTGCCGCCTCGCTGCCCAGCGCCGCGCGATGCACGGCCGAGGTCGTCGCCTCGGGACAGCACAGATAGGCGGTACCGACCTGCACCGCGCTCGCCCCCAGCGCCATCGCGGCCGCCACGCCCTGGGCGTCGGCAATGCCGCCGGCGGCGATGACGGGGCGCGACACCGCGCGCACCACCTGCGGCAGCAGCGCAAAGGTGCCGAGCTGTTCGCTCAGATCGTCGGACAGGAAATGTCCGCGGTGACCGCCCGCCTCCAGCCCCTGCGCGATGATCGCATCGGCGCCGTGCGCCTCGAGCCAGCGCGCCTCGGCCACCGTGGTGGCGGAGCCCAGCACGCACGCGCCCCAGGCCTTGACCCGCGCCAGCAGATCGGCCGCCGGCAGCCCGAAGTGGAAACTGACGACCGCCGGACGAAAGGCTTCGAGCACATCGGCCATGTCGGCACTGAAAGGCATGCGCCCCGGCCCGGCCGACACTTGCGCCGGATCGACATCGAACTCGGCGTAATACGGCGCAAGCGCAGCGCGCCAGCGAGCCTCGCGCGCCGCGTCCGGCGACGGCTGCACATGACAGAAGAAATTGACGTTGATCGGCCGGTCGGTGAGCGCCTGCAGCGCGCTCAGCTGATCGTGCAAAGCGTCCGCACCCAGCATGGCGGCCGGCAGCGAACCGAGACCGCCTGCGTTCGACACGGCAGCGGCAAGCCGGTGATCCTGCACACCGGCCATCGGCGCCTGGATCAGTGGCAGGCGCAGGCCCGCGATAGCCGGAAATGTCATCGTTTCCTCCTTGCGTCGACCGCGCTCAGTCCGGATACCAGCAGGCCACGGCCTGACGGTCGTCCTCGCCCGCCAGCGGCGGCAGCTCGGTCGAACATCGCGCCTGCGCACGCGGACAGCGCGGGTGGAAAGCACAGCCGGACGGCGGACTGGCCGGCGACGGCAGATCGCCCGCCAGCTTCTGCGGCTGCTGCGCGCCATCGATGCGCGGTACCGCCGACAGCAGCGCCTGCGTGTAGGGATGACGCGGCGCGCGCAGCACGCGATCGACCGAACCGCTCTCGACTATCCGCCCCAGATACATCACCGCGACGTCGTGCGCCAGGTGCTCGACCACCGCGATGTTGTGTGTAATGAAGAGGTAGGCGAGCTCCAGTTCGCGCTGCAGCCGGCGCAGCAGATTCAGTATCTGCGCCTGCACCGACACATCGAGTGCCGAGGTCGGTTCGTCGCACACGATGAGTCGCGGCTGCACCGCGAGCGCGCGCGCGATCGCGATGCGCTGGCGCTGGCCACCGGAGAATTCGTGCGGGTAACGATCGGCCATGTCCGGTCGCAGGCCCACCTGTTCGAGCAGTGCGCGCACCGCCTCGTCACCGCCGGCGCGCTTCAGCGCCGACATGCCCTCGGCGATGATTTCGCCGACCCGCATGCGCGGGTTCAGCGAGCCGTACGGGTCCTGGAACACCATCTGCATCTGCGCCCGCAGTTCGCGCAATGCCAAGCCCGATGCGGCGCCGACATCCTGACCGCCCAGCGTCACGCTGCCGGCGGTCGGATCGATCAGTCGCAGCACGGCCTTGCCGGCGGTGGTCTTGCCACAGCCGGATTCGCCGACCAGCGCCAGCGTGCGCCCGGCGCGGATGTCCAGCGAAACGCCATCGACCGCACGCACGTGGCCCACCGTGCGCTGCAGGATGCCGCGGCGGATGGGGAAGTGCACCTTCAGCTCGCGCACGCTCAGCAGCGGCTGCGCCTCGCCCGCCTGCGCGGCTTCGGCGGCACCGGCGGACGGTGCGACGTGCTGTGAACCGCGGCCCGCCTCGGCCGGGTCGTACAGGTGGCAACGCACCTGCTGGCCCTCGCCCGCCGTCTGCCAGGCCGGCGCCTCGTCGTGGCAGCGTGCCCAGGCCCGTGGGCAGCGCTCGGCGAAGCGGCAACCGCGGAAATCGGAGGTCAGCGGCGGCACCGAACCGCGGATGGTGGCGAGCTCGCCCCGCCGTGAGGTGTCCGGCAAGGCGGCGAACAGCAGCTGCGAATACGGATGCGCCGGCTGCGCGAAGAAGGCCGCGCGCGGCGCGCGCTCGATCAGCTGGCCGGCGTACATGACGCCCACCTGATGCGCCATGCGCGCAACGACGCCGAGGTCGTGCGTGATCAGCAGCAGCGCCATGCCCTGTTCGCGCTGCAGCCTCGCCAGAAGGTCGAGCACCTGTGCCTGTATCGTCACGTCGAGCGCGGTGGTCGGTTCGTCGGCGATCAGCAGTTTCGGCTCGCCGGCCAGCGCCATCGCGATCATGACGCGCTGCTTCATGCCGCCGGAAAACTGGAAGGGATATTCGTCGAGCCGGCGCGCCGCGTCCGGAATGCCGACCGCGGCCAGCAGTTCGCGCGCGCGCGCGCGCGCCGCCGCGCCGCGCAGCCCGCGGTGCAGCGACAGTACCTCGCCAATCTGCTGCATCACGGTGAGCACCGGATTCAGGCTGGTGCCCGGCTCCTGGAAAATCATCGCCATGTCGCGGCCGCGCGCCTGGCGCATGTCGGCCTCGGTCAGCGCCGTCAGTTCGCGGCCGGACAGTCGCACGCTGCCACCGGCGATGTAGCCGACGTCGGGCAGCAGCCGCATCAGCGCGTTCGCGGTCATCGACTTACCGCAGCCGGATTCGCCGAGCAGCGCCATCGTTTCGCCGGCGCGCACGTCGAAGTCGAGCGCATCGACGGCGCGCGCGATGCCGGCCGGCGTGTCGAGTTCGGCGGTCAGGCCGCGCACTTCGAGCAGCGGTGCGTTCATGCCGGCACCCTCCGCAGCGTGCGGCGCGCCCGCCACTGGAAGCGCGGATCGAAGGCGTCGCGCACCGCGTCGGCGAACAGGTTGGCGGCCAGCACCAGCGCCAGCATCAGCACGAAGGCAGCGGCCAGCGACCACCACACGACCGGCTCGCGCGACAGTTCGAGGCGCGCGGCGTTGATCATCGTGCCGAAGCTGTTCATCGAGCTGTCGACGCCGATGCCGATGTAGGACAGCACGGCCTCCGACAGCACCAGGCCGGAGAAATCCATCACCAGCGCGATCAGCACGATGTGCATCAGGTTGGGCAGCACGTGGCGCGCCATGATGCGCGCATCGCTGACACCGAAGGCGCGCGCCGCCTGCACGTAATCGAGTTCGCGCAGCTTCAGCGTCTCGGCGCGCAGCAGCCGGCACAGACCGGTCCACGAGGTCAGGCCGAGGATGAAGCACAGCGCCAGCAGGCGCGCGTCGGCACGCTCGGCGGCGGTTTCGAACCACTCCGGGTGGGTGTCGATGATCACCTGCATCATCAGCACCATGGCGGCGATCAGCAGCACGCCGGGGATGGAGTTCAGCACCGTGTACAAGTACTGGATCGCGTCGTCCCACCAGCCGCCACGGAAACCGGCGATCAGGCCGAGCGCGATCGCCAGTGGCAGCGTCACCAGCGTGGTCAGCGTGCCGATCAGCAGCGCGGTACGCACCGATTTCAGCGACAGGTAGAGCACGTCCTGCCCCACCTTGTCGGTGCCGAACACGTGGTAGCCGTCGGCCCAGGCGGCGATGACGCCGCCGAGCACACAGAGCACGGCGGCGGTGACGAAGACGGCGCGCCAGGCGATCGTTCGCTCGGCCGACAGCTGAGGTCGCCATACCGCGCGACAGGTGTCGGCATAGCTGCGCCGCTGCGCCAGCGCGAGCAGGCCGGCGACGAGGCCGGTGAACGCCGCCCACAGCACGGCGCCCTTGAGCGCGCCCGACAGCGCGCGACTGCGCAGGTCGGCCTCATGCTGCGACAGATCGTCGAGGTGGGCGCCGCCGAACAGCAGGCGCGGATAGTCGCGCGTCTGCACGCCGTCGCGCTCCATCGTTTCCTTGGCGAAGCCGTGCGTGGCCAGCGGCGCCGAATAGGTCTTTTCCTTGTTCAGCCTGAGGTCGGCGAACAGCGCGTCGAGGGCCGACAGCACTTCCGGCGCGTACTGGATTTCGCTGCTGCCCTGCTGCGCCGGCAGGCGCGGCTGGTAGTGCAGCGAATCGAGCAGGCCGACCGCGACGAATACCGCCAGTACCGTGACCGAGGCCATCGCCGCCGCCGATTCGCCGACCCGCCGCCAGGCGCGTCGCAGGTAGTCCTGACTGCGGCAGTACATGGCCAGCAGCACGGCGCCGGCGACCAGCGCCCACAGCAGGAGGTCGGACCAGAGGAAGACCGGTTTCACGCCAATAAGGTCGGCCATCAGTTCAGTCTCACGCGTGGGTCGACCAACGTGTACGAAATATCGGTCAGCAGCAGGCCGACGATGTAGAGCACCGAGCCGATGAACACCATCGAGCGCACGACCGCGAAGTCCTGGGAGTTGATCGCGTCTATCGTGTAGCTGCCCAGGCCCGGGATGCCGAAGAAGCTCTCCAGCAGCAGCGAGCCCATGAACAGCAGCGGGATCACGACGACCACACCGGTCAGGATGGGGATCATCGCGTTCTTCAGCACGTGGCGGAACAGCACACGCAGTTCCGACAGCCCCTTGGCGCGGGCGGTGCGGACGTAGTCCTTGTTGATCTCTTCTAGAAACAGCGTGCGGTACCAGCGCGCCGACGAACCGATGCCGCCGACCACGCTGATCAGCACCGGCAGTATCAGGAACTTGCCGGCGTCCAGTCCGGGCGCGTAGCCGGAAATCGGCACCAGGTTCCACACCTTGCTGACCAGATACTGGCCGCCGATGATGTAGAACAGGCCGGAGATCGACATCGCCGCGACGCACAGCACGACGCCGCCGACGTCGAGCGCGGTGTTGCGGAAGAACACCAGCAGCAGCGCGAAGCTCACCGTGACGAACAGGCCGAGCAGGAAGGTCGGTATCGCGATGGCGAGGCTGGGCCCCATGCGGTTGCCGATCTCCAGCGCGATGTCGCGGCCGTCGTCGGCGCGACCGAAGTCGAACACGAACATGCGCATCGATTTGTCGAACAGTATCGTGTCGGTCGCCTTAGCCAGTCCGGCCGCATCGGCGTTCCACACCAGCGGCCGGTCGTAGCCGCGCTCGGCCTTCCATTTCTCGATCGCCTCCGGCGTCACCCGCTTGGCGCCGAGCTGCATGCGCGCCATGTCGTCCGGCGAATTGACGACGAAGAACAGCACGAAGGTGATCAGGTTCACCCCTATAAGAATCGGGATGGCATAGAGCAGGCGGCGGATGATGTAGGCGATCATGTGCCCGCTCCCACCGCACGCGCCTGTTCCGAGCGCTTCCAGTGGCGCCAGGCGGGCCAAACCAGCGCGAGCAGCAGCGCGGCGAAGGCGAACAGCGGCCAGCGCACCGGACGGTTCCATTCGGCGCGTTTCGCCTCACGCAGCGCCGGATCGATGCGGGTGTATTTCATCGTGTTGTTGGCCACGGTCGATGGTTTGCGGTTGAACACCCAGCTGTGTTCCAGCCCGTAGCTCTTCGGGTGGTAACCCCACACCCAGGGCGCGTCGTGGCGCAGCACTTCGAGCATGCGGTCGAGGATGGCCTGGCGCTCCGGGCCGTTGTCCATCGCCTTCATCCGCTCGAACAGGCGGTCGAATTCGGCGCTCTCGTAATTGGCCGCGTTCTCGCCCTGCACCTTCACCTTGGACTGCGGGCCGTAGAGCAGGAAGAGGAAGTTCTCCGGATCCGGGTAGTCAGCGTTCCAGCCCCAGAAGAAGAGCTGGGCAGCGCCCTTGCGTATCTTGTCCTGGAAGCGGTTGTAGTCGGTGCTGCGCACCACCAGCTGCACGCCCAGCTTGTCGAACTGCTTGGTGAGCCAGTCGATGCGCGCCTTGCTGCCGAGGCCGGTGCCGGTGGTGTCCAGATTGATCACCAGCGGCTCGCCGGTCTTCGCATCGCGCCCGCCCGGCCAGCCCGCTTCGGCCAGCAAGGTCTTCGCCGCCTCGATCGGCTTGCGCCGCGGCTCGCCGTCCACCCAGTCGTACATGAAGGCGTTCATGCCTTCGCGGCCGTCGCGGTAACCGAAGATGCCGGGCGGCAGCGGTGACTGCGCCGGCAGTCCGCGGCCGTTCTGGAAGATGGAAATGAACTCCTCCTGGTCGAGTGCGATGCCGATGGCCTGACGCAGCTTGCGCCCGCGCTCGCCCATGCCGCCGACCACCGGGTCCAGCATGTTGAAGCCCATGTACATGGTCGAGGTGGACACCGAGGTCTGCAGCCGTATGCCCTGCGCCTTCATGTCGTCGCTCAGGTTCACCTCGCCGGTCTGGCCGAACTGCACCGCCTGATCGAAGGAATCGGAACTGATGCCGGAGGCGTCGTAATAGCCCTGCAGGAACTTGTTCCAGTACGGAATCTGTTCCTTCTCGCGCGTGAACACGACCTGATCGACCAGCGGCAGACGCTTGCCGCAGTCGGCCAGCAGTCCGGCCTCGCGATCGCCCTCCTCCCCTTCGCAGGGATAGGTTTCGTCGCGGAAGTTAGGATTGCGCGTCAGCACCATGCGCGCGTTCGGGTCGTTCTGGCTCAGCATGTAGGGGCCGGTGCCTATCGGATACCAGTCCAGCGTCAGGTTGCGCTCCGCCATGCCCGGCTGCGCATGGAAGCGGTCGGCTTCCCACGGCACCGGCGCGAAGAAGGGCATGGCCAGCCAGTACAGGAACTGCGGGTACTTGCCCTTGAGACGTATGCGGTAGGTGTGGCGGTCCACCAGTTCGACCCCGGCGAGCTCGTGCTTGCGCAGATCCAGCCAGCCGCCCGGCGGCAGCGACTTCGCCGCCGCCTTCAGCGTGTCGCCGTATTCCTTCAGACCGACGATGTAGTCGCTCATCAGCCCGAACACCGGCGAATGCAGGCCCGGGTGCGCCAGGCGCTTGATCTGGTAGATGTAGTCGGCCGCTTCCAGTTCGCGCGTGCCGGTCCGCTCGAAGTCGTACAGCGTGCGCCGCTCTCCGGGGCCGCCCTCGTGATACAGGTAGTTGCCGGCGTCGTCGCGCGCCAGTGCCGGGTGCGGCTGGTAGCGGATGCCCGGCTTGATGCGGATCTCATACACCGACTCGGCGATATCGGCGGCCGGCGCGTCGGCCGGCAGTTCGCGGCCCGATGCGTCGTAGAAGCGCGGCAACGGCATCGCCTCGGCGGTCGCGGTAACCAGTTCGAACGGGCGCTTCAGGTAGTGATACTGCAGCGGTGCTTCGTAGATCTGCGCCGTGAAGGTGATTTCGTTCTCGCTGTACGACTGCACCGGATCGAGGTGCTTCGGCCGGTCGGTGAAAGCGGTGTAGAGGATGTTCTGTCCGCTCTCGGCCGCCGGGTAGGGGTCGTTCCATACCTCGCCGCAGGCCGCCAGCAGCAGCGTCGACGACAAGGCCAGCAGGCGGCGCAGGGAGCGGATCGACAGGCGCGGTCGGGTCATGGGCGCGATTGTAGGCGGCGGCGTTCGCTCTGTGAGCAGGCCGGCGGAAAAAGGTTTCGCACGAACCCGTGGCCGCGATACGGGTCTAGAGTCCATCCTGTGCCCGATCGCGCAGCCCTCATCCCGACATTGCAATGGCCGACTGGCGACGCCTCCTGCTGCTTTTTCTGACCACCGTGCTGCTTGCCGCCTGCAGCATGGTGCAGGTCGGCTACAACCAGCTCGACCGGCTGATCGCCTGGCGACTGGACGACTACCTGCCGCTGAACAGCACGCAGCGCGCCGCCGTGCAGCCGGCGCTGACGCGCTGGGTGGACTGGCACTGCAGCAGCCAGCTGCCGGGTTACGCCGGCTGGCTGAGGCAGGTCGATGCCGATCTGCGCGCCGGTGCCGACGTGGCGCGCATCGACGCTCACATCGACACCGTGCTCGGCTTCGCCCGCACCGCCGCCAGCGAAGCCGCGCGCGAAATCGGGCCGCTGGTCGCCGGCGCGAAGCCGGAGCAGATCGCCGCACTGAAGCGCCGCTTCGAACGCAATACCCGCGAATACGTGAAGGACTGGGTCGAGCCGTCCGCGGAAGACATCGTGCGCGAGCGCAGCACGCGGCTGCGCGAACGCATCGAGAACTGGATCGGCCGGCTCACGCCGGCACAGCGCGACATCGTCGACCGCTGGGCGCGCGAGGTGCGCAGTCGCAGCGACGACAGTCTGGAAAGCCGGCGCCGCTGGCAGGCTGCGATGGCCGATCTGCTGGCGCGCACCGACCTCGCACCGGATGCGTTCAGGCGCGAACTCGAGGCCATGTTCGTCGCACCCGAAAGACACTGGACGCCGGGCTACGCCCAGGCCTTCCGCGACAACCGGGCGCGCGCCGCGCAGGCGCTGAGCGAACTGTCGGCTTCGCTGACCGACGCGCAGCGCCGGCACCTGCAGCGCGAAGTTTCCAGCTTCGCCGCCGAACTCGATGGCATCACCTGCCGCACGCCGACCACCCAGCAGGCCCGCTCATGACGACCACGCTGACCGACCAAGCCATTCCGCTGTTCCCGCTGGGCACCGTGCTGTTTCCGGACGGCCTGCTGCCGCTGCGCATCTTCGAGGTGCGCTACCTCGACATGATCAAGAAGTGCCACCGCGCCGGCACGCCCTTCGGCGTCGTGTCGCTGATCCAGGGCAACGAAGTGATGCGCGCTGGCGCGCCGGCGCCCGAGCGCTTTCACGCCGTCGGCACGCGAGCGGTGATTACCCACTTCGCGCAACCGCAGCCCGGGCTGTACGAAATATTCACCCGCGGCAGCACGCGCTTCCGCGTCACCGCCAGTTCGCAGACGCCGCACGGACTGTGGATGGCCGACGTCGAGGACATTCCGGCCGACCCGCCCTGCGCCGTGCCGCCCGACCTCACCTACGTCGCGGCCGCTCTGGTACGCGTGCTCGACGCGCTGACCGCATCCGAATTCACGCCGTCGGATACACCGAAGCATTTCGACAACGCGGGCTGGGTCGCCAACCGCTGGTGCGAACTGCTGCCGCTGCAGCCGGACGACAAACAGCGGCTGATGGAAATGCGCGACCCGCTGCTGCGGCTCGAACTGGTCGGCGACGTGCTCGACCGCAGCAGTTTCGAGGGCTGAAGCCGCCGCCCCTCGGAACCGACCGCCCTTACTGCACGGCCATCGCGACCGCGGTGGCCATCAGCAGCAGCGCGAACAGCTTCTGCATCTGCCGCTCCGGCAGCCTGTGCGCCAGCGCAACGCCGGCCGCCACCGTGAACAGCCCGCCCGCGGCCAGCGGCAGCCCCATGCTCCAGTCGACCTTGTGCGCCTGTGCGTAGCTGGCCAGCGCGACGACGGCGCTCGGCGTCACCAGCGCCAGCGCGAGGCTCTGCGCCACCGTCTGCCGCTGGCCGAACAGACGCACGAACAGCGGCGTCGCGACCAGCCCGCCGCCAACGCCGAGCAGGCCCATGCTGCTGCCGCCGACCACGCCGACCAGCGGAATCAGCGTGTCGCGCGGCCGCGGTGCAGCGCTCTGTGCCGACGGCACCGAGCGCCACAGCAGCGACACCGACAGCGCCGCCATGAAGCCGCCGAACAGCACGCGCAGCAGGGTCGGGTCCAGCCGCGCCGCGAAATGGGCGGTCACGGCGGTGGTGGCGGTGGCGACGGCGGCAATCGCCAGCACGCGCGAAACAGGCACCGGGTGCCGGCGCTGGTAGCGCCACCAGCCGACGAGCAGATTGGGCACCATCATCACCAGCGCCGTGCCCTGGGCCAGCGCCTGATCCATGCCGAAGGCGAGCGCCAGCAGCGGAATGGCGATGACGCCGCCGCCGATGCCGAACAGGCCGCCGAAGAAGCCCAGCGCGGCGCCGAGCGGAAGCGTGATCAGAAGGTCTTGGAAAGCCATCACTGAGCAGGGAGAGATCGATGGCAACCATGCTATTCAAGCCATCCATAACTACAATGATCAGAAATTCAAACGATCATTGCTTTCCAAGTCATTAATGAAAGACGCCGCCGATCTGCTCTTCTTCAGCGCGCTGGCCCGCCAGCCCAGCCTCGCCGCGGCGGCCCAGCAGCTAGGCGTCACGCCGCCCGCGGTGAGCCGGCGGCTGGCGGCGCTGGAAGCGCGGCTCGGTGTGCGCCTGCTCAACCGCACGACGCGCCGGGTCAGCCTGACCGCCGAGGGCGAGCGCTATCTCGAAGAAGGCGAACGCATCCTGCGCGACATCGACGCGCTCGAACGCTCGCTCGCCGCCAGCCGGGCGGTGCCGAGCGGCCTGCTGCGCATCAATGCCACCTTCGGTTTCGGTCGCCGCCATCTGGCGCCAGCGGTGTCCGAGTTCGCGCGGCTCTGGCCCGAAGTCGAGGTCGTGCTGCACCTGACCGACCGCCCGCTCGACCTCGAAAGCCACGGCATGGATCTGGCGATCCGCTTCGGTCCGCCGCCCGACACCCACGTGCATGCGCGGCGCATCGCCCGCAACCGCCGGCTGCTGTGCGCGGCGCCGTCCTATGTGGCCGCGTTCGGCGCACCGGATACGCCACAGGCGCTGCGCGCGCACCGCTGCATCGTCATCCGCGAGAACGACGACGCCTTCAACACCTGGGTACTGTCCGACGGCACGCGCGAAGTGAAGGTGAAGGTGGCCGGACCGCTCGGTACCAACCACGGCGAAATCGCGGTCGACTGGGCGCTGGACGGCCACGGCATCCTGCTGCGCTCGGAATGGGACATCGCACCGCAGCTGCGCGACGGCCAGCTCGTGCGCCTGCTCGAACCCTGGGCCGGCACTGCGGCCGACATCCACGCCATCTGGCCGCCGCACCACCAGCTGTCGGCGCGTGTACGTGCCTTCGTCGACTTCCTGGCCGAGCGCTTCGCCGATTTCCGGCCCGGCGCAGATGAAAGCGTTACCGGCCGGTAACGGTTGCCGTCGGCTGCCGGTGCTAACCTCGCATACGTTGCACATCGAACACCACCACGCCCGCCTTTCGTGACCGTCGCACCGCTCCCCCTGATCGACCAGCTGATCGCCCGCCGCCGCCGCATCCCGGTGACGACGGCGCTCATCGTCGCCAACCTGGCAGTGTTCGCCGCCATGCTGCTGTCCGGTGCCGGGCTGTGGCATTCGGCCAACGGCATCCAGCTCGCCTGGGGCGCCAACTTCGGGCCAGCGACCAAGGACGGCGAATGGTGGCGGCTGGGCAGTGCGCTGTTCCTGCACTTCGGCCTGCTGCACCTGGGCATGAACATGCTGTCGCTGCTCGACGGCGGTCGCCTGGTCGAGCGCATGTTCGGGCCGGTCCGTTTCGTCGCGATCTATTTCGTCAGCGGTCTCACCGGCAACCTGCTGTCGCTGATCGTGCAGGGCGACCGCGCCGTATCGGGCGGCGCATCGGGCGCGATCTTCGGCGTCTATGGCGCGCTGCTCTCCTTCCTGTGGCAGCAGCGTGCCACGCTGGACCGGCGCGAATTCGTACGCCTGTTCTGGGGCGCCTGCCTGTTCGCCGCCGTCACCATCGTGCTCGGGCTGAACATTGCCGGCATCGACAACGGCGCCCACATCGGCGGCTTCGTCGCCGGCCTGCTGGCCGGCGCGGCGCTGGTGCGCCCACTGGACGACAGCGCCGTACTTGGCCGCTACCGCCAGCCGGTGGCCTCGGCCGGGCAATGGCTGGCCGGCCTCGGGCTGGCGCTGATGGTCATCGTGCTGGTGATCGCGATACCGGCGCCGCGTTACCGCTGGAGCGAAGAGGTGATGGCGCGCGACGAAATCCGCGACTTCATCGGCGCCGACCGCCGCATCGCCCACCGCTGGAACACGCTGATTGGCGACGCCCAGCGCAATGGCGCCAGCTTCGACGACCTTGCCGGGCAGATCGAAAGCGAGGTTGCGCAACCCTACCAGCAGAGCTTCGAGGACCTGAGCGAACTGCACCTGAGCCCCGCCGCGCCGTCGGCGGCTACGTTGCGCGAACTGCGCCAGTACGCGGAAGCTCGCCGCGATGCCTCGCGCGCGCTGGTCGAGGGCCTGCGCGCGCACGACATGGACGCCGTGCGCGATGCGCTCGAAGCGGCCAGCCGCGCCGGCGAGCGACCGCCCGCCGCAAGTCGCCCCGCCCCGGCCCGCTGATCATCCGGACCCCGCTGTGCCGCGCCGCTGGATCGCCCACCTCGACATGGACGCCTTCTTCGCGTCGGTCGAACTGCTGCGCTACCCCGAACTGCGCGGCCAGCCCATGGTGGTCGGCGGCGGTGCCCGGCATCAGCCGGAACTGCAGGCCGACGGCACGCGCCGCTTCGCCCGGCTGCGCGACTACGTCGGCCGCGGCGTGGCCACCACCGCCACCTACGAGGCGCGCGCCTTCGGCGTGCATTCGGGCATCGGTCTGATGAAGGCCGCTGCGCTGGCTCCGGACGCCGTGCTGCTGCCGACCGACTTCGACGAGTACAAGCGCATGTCGCGGCTGTTCAAGCAGACAGTGCTGGCGCACGTGCCGCAAATCGACGACCGCGGCATCGATGAGATCTATTTCGAACTGACCGACCAGCCGGGCGCGCAGGACGCCGTCGGCGACGACCCGCACGGCGGCGCGCGGGCGATCGCGAGCCGCATCCAGCAGGCGGTGAACGCGGCGACCGGGCTCAGCTGCTCGATCGGTCTGTCGCCGAACAAGCTGCTGTCCAAGATCTGTTCCGACCTCGAAAAACCACGCGGCCTGACGGTGATCACCGAAGCCGACATCGCCACCCGCATCTGGCCGCTGCCGGCCAAGCGCATCAACGGCATCGGCCCGAAGGCGAGCGCGAAGCTCGAATCTCTGGGCATACGCACCATCGGCGAGCTGGCGGCCGCCGAGCCGCACTGGCTGATCGAACAGTTCGGCCGCAGCTACGGCGCCTGGCTCGCCGCCGCTGCACGTGGGCACGACGAGCGCCCGCTCAGCTACAGCCGCGACCCGAAATCGATCAGCCGTGAAACCACCTTCGAACGCGACCTGCACGCGAAACACGACCGCGAGGAACTGGGTGGCATCTTCACCTGGCTGTGCGAGCGGCTGGCCGACGACCTCAGACGCAAAGGTGTCGTCGCGAAATCGGTGGGCGTGAAACTGCGGCAGGACGACTTCCGCATCGTCACGCGCGAAATCACGATGGATGCCTACACCGCGGATGCAACGGTGATCCGCCGCCACGCCGGCCTGTGTCTGAAACGGATGCCGCTTGAACGTCGGTTCAGACTGCTCGGCGTGCGCGCAGGGCACCTGCTGTCGGCGGAAGATCTCGCTGACGCGCCCACCGGCCACGACGAAGGCCAGCTCGCGCTGCCGTTCTGAGCACGCCCTGCGCAGCGCGGGCCAGGCGCCCATCCGGTCGGAGCAGCCTCAAGCTCGACGCCGTCGCCGCAGTCCGCGGGCTTCGATGCACGCTGCCGTCGGGGTCAAGACCCCTCCCACAGAACCCCGCGCTGGCTCCACCCGCGAATCGGGCGCGATCCCTGTGGGAGCGGCCTTGGCCGCGACAGGGCCTTGGCAGTCCGCAGGCTTCGATGCAGGCTGCTGTCGGGGTCAAGACCCCTCCCACAGAACTTGGTCCTGGCTCGATACACAGATCTGGCGCAGGTCTCCTGTGGGAGCGGCCTTGGCCGCGACGCGGCCAGGGCCGCAGAGCTTCAGGTGCGCAGGAAGCGCGCCTCGAACTCCTCAGCCGGCACCGGCTTGCTGCACAGATAGCCCTGCCAGGCGTCGCATTCGCGGTCCTTCAGGAAGGCGAGCTGCTCCTCGGTTTCGACGCCTTCGGCGACCACGCGCATCTTCAGTGTGTGCGCCATCGCGATGATGGTGGCGGCAATCTCCATGTCGTTGCGGTCCTGCGGGATGTCGCGCACGAAGCTCTGGTCGATCTTCAGCACGTCGATCGGGAAGCGCTTGAGGTAGGCCAGAGACGAGTAGCCGGTGCCGAAGTCGTCGATCGACAGCGCAACGCCGAGCGCCTTCAGCGCGCGCAGGCGCTCTTCGGTCTGCTGAAGATCGTCAGCCAGCATCGATTCGGTCAGTTCGAATTCGAGCCGTCCGGCCTGCAGACCGGACTCGGCCATCAGCGCCGACAGGTACTGCGCCATGTCGGCGTGCTGCAACTGGCGCGCTGACAGGTTGACGGCGATGCTGAGCGCATGGCCGGCCTCCTGCCAGGCACGCGCCTGAGCACAGGCGGTGCGCAGCACCCACTCGCCGATCGGCACGATGAGGCCGCTTTCCTCGGCCACCGGAATGAAACGGGCCGGCGACACCATGCCCTCGTCCGGATCGATCCAGCGGATCAGCGCCTCGGCCCCGACGACGCGGCCGCTCGCCATGTCGATCTGCGGCTGGTAATGCAGACGGAATTCGCCACGTTCGAGCGCGCGGCGCAGTCGCGTATCCAGATGCAGTCTGTCCTGCGCGGCCCGGCTCATCGCCTCGGTGTAGAAGCGGAAGGCGCCGCGGCCGGCCTCCTTCGCCTGATACATCGCGACGTCGGAATGCTGGATCAGTTCGGTCACCGTGGTGCCGTCTTCCGGATAGACGGCGATGCCGATGCTGGCGCCGATGTAGATGTCGCGCCCCTGGGCGAGGCGGAACGGTGCCCGCATCAGTTCGAGCAGCGAATGGGCCACGTGGGCGGCATCCTCGGGCGCGGTCATGCTCTCGATCAGCAGCACGAATTCGTCGCCGCCCAGACGTGCCAGCGTGTCGGCCTCGCGCAGGCGCGCGCGCAGGCGCTGCGCGATGGCGCTCAGCAGTTCGTCGCCAACCGGGTGGCCCAGGCTGTCGTTGACGTTCTTGAAGCGGTCGAGGTCGATGAACAGCAGCCCGACGTGCTCGTGCTGCCGTTCGGCACGCTCGATCGCGTGCTGCACACGCGACTGCAGCAGCAGGCGGTTCGGCAGGTCGGTCAGCGGGTCGTGATGCGCGAGGTGATCGAGCTTGGCTTCGGAGCGCTTGAGCTGGCTGATGTCGGTCATCACCGCGACGTAATGACTGGCCTGCCCCGATTCGTCACGCACCGTGCTGATGTTCAGCAACTGCTGATACAGCTCGCCGTTCTTGCGCCGGTTCCACACCTCGCCCTGCCAGAAGCCGCTGTCCAGAACGGCGCGCCACATCGCCTTGTAGAAGGCCGGTTCGTGACGACCCGACTGCAGGATGCGCGGATTGTTTCCCAGCACCTCGAATTCGCTGTAGCCGGTGATGTCGGTGAAGGCACGATTGACGGCGACGATGCTGGCGTCCAGATCGGTGATGAACACGCCGTCGCGCGTGCTCTCGAACACGGCCGCCGCCTGCCGCAGCGCGCGACCGGCGCGTACCTTCTGCACGGCCAGCGCAGTGATGCGGCTGAATTCGACGATGAGCTTGAACTGTTCGTCATCGGGCAGGCCGGGGGCGTCGTGATAGACGGCGAAGGAGCCGAGCACGCGACCGGCCTCGTCCTTGAACGGCACCGACCAGCAGGAGCGGAAACCGACGCGACGCGCGAGATCGACATAGGGCGCCCAGTACGGGTGGTCCATCACGTCGGCCGCCAGCACCGGCTCGCCGCTCCAGATCGCCGTGCCGCATGAGCCGACGCCTTCGCCCGGCTGCAGCGCCTCGAGTGCCTGGTTGTAGTAATCGGGCAGACTGGGCGCCGCCCCATTGCGCAGATGACCGCTGGCTTCGTCGAGCAGCACGATGGACACGCGCATGTCGGCCTCGATCGCCTGCATGCGCAGCGCGATCGTTTCGAGCACGGATTCCAGCGGTGCCACCTGCACCACGCGGTCGAGCACGTCGACGCGCGCCTCGTTCACCAGCGCGGCGCGCTTGTTCGCCGTGATGTCGGTCCACGAGCCGACGATGTCGACCACCGGTGCGCCTGCCTCGCTGACCCGCCGCAGTTCGTCGCGCACCCAGATCTCGCGGCCGTCGCCGCAGCGGAAGCGGTATTCGTGGCTGAGATGACCGTCACGCATCAGCGTCGCCATGCCGGCGAGTGCGCGGTCGCGATCCTGCGGATGCAGATGATCGATCCACCAGCCCGGCTGCATCGCCTCGGCGATCGAGTAGCCGAGAATGCGGCTGACGTTCTCGCTCACCCAGGTCGCGTGCGCCGTGCCATCGAGCACACGCAGGCTATAGACGATGGTCGGACTGGACGCCAGCAGTTGCGCCATGCGCTGGTTGGTGTCGCGCAGGCGCCGCTCCTCGCGCGCCAGTTCGGCACGGCGATGCACCTTCTCCAGCGTGGACGGCAGTTCGTACAGATAGCCCTCGTGCTGCACGAGGTAGTCATCGACGCCCAGATGCAGTGCGCTGGACGCGAGTTCTTCGCTTTCGCGGCCGGCCATCATGACCACGGGCAGCTGCAGCAGGCGCTCCAGCCGGATGCGTCGGACCAGTTCAAGCGCGTCCGCCGGATGCGGACCGGCATCGAGCAGCAGCACGTCGAATTCGGCTTCTTCGCCGGTGGCCGGCAAGCGGGGCGCAACGTCGTCGACGCGGACGACCGCATCGAGCCGGATGTGCGGCGCATGCTTCAGCAAGTGCCGGCGCATGCGCTCCAGTTCGTTTCCGCTGGCAGCGGCCGACAGTACGCGTATCGGCCGGTCGCGCCGCGCCTTCATCGAGCGCTGGCGCAGTACGGCCGCTTCCATCACGCGCGGCAGGCGTTCCAGATACTGGTCGCGCTTGATCAGGTAGTCGTCGGCACCCGCCTTCAACGCGGCGATCGCCGCGTCGCCGTCGCCCGAGCCGGTCAGCACGACGACGGCGAGCGGCCAGCCCTGTTCGCGCACGTGGGCGAGCAGTTCCAGCCCGGTGCCGTCCGGCAGCTTGAGGTCGGTCAGCAGCAGGTCGAACTGCCCGGATTCGAGCAGGCTGCGCGAACGCGCCAGCGTGGTCGCGATCTGCAGCTCGATGTCGCGCCCGCAGCGTGCCAGCGCCCGCTGCGTGAGATCGGCGTCGAACTCCGAATCTTCGGTATAGAGGACGCGCATCACACCGGACGCTGGTTGAGTTCGCACCAGTAGCGTTCGATCTGTCCCGCCGCCTCGACGAAACGATCGAAATCCACCGGTTTGACGATGAAGGAATTGACGCCCAGCGCGTAGGCGTCGTGCAGGTCGCGGTCTTCCGACGACGAACTGAGCACGACCACCGGAATGCGCCGGTACTTCGGATGCGCCTTCAGGTGGCGCAGCACCTCGATGCCATTCACGCGCGGCAGGTTGATGTCGAGCAGAATCAGCGACGGCGGCGTCTCGCCCGCCTCCCAGCGGTCAATCAGGCCGATCGCCTCCTCGCCGTCACGGGCGATGCTGATCGGGTTGTGCAGGTGGCTGCGCGCAAAGGCGCGACAGGTGAGGTCGATGTCGACCGGATTGTCCTCGACCAGCAGTATGGGCAGCGTGAAGGGTTGCTGCTGGTTGACCGCAGTGATCATGCAGGAAACTCCAGATTGAAACAGGCGCCTTCGCCGGGCGCACTTTCCGCCCACACGCGACCGCCCATGCGCTGCATCGCCTTGCGCACCAGCGCCAGGCCTACGCCGGTACCGGCGAACTCTTCGCTGCGGTGCAGGCGCTGGAATATCTCAAAAATCCGCTCGTGGTACTTCATGTCGAATCCGATGCCATTGTCGCGTATCGACAGCACGATGCGCTCCCCTTCGCTTCGCGCACTCAGCGTGATGGTCGGCGGCTTCGCATCGCGGCTGAACTTCAGCGCGTTGTCGATCAGATTGCGCAACACCAGGTCCAGTCCCTGCCGGTCGGCGCGCACGATGAGCGACGGCACCTCGCCGACGATCTGCGCCGACGCTGCCGCGATCTCGTCGGCACGACGGGTCAGCACGCTGCGCATCAGCTCGCCCAGATCGACGCGGCTCGCCTCCAGCGCGCGCCGCTCCATGCGCGAATAGGCCAGCAGGTCCTCGATCAGGGCGTGCATCTGTGACGCACCGTTGCGGATATTGCCGAGAAAACGTCGCCCCTGCTCGTCGAGCCGGTCACCGTAGTCCTCGATCAGGATGCGGCTGTAGCCGTCGATGCCGCGCAGCGGCGCCTTCAGGTCGTGCGACACGGCGTAGGAAAAGGATTCGAGCTCCTTCATCGCCGCGGTGAGCGCCTGCGTGCGCTCGCTCACCCGCTGTTCGAGGTCGCGGTTGAGCGCGCGCAGTTCGTCCTGCGCATCGCGCAGTTCGGTGATGTTGCGCGCCATGCCGAGCACGCCGATCAGCGTGCCGTCCTCGCTGCGCATCGGTACCTTGATCGTCTGCACGCGCAGGCATTCGCCGGTCACGTCCGAACTGACCGTGGATTCATGGATGCTGCGCAGCCCGGTGCGCACGGTTTCCTCGTCCTGCGCGCGGAAAAGGTCCGCCACCTCGGTCGGGAAAAAGTCGTGGTCGGTCTTGCCGGCGAGATCGGCCTCCGGCAGGCCGAAGAACTGTTCGACCATGCGGTTGCACGACAGGTAGCGGCCTTCGATGTCCTTCACCCAGACGAAATCGGGCAGCGCCGAAAACAGCGTGCGCAGGTAGGTGCGTTCCTTTTCGACCGCCTTTTCCGCGCTGCGCCGCGCCGTCACGTCGACGTCCATGCAGACGAAGATCGGTTCGCCCTGCAGGCCCGGAATGGCAAAGGTGCTGGCCTCGACCTGGCGCAACGTACCACTGCGGTGGCGCACCGTGTATTCGAGCGGTCCGATGCGCACCTTGTCGCGCTCGACGCGCGCCAGCAGTTCGACGAAATCGCGAGCTTCGTCGCTGCCGAACATCAGTTCGTCGACGCCGCGCCCCAGTGCCTCGTCCATGCTCCATCCGTACAGCGTTGCCGAGGCGTGGTTCCAGTACAGCACGCGACCGTCGCGATCGAACCACTGCACCGCCACGTTCGGCGCGTATTCCAGCGTCGCGCGCAGGCGTTCCTCCGACGCGCGCAGCGCCTGTTCGGCCTCGACCGAGGCGCTCACGTCGAGCAGCATGCCGGTGTACTTGATCACCCGGCCGGCGGCGTCGGTGACGCATTCGGCCGACGGTTGCAGGTAGCGGACCGGTCCGCGCTCAGGGGCCGTGCGGTAGATCGTCGGCGTAAGGTGGGGCGCCGCCTCGGCCATCTGCCGCATGGCCTGCGCCACGCTCGGCCGGTCGTCCGGGTGAATGCAGGCGAGGTAGTCGTCGATCGGCGGGATGCCGGCAGCCGGATCGAGCCCGAAGAACTCGTACATCTGCTCAGACCACCAGCCGCGCCCGAGCGCCGGATAGAACTCCCAGCTGCCGAGGCGGGCGATGCGCTCCGCCGCCTGCAGACGATTGCGCTCCAGCTTGAGCGCCTGCTCCGCCTCGTGCCGCGACGTGATGTCCTGCACGACCGCGATGTGGTAGTCCGGCGCCTCACCGGGCGCCCACAGCGGCGTCACGCTGAAGTTCACCCAGACGATGTGACCGTCCTTGTGGACCAGGCGCTTGTCCATCGAGAACTCACGGATGTCGCCGCGCTTGAGCGCCTCCATGTGCTGCAGGTCGACCGCCAGATCGTCGCGGTAGGTGATGCGCATGAAATCGAGCGCCAGCATTTCGTCGCGGCTGTAGCCGACGATGGCGCAATACTTCGCGTTCACGTCGACGAAGCGTCCCAGCCGGCTGTCGATGCGGGCGACACCGACGCCGGCCTGCTCGAACACGGCGCGCATGCGCGTCTCGCTGTCGCGCAGCGCCGTGTGCTGCGCCTGCAGCTTCAGCGCCATGTCGTTGATCGCACTGCCGATCTGCGCCAGTTCGTCGCGGCCGTCGATGCTGACGCGGGTGTCGAGCCGCCCGCGGCCGACCTCGCGCACCGCATCGACCAGCCGCTGTGTGCGACGGAACCAGATCAGGTGCAGGAACAGCGCCAGCAGCAGCGCGGACAGCAGGATGGTCGCCGCATGGCGCCACAGTTCGAGCCGGCTCGCGTGCAGCCGCTGCGCCAGCGGCAGTTCGAGGTCGGTACGCACCAGCAGGCGGTGACCGGCGGCCAGCGTCAGCACGGCCAGCAGAGCCCGGCCGTCGGCCGAACGCTCGATGCGCAAGGAGCGGTCAGGGGACGTGTTCAACGCAAGCAGCGGGTTGCCGGCCGGGTCCATCACCTTGTCGACCAGCGGCTGCCCGACGTCGGCGCGCGCCAGCGAACCGACGACGCGTCCGCCGGGCGCGATCAGGTAGGCGTGCGTCAGGTTCGGGCGCAGGCCGAGCTCGGCCACCATGCGGCGCAACTGCGGAAGGTTGTCGTTGGCGATGTGCAGGTCGAGCACCGACTGCTCGACACCGAGGCGCTCGGTCAGCGACTGCGACTGTTCGTACTCCACCAGTTGCCGGTATTCGCGCACCTGCAAAATGTTGTTCAACACGGCCAGCAGCAGCGCAAACACGGTCAGCAGCAACGGCACCAGCGTGCGCGAGGGCAGCTTCATTGCGCGCCCTTCCCGTCACGGGCCGGTGCCAGGCCGGACACGAACAGGCGCGACCAGTCGGGGTCGGCCATCATGCGGCCGCTGGCCTTGAGATCGCTCGACAGCCGTGCCAGACCCAGCGCCGGCGCATCGGTCGGTGCGGCGAGCAGTGCCCGGCTCTGCGCGTCGCTGTAAATGTTCAGGCGGGACAGCGCCAGCGCGTACTCATCGACGCTGAGGTCGGCGCCGGCCGCCAGCGAATTCGCCGCCTCGGCCGGACGTGCCAGCATTTCGCGTCGGCCGGCTTCGAACGCATCGAGCAGCACCTGCACCTGATGCGGTCGCGCCTGCAACGCGTCGGCGCGCACCACCAGCACATCGACGACCTCGCCCATCATGTTGGCGCTGTCGAGCACGACGACGAAGCCGTCCGACGACAGTCTGGAAATGACCGGCTCGAAGGTGATCACCGCATCGACGCGGCCTGCCTTCAGCGCCGATTCGTGCTCGACCACCGGCAGCATGACCAGGCTCACCTCGTCACGCCGCAGGCCGCCTGTTTCGAGCAGGCGCTGCAGCATGATGGCTGCCAGCGCGGTGTCTTCGAGGCCGATGCGCCCACCTCGCAGGCGATCGGCCGAACCGATGCCGGGGCGCGCAAGCACCGCGTCGGCGCCCCTGGACAGGCTGAGCACCGCCACCACCCGCACGTCGATGCCCGCCGCCGCCAGTTCGACCGCTTCCGGCAGCGTCAACCCGGCGGCCTCGATCAGGCCGTTGCGCAACTGGCGCGCGCTTTCACTGCTCGTTTCGAGCTCGACCACACGCAGATCGGACGGATCGAACAGGCCACGCTCGCGCGCCAGCACCAGCGGATCGTAGCCCACCCACGGATTGAGACCGACGCGCAGAGGCAGTTGCGGCGCCTCGCCACAGCCGGCAAGCAGAGTCAGCGCCAGGCCGGCGACGAACGCGCGCAAGGCGGACACGACACGGCCGGGCAGACGGCCCGCAATCGGTTGTTCTGTCATGCAGCAGGTTCCGGGCGGCAGGAATGTTGGCGGCAACTCGGCAGGGCGGCATCGCTCGCGCGTCCGCAATTCTGCACGCCGGTCGCGCCGTCCCGGCGCAAGCGCGTGCCCGCTGCCGGACGCACGAATCGATGATCAACAGACCCTACCATGACCTGCAGGGTGCAACGGCTGCCCCAGATCAATCTTTAGTGCGGACGGTCTGGCGTCAGGTCGCCGCCAGCAACGCGTGCGCCGCCGCCAGGGCGGCATCGTAGTCAAAGGCGGCAATGCAGCGCAGCAGGTTCGCGCCATCCGGCCCCAGCGCGTGCAGGACGGCCGCCGACTCGCGCGCCAGCTCGCCGGCACGGGTGTCTCCGGCTTCGAGCAGCGGCAGCAGGCGCTCGACCACCGCCCTGGCCTCGCCGATACACGGCTGCGGCGACTGCTCCGAAGCCGCGTCGCCGGCGCCGAGCCAGCGCAGCAGCAGCGTGTAGAAGGCTTCCGGCTCGACCGGCTTGGCGATGAAGTCGTCCAGTCCCGCCGCCGCACAGGCGGCACGGTCGTCGGCGAAGGCGTTGGCAGTGACGGCGACGACCGGCACCGCCTCCCAGCCGGGCAGCGCACGCAGCTGGCGCGTGGCGTCGATGCCGTTCAGGCGCGGCATCTGCAGATCCATCAGCACCAGGTCGTAGCGCTCGCCGGCCGCGCGCTCCAGCGCCTCGACACCGTCGGCGGCGACGTCGGCCTGCAGGCCGGCATCACGCAGCAGCGCCAGCAGCACCTCGCGGTTGATATCGTGGTCTTCGACCAGCAGGATGCGTTTGCGGCCGAAATCCCGCTCCAGACGCGCCCGCGCGTCAACCACGAACGGCACCGCCGGGTCGACCATGTCGGCCACCACGCCGAGCCGGGCGGTGAACCAGAAACGGCTGCCGCGCCCCGGCTCGCTGCTGACGCCGGCATCGCCGCCCATCAGGTGCGCCAGTCGGCGTGTGATCGACAGCCCCAGTCCGCTGCCGCCGTACTTGCGCGTGGTCGATGCATCGGCCTGCTCGAAGGCGCTGAACAGGCGGGCGAGATCGTGCGCCTCGATGCCGATACCGGTGTCGCTGACCTCGAAGCGCAGCAGCACACTGTCGTCGCCACGCTCGACCACGGCGACGCTCAGCGTGACGCTGCCCTGCTCGGTGAACTTGACCGCATTGCTGAGGTAGTTGAGCAGCGCCTGGCGCAAGCGGGTGACGTCGCCACGCAGCGTCGCCGGCACGCCGTCGTCCGTCTGCACGCGCAACGCCAGGCCGCGTTCCTCGGCGCGCTCTATCATCATCGAGCGCACCTGGTCGAGCAGCCCGTCGAGGCGGAAGGCGGCCGATTCGAGCACCAGCTTCTCCGCTTCGACGCGCGACAGGTCGAGCACGTCGTCGATGATGTGCCGCAGATGTTTGGCTGCCGCGCCGATCTTCTGCGCGTGCTCGCGCTGCGAGGCGTCGAGCGGCGATTTCCACAACAGGTGCGTCAAGCCGATGATGGCGTTCATCGGTGTCCGCATCTCATGACTCATATTGGCGAGAAACAGGCTCTTCGACCGGTTCGCCGCTTCGGCCGCCTCCTTGGCGACAGCCAGTTCGGCGGTGCGCGACTGCACCTGCTCCTCCAGATGCGTGCGGTGGCGGCTCAGTTCGAGTTCCATCCGCCGGCGTTCGGTGATGTCCTGTACGGTGCCACGCAGGCGCACCACGCGACCGTGCTCGGTCACCGGCGTGCCGAGCACGCGCACCCACTTCTGGCGCCCAGCCCGGGTGGACATCTGCGCCTCGATATCCCACGGTTCGCCCCGCTCGACCGCGCCTTCGATGACCGCCTCGATGCGCACCCTGTCCTGCTCGCAGAAGAACTGCAGCGCGCTGGCCAGCGTATCGACCGACGCCGGATCTGCTTCATGGATGCGCGCCACCTCGTCGGTGGCGCTCAGTCGACCGCTTTCGAGATCGACCGCCCAGGCGCCGATGTGCGCCAGCTCGCCGATCTGGCGCAACAGCGTCTCGCGCTCTTCCTGCGCCTGCACCGCCGCCACCCGCTCGTTCAGATCGGCAAGCACGCAATGCGTGCGCTCGAAGTTCCCCCGCGCATCGAGTTGCACGCGCCCGACCAGCCAGACAACCACGGCGTGGCCGTCGCGATGCTGCAGCCGCAGTTCGGCCTGTATGCGCTCGTCGCGCTTGAAGCGCTCGAAGGTGGCCGCGAATTCCGCGCGCTCGGCGGGCATCCAGAAGTCGCCGAAGGCGCGGCCCAGCAGTTCGCCCTCGCGATAGCCGAGCAAGGCGCACAGCATCGGATTGACGTGGATGAAACGCCCTTGCGCATCGAGCGACTGGTAGGCCACCGGGAAATGCTCGAACAGGGTGCGGAACCGCTCCTCGCTGTCGCGCAGCGCGCGCTCGGCGGTCAGCCGTTCGGTGATGTCGCGCGCCACGCCGTACAGACCAATCACATGCCCACCGGCGTCGCGCAGCGGGCCCTTGGTACTGAGGAAGATGCGTTCGCCGTCGGCGGTCGGCAGGTGCTCCTCGAAGCGCACCACCTGACCGCCCGCCATGACGATGCGGTCGTTGTCCATTACCCGGCGGGCCACCTCCGGCGGCAGCAGGTCGGCGTCGGTGCGGCCGAGCATGGCCTGCTCCGGAATGCCGAGCAGGCGCACGACTTCCGGATTGCTGACCAGGTAGCGCCCTTCGCTGTCCTTGGCGAACACCGGATCGGAGGCGCTGCGAATGATGGCGTCGAGCAGCGATTCGGCGCGCGCCCGCGCCGTCAGCGACACGTTCTCGCGTTCGAGCGCGTCGAGGGCACGCCCGGTCAGGCGGCGCATCAGCAGATAGAGCGCACCGGCGGTGACGGCGACGAAGGCCCAGCCCTTGAAGGTGCTGGCCAGCGCGAACCGCTTCGGATCGTCGGTCAGCGCGAGCAGCAGTTCGTCCGACAGCAGTATCCACAGCGACGCGATGCCGGTGTAGGCGAGCACCGTCATCCGCATGCCCCAGATTGCGTCGCTGCGCGCCTGCGCCGACGGCGACGCGGCAGACCACTCAGGTCGGGTCGGCATGTCGCCTCGCGATGTCGATGAAATCGGGATAACGCTCGATGAACACGTCGACGACGTCCGGATCGAAATGCGAGCCCCGTCGCTCGACAATGTAGGCGCGCACCTCATCGGCCGGGAAAGGCGACTTGTAGACGCGGCGCGACATCATCGCGTCGAACACGTCGGCCACCGTCATCAGCCGTGCCGCCAGCGGGATCGCGTCGCCGGCCAGCCCGTCCGGATAGCCGCTGCCATCCCAGTGTTCGTGATGCCAGTGCGCGATGTCGCGCGCCAGTGCGAGGAAGGCGGCCGGCTTGACCTCGTCGCGCTCGGCAAACTCGATGGCACGCGCGCCCATTTCGGCGTGGGTCTTCATCACCGCCCACTCGTCGGCGTCGAGCTTGCCGCGCTTCTGCAGGATGTGGTCCGGAATGCCGACCTTGCCGATGTCGTGCAGCGGCGCCGACCGGGTGAGCAGGTCGATCCAGGCCGGCGTCAGCACCGGTGCGAAGCGCGGATCGTCCGCCAGCGCCTCGGCCAGCACGCGAACGTAGGCCTGGGTGCGGCGGATGTGCCGTCCGGTCTCGTGGTCGCGCGTCTCGGCCAGATTGGCCAGCGCGCGGATGCTCACCGCCTGGATCTGCTCGTTCTCTTCCATGCGCCGGCTGACTTCGGCCTCCAGCCAGGCGTTCTGGTCGCGCATCAGGTCGCGCGCCAGCTTGGCCTGCAGATGGGTGCGCACACGCGCCAGCAGCACGGCGGGCTTGATCGGCTTGGAGATGTAGTCCGCCGCGCCCATCGCCAGCCCGGCTTCCTCGTCGCCGGCTTCGGTTAGCGCCGTGACGAAGATGACCGGAATCCCGCTGGTCGCCGGGTCCTTCTGCAGCCTCTCGAGAACCGTGTAACCGTCCATGCCGGGCATCATCACATCAAGCAGGACGAGCGACGGTGCATCGCGGTCGCTTGCCAGGCGCAGTGCTGCGGCACCGTTCTTCGCCGCCTTGACGCGATAACCAGCGCTGCGCAGCAGGCCGTCGAGCACCTCGAGGTTTTCCGACATGTCGTCGACGATCAGTATCGTCGTGCTCGCTGGGTCCAGTCTTCGGTGCAAGGTAGTGATTTCCGCGTGCGCTTTGTGACAGGCGGAGACTGCACCGGTTCGGGGGCGGCCGACAACATCTGTGTGCGCAAACAGATCGGAAACGCAGAAATTTTTACAGTCTGCCCGCCACCGCGGCCGCTGGCGGACAGACCGTCGCGGTCAGTCGGCGGGCGGCTTCAGCGTGAAACTGAGGGTGGCGAAATGTTCGACCAGATCGACCTTGCCATCGGCATCGCCGCGTACGGCGTGTTCGGTGTACTCGGCGCGGATCACGTTGAGGCCCTGGTTGCGCACCGTGATGGTCGCCAGCCCGTTGGCGTCGGTCCGCACCGAGGCGCCGTCCGGGTCATTGACCAGGTCCGGCCACACCTCGACGCCGGACACCGGCCGGCCTTCATGCAGTACGCGTACGGTAATCGGATCACCACTGCGCTGCGGAAAGCGACCGCCCACAGACACGATCTGGAGAGCCATGCCGGTCACCGGCTGCATCTCGCCGACCGGCGCCATCAGAAGATGCGTGCCGTACTTCAGGTAGCGACCGGTAGTGGTCGCCGTGGGCACGCTTTCCTTCGTGCCGGCCATCCACTTGCCCGACGGCAGGCGCGACCAGTAGCCGTTGTCCATCGTCGTCGCCAGCACGACTGCCGCGGCATCGGCGCTGACGAACACCATGGGCTCGACCGGCACGGTGTGCACCGGCAGCGGCCGACCGGCCGCGTCGAAGGCCTGCAGCGCCGTGATGCGGTCACGTCGGCTGAACACCTCGACGTCCTCGGCGCCCTCGCCATAGACCAGCGCCAGCCGGCCGGCGCGCTGGGCGAACCAGATGCCGTGCGCCCAGCCGGGCGTTGCCATCGTCAGCAGCAGCAGCGCCGCCATCATGCGGGATGCGTTCATCGCGCTCACCCCGCGCTCAGAAATCGACGCTAGCCGACAGCAGCAGCATGCGCGGCGCACCCTGCACCAGGCTGCCGTACTGCGACACGCCGGCCCAGTAGCTGCGGTCGAAGGCATTGCGCAGCTGGGCGCGGAAGACGGTAGCGCGGCCGGCGACCGTCGTGCGATAGCGCGCGCCGACATCGACGGTGGTCCAGTCCGGCACGCGCAGCGTGTTGGCACGATCGACGTACTGGCTGCCGGTGTGCACCACGTTGCCGGTCAGCGTCACGCCGGGCAGGAAGGTGGCGTCCCACTCGGCGCCGAGGTTGGCCATGAAGGACGGCACGCCGACCGCCGTGCGGCCCAGCGTGGCGGCGGAATTGGTCTGCGTCAGATCGGCGTCGAGCAAGGTCAGGCCGCCAAGCAGGCGCAGGCCCGGCGCCGCTTCGCCGGCCAGCGCCAGTTCGACGCCGCGGTTGCGCTGTTCGCCATCGACCGCGAACACGGTGCCGGTCAGCTGGCCGCTCGGCTTGGTGATCTGGAAGGCGCTCAGCGTAGCGATGACGCCGCCGATCTCGGCCTTCACGCCGACCTCGTTCTGCCGCGCCTTGTAAGGTGCGAACACCTCGCCGGCGTTGCTGGCCGACGGCGGCGCGGTGTCACCGCGGCTCAGACCCTGGATGTGATTGGCGTACAACGCCACTCCCTGCCATGGCTTGACGACAATGCCGACCAGCGGCGTCAGCGCGTGCTCGTCGTACGCCGTCGTCAGCGCACCGGTCAGCGGATTGAAGTTGTCGGTTTCCACCCGCTGGCGGCGCACGCCCAGCGTCAGCTGCAGGCGCTCGTCGTACATCGACAGCGTGTCGGACAGCGCGAGGCCGCTCAGTTCGGTGTCCGACACGCGCGGCACGTCGCCCGCCAGCTGCACGTCCTGCGCCGGGCTGTCGAAGGGCGCGTACAGATTCGACAGCACCGCGGTGCCATTGGCCGAAATGCGGCCGAGGCGGTCGCGGTAGGTGCTGACCTGTGCGCTCACCACGTGACGCAGCGGACCGGTCTCGAAACGCGCGCGCAGGCCCGCTTCGGCGGTGCTGCGGTCAACGTCGAAGCGGAAGCGCTGTGGCACCGTGCTGGTATCGCCGGCCGCATTCAGTACGGTCGGGTTGCCGAACAGGCGATCGACCCGGGTGCGCCCGCCACCGACGCCGGCGAACAGCGTGAGCTGCTCGCTCGCCGCGTACTCGACGCGGGCCAGCACCGACTGGTCCTCGGTTTCGAAACGCTCCCAGCGCTGCGACACGTTGCGCCGTCCGTCGGGCGCCGACGGCACGGCCACACCGGCGCCGAGGAAAGGACGGCGCGACGGCGCGTCGATGTCTTCCCGCTGATCGACGATGTCCAGCGTGGCGCGCAGTCTGTCGCCGCTGTAATCCAGCGCCAGCGCGCCCACCGTGGCGGCGCGCGACTGCTTGTCGATGCCGGTGTCGCCGTCGTGCACGCTGCCGTTGAAACGGATGCCGACGCGACGATCAGGCCCGAAGCGGCGGCTCAGGTCGAGGTGGCCACCGTACTGCGCGTTCGGCGACGCGCTCGCGGTGAAGCGCGTGAGGTCATCGGCGCCGGCGCGCTTGGGCACGATATTGATGGTGCCGCCCACGCTGCTGGCCGGAGACATGCCGTAGAGCAGCGCGGTCGGCCCCTTGATCACCTCGGTGCGCTCGGCGTAGTCGACCAGCACGCGGTAGTTCGGCGCCACGCCGTAAACACCGTCGAAGGCTATCTCGCCCGAGTTCTGGTCGCCGACCGGAAAGCCGCGGATGAAGAAGGTGTCGAGGATGTCGCCCGGATGGCCGGAAATGCGGATCGACGGGTCGTTGCCGACAACGTCGGCCACGCTGACCGCCTGCCTGTCCTCGATCATGCCGACGCTGTAGCTCGTGACGCTGAAGGGGGCGTCCATCACGTCGGCGTTGCCCAGCATGCCCAGGCGTCCGCCGCGCGCCATCTGGCCGCCCGCCTGCAAAGGCGGCAGCGGATGGAGGGATTCGGCGTCGGCGCGCACGCGCACCGCGTCCAGCACCGGCACTTCGCCACCGGCCGCCGACGGACGCGCGGCCCCCCGGCGGACGGCGTAGCCGCCCCCGCGTGCGACGGCCTCGAACCCGGTATCGGCCAGCAGCGCCTGCAGCGCGCCCTCGACCGTGTAGTCGCCCTCCAGCCCGCGCGAACGCACGCCGGCCAGCTGTGCCGCCTCGTAGGACACGTTGACGCCGGCGATGCGCGCGTAGCGGTCGAGCGTCGTGGCCAGCGGTCCGGCAGGCAGACTGAAATGCAGCACGCCGGCGGCCGACGGCGCGGCAGCCTCCTGCGCACGGACAGCGTGCGGCAGTGCGGCCGCCGTCAGGGTCAGGCCCAGCAGGGCGATACGCAACGCGGCAGCGAGCGTCTTCAACGGGGGATGCGCGCGCGCCGGCGACGCGTAAGCGGAAAGAGGAGCATTCATGACGGTGTTCGAGTCCGGTTGGAAGAAGCGCCACCCAAACGGGCGCCTTCACTGCAGAGGCCGGACGAGACCGCGCATCCCCTCACTTCAGTCGAAGATTTCTTGCGTGGCCGTGTTCAGCCTGCCCGGTCCGCCTCGACGATGACCCAGTAGCGGGTGCGGTAGCGCACGGTCACCGGCTGCACCTGCGCCAGGAAACGCAGCGCGCGGTCGGTGTCGCGCACGTGGAACACGCCGGACACGCGCCAGTCCGCGATCTGCGGATCGCAGACGATGCGGCCGCTGCGATAGCGCGACAGCTCGGCCAGCAGGTCGGCCAGCCGCATGTCGCGACCGGTGATGACGCCGTCCGTCCACGCGTCGTCATCCGCATCCGCCACGACCGGCGACGAGATGCCTGCCGGACCGAGCGTGCTGCGCTCGCCGTCGTGGATGACGACGGTCTCGCCGCCATCGGCAGGATGCGCCTCGACTGCGCCCTCCTGCACGCTGACCCGAACCTCGGAGCGCTCGAGCCGCACGACGAAACGGGTGCCCAGCGCACGCAACGAGCCGAAGGGCGTGCTGACCCAGAACGGGCGCTTCGCGGCAGCGCCTGCATCGTCGCCAGTGGTGATCATGATTTCGCCACGATGCAGCACCAGCACGCGGCGCTCGGCCGAGTAATCGGTGCTGATCGCGCTGTCCGTGTTCAGCATGACGACGCTGCCGTCGGCCAGACGCAGCGTGCGCTGTTCGCCGACCGCCGTGCTCGCGTCAGCCAACAGACGCTGCCAGGGCGTGGTCTCGCGCACCGCCCATCCGCTCGCCAGCGCGACGCCGGACAGCGACAGCACGCGCAGGGCGCGTCGCCGGCCGGCAGCGGCCCCGCGGCGCCCGGCCTCGGCGGCCTGCAGCACGTCCTGCGCCAACCTTGCCGGCAGGCCGGAGAAACCGCTGCGCAGCGCCGCCACCCTGCTCCACGCCTGCGCGTGGCGTGGGTCGGCGTCGAGCCAGCGCGCAAAGGCCTGCTTCGCCGCCGGCGTCGCAGCGTTGTAGTCGAGCCGCACCGACCACGCGATCGCCGCATCGACGATGTCGTCCGGCAGGCGCTCGCCGGCCGCGGCAGACAGTCCGCCGCTCACGATTCGAAACGCAGCGCGTAGCAGTGACGGAGCGCGCGGGCGACGTAGCGCTCGGCGGTGGCCAGCGACACACCGAGCCGGCTGGCGATCTGCGGGCAGCTCAGGCCTTCGAGCTGCGCCCACAGGAAGGCGGTGCGCACCTGCGGCTTCAGGCTGTCGAGCATGCGATCGATCTCGATCAGCGCCTCCAGCACCAGCGCGCGGCTTTCCGGCGACGGCGCTTCGGCTTCCGGCAGCACGGCCAGCGTATCGAGCCAGGCGCGTTCGAGAGCACGTCGGCGCCAGTGGTCGATCACCAGGCCGCGCGCGATGGTCGATAGATAGGCGCGCGGCTCATGCGCACGCACCGGCTGTTGCCGCGTCAGCACGCGGATGAACACGTCCTGCGCAATGTCCGCCGCCTCGATCGCGTCGCCCAGCTTGCGGCGCAGCCAGCCCTGCAGCCAGCCGTGATGACCCCGGTAGAGATCCTCCGCCTCCCGCTGCAGCTCACATTCGACAGTCCGCACAGCGCGCTCCCCTCGCGTCCGGTCCGCCGTGGCGGACAGGCATTAATGCAATTGATAATTGTTCGCATTGTAGGGACAGAGGAGCAGTGCGGCAATCGGGCGTGGAATACGGCGCGCGAAAAAAGCCCGGCACAGTTCCGGGGGATTCATGCAGTTTTCTCGTCCCCGCCTTTGATACTTGTCGGGTCCTGGTCCTGCCACCCGCCCACTGGCGAAGGGCGCCTTCCTGCAGCCCGATGCGCGAATCCAGTTCATAGACCGGCGTCAGATCGTGAACCGTTGCGCCGGTCGCCTTCGTCATCTGGAGTCAGCGATCCGCGCCAGCGCGTCGTCAAGCAGCCGACGATCTGCCTCGCGCTTTGCCGCCGTCCGCTGGGCCAAGTTGTGCAGCTTGCGTCGCACTCCCGGCAACTCAGCCGCATGGGCAAGTCCGATCAAATTGAAATCCGGCTGCTCATCCTCGACTGAGTGCAGGAAGGCGCGCGACGGCTCATCCAGCCACGCCGCCACACGCGACAAAAGGCGCTCGCGGCTTTCCAGCAGCGCCCCTGCTTCGATAGGCTGCGTCGTCATGCCCTTGAAATGCGCCTCGAAGGTGGCCTCGAAATCTGCAGGCACGCGCGGCGCCAGCATTTCCCACGTCGGCTTGGGACTGCAGGTCAGGTACACGAGGAAGGTGTGCCAGAGCGCTTTGTCCGCCCGCTGGTCCTCCAGCAGCAGGCCAACGTCGAATAGATCGCGCGGGTGTTGCCGCGACAGCGCCGCCGCCAGCTTGCCGGCATAGCCGACAGACGCGGCAGATCATGTTCGAACAGGTTGATGGCGGTGCCGCCCTTGAGCGCAAAACGCGGCTCCTGCGCCAGCACCGGCAGGATCTCGACCAGCAAGCGCACCCTGTCCGCGTACCGCCGATCCCAATGGTCAAGCCAGGTGCTCATCGAGGTCTCCCGGCAAGGTGATCTGGTAGGTCGGATGGAGGCGTCCGCCGGGCACCAGCGCGCGCTTGCCACGCCCCAGATCAACGCCATCCAATGGCACGTGCGGCAACCACGCATGCCGATGGCGATCGGCCAGGGCCAGGAACAGCCGCTTGGCCTTGATGCTGCGGCAGTGGCGCAACATCATGCCGACACGCTGCGGACGCAGCGTGCTCATGGCCTGCATCAGCGCATCGGCCTCGTAGACCCCTGCCGCATCCGATATACCGTCGCACAGTTCCAGCATGGCCCGCTCAGGTGTCGAGCAGACCAGCGCATCGGTGCCCGGCGCCACGGAATGCCAAGCCAAGCCCGCTTCCGACAACGCCTTGTCGGAGACTTCCGCCGTGACGGGCACAGCCGGGAGATCAAGCAGATCCCTGCCCAGGTGCTCGAAGCGCTGCGCCAGTGGAAGCTTGCCCAGCCAGCCCGGCGGCCGCTGTGGCCCATACAGCGTGATCGTCCCGGCATCGCCCAGACGCAGGTAATGCTCGTGTCCCTGCAGAGCCAGTGCGAAACGCCCCCCGACGTGCAGCGGCATGCCCTCCCCGACCTGCAGGCTGCGAACCACTCCATCCCATTGCAGCCGTCCGCCGGTGCGCATGTAGACGCCACGGGCCGGCGACACCAGCCATCCGCTGCCCACGTAGCGCGCGACCAGGCTGTTGGAGTAGCCGTGCGCCCGTAACCAGCGACTGGACACGAGGCGCGTATCGCCCAGCTCGGCCAGCAATCGGTTCAGCTTCCCTGAATTTTCAGCACTCATAGTGCTCAAATTATCAGATCAATAAACCATCGCCAAGGGCTGACAGTTTGTCAAAATACGATAATGATCACTCATAGTGATCTTTTATCAATTTATGCAAACCTTTCGTGCCTCCGATGGCGACGAGCCCTGATTAGGGCTGGCTGCGGCCCTCTGCCTTATCGAGCACAGGGATAGATGGGCCTTCCGGCAGCACCTTCGGGATACGAATAACAAAAAAGCCCACAGTTACGCGGGCTTTTTGTGCATTCATGATACTCGATGCAACTGCCGAGTCACTCCCACTCGATCGTCGCCGGCGGCTTGCCCGAGATGTCGTACACCACCCGGTTGATGCCGCGCACCTCGTTGATGATGCGGTTGCTGACACGGCCGAGCAGGCTGTGCGGCAGTTCAGCCCAGTGGGCGGTCATGAAGTCCTGCGTCTGCACCGCGCGCAGCGCGACGACCCATTCGTAGGTGCGGCCGTCGCCCATCACGCCGACCGACTTCACCGGCAGGAAGACGGCAAAGGCCTGGCTGGTGAGGTCGTACCAGCTCTTGCCGGTCTGCGGGTCGATGGTGGCGCGCAGTTCCTCGATGAAAATGGCGTCGGCGCGGCGCAGCAGGTCGGCATACTCGGCGTGGATTTCACCGAGGATACGCACCCCCAGACCCGGTCCCGGGAAGGGGTGGCGATACACCATGTCGCGCGGCAGGCCGAGCGCCACACCCAGCTCGCGCACTTCGTCCTTGAACAGCTCGCGCAGCGGCTCCAGCAGCTTCAGCCCAAGCTGTTCCGGCAGACCGCCGACGTTGTGGTGGCTCTTGATCGTCGTGGCTTTCTTGCTCTTGGCGCCGCCGGACTCGATCACGTCCGGGTAGATGGTGCCCTGGGCGAGGAAGGTGGCGCCCTTGTGGCCGCCGTCGCCCGCCTTCAGCTTGGCGGCTTCCGCCTTGAACACCTCGACGAATTCGCGGCCGATGATCTTGCGCTTGGCTTCCGGGTCGGACACGCCCTTCAGGTGGCCGAGGAACTGGTCGGCCGCGTCGACGTGGATCACCCGCGCGTGCAGGCGGCCGGCGAACATGTCCATCACCATCTGCCCCTCGTTCAGGCGCAGCAGGCCGTGATCGACGAACACGCAGGTGAGCTGGTCGCCGATCGCGCGATGGATCAGCGCGGCAGCGACCGACGAATCGACGCCGCCCGACAGGCCGAGGATGACCTCTTCGTCACCGACCTGTTCGCGGATGCGCTCGACCGCTTCGGCAATGTAGTCGCCCATGATCCAGTCGCCCTGGCAGCCGCACACGTCGAGCACGAAGCGGCGCAGCAGGTCGGCGCCGCGCGCGGTGTGGGTGACTTCCGGGTGGAACTGCACGCCGTAGAAGCGGCGCGCCTCGTCCGCCATGCCGGCGATCGGACAGCTGTCGGTGGACGCCATCACGACGAAGCCCGGCGGCAGTTCGGTCACCTTGTCGCCGTGGCTCATCCACACCTTGAGCATGCCGTGGCCCTGCTCGGTGCGGAAATCCTCGATGCCGTCGAGCAGTTTCGTGTGGCCGCGGGCGCGCACTTCGGCGTAACCGAACTCGCGCACCGTGCCCGCCTCCACCTTGCCGCCCAGCTGCTGCGCCATGGTCTGCATGCCGTAGCAGATGCCCAGTACCGGCACGCCCAGTTCGAACACCGCCTGCGGCGCGCGGTCGGTCGATTCCTCGTAGGCCGACATGTGGCTGCCGGACAGGATGACGCCCTGCGCGCCGAAGCCGCGCACGAAATCGTCGCTCACGTCGCACGGATGGATTTCGCAATACACATGCGCCTCGCGTACACGGCGCGCGATGAGCTGGGTGACCTGGGAGCCGAAATCGAGGATGAGGATCTTGTTGTGCATGGCAGATCGGATGCAAGACTTAAGAGACAAGATTCAAGAAAAAGCGCGGCGGGTCAAAAGACCCGCCGCGGGACTGGGAACAGGCTGCTGCAAGACCCCTTGGATCTTGCAGCTTGAACCTTGAATCTCAATCAACGTGATAGTTCGGCGCTTCCTTGGTGATCTGCACGTCGTGCACGTGCGACTCTCGGATGCCGGCCGAGGTGATTTCGACGAACTGCGCCTTCGAGCGCATTTCGTCCACGGTGGCGCAGCCGCAGTAGCCCATCGATGCGCGCAGGCCGCCCATCAGCTGGGTGATCACGTTCACCACCGGGCCCTTGTAGGGCACGCGGCCCTCGACGCCTTCCGGCACCAGCTTGTCGGCGTTGGACGCCGGATCCTGGAAGTAGCGGTCGGCGGCGCCCTGCTGCATCGCGCCGAGCGAACCCATGCCGCGGTAGGACTTGTAGGAACGGCCCTGGAACAGTTCGATCTCGCCCGGGGCCTCTTCGGTACCGGCCAGCAGACCGCCCAGCATGACCGCGTTGGCGCCAGCCGCGACCGCCTTGGCGATGTCGCCGGAGTAGCGGATGCCGCCGTCGGCAATCATCGGCACGTCGGTCGAGGCGAGCGCGGTGGCGACGTTGTCGATGGCGGTGATCTGCGGCACGCCGACACCGGCGACGATGCGTGTGGTGCAGATCGAACCGGGGCCGATGCCGACCTTGACGCCGTCGGCGCCAGCATCGACCAGCGCGCGGGCAGCGTCGGCGGTGGCGATGTTGCCGCCGATCACGTCGATGTGCGGGAAGGTGCGCTTGACCCAGCTGACGCGGTCGAGCACGCCCTGCGAATGGCCGTGCGCGGTATCGACGACGATGACGTCAACGCCTGCTTCGGCCAGCGCGGCGGCGCGGTCTTCGGTGCCTTCACCGACACCGATCGCAGCGCCGACACGCAGACGGCCGTGCGCGTCCTTGGCGGCGAGCGGGTGTTCGGTCGACTTCAGCATGTCCTTGACCGTGATCAGGCCACGCAGCGTGTCGTTCTCGCCCAGCACCAGCACGCGTTCGAGGCGGTTCTTGTGCATCAGCGAACGCGCTTCGTCGAGCGACGCGCCTTCGCGCACGAATACGACGCGCTCGCGCGGCGTCATGATGCGCGAGACCGGCTGGTCGAGATTGGTTTCGAAGCGCAGATCGCGGTTGGTCACGATGCCGACCACGCGATCACCGTCGAGCACCGGGAAACCGGAGATGCGGTGACTGCGTGTCAACCCGTGCAGCTCGCGAACCGTCATATCGGGAGAGATGGTGATCGGGTCCTTCAGGACGCCGGCCTCGAAACGCTTCACCTTGGCCACTTCGGCGGCCTGCTGCTTGGCGGTGAGGTTCTTGTGGATGATCGCGAGGCCGCCTTCCTGGGCCAGCGCGATGGCCAGCCGGGCTTCGCTGACGGTGTCCATCGCGGCGGACAGCAGCGGAAGATTGACGCGGATGTTGCGGGAGATACGGGTACTGAGACTGACGTCGCGCGGCAGCACGTTGGAGTGGGCCGGCACGAGGAGCACGTCGTCGAAGGTCAGCGCCTTCTGGATAACACGCATGACTACTTTCCCAACTAGCAAAAACGTATTATACGCCGGTCGACGCAGCCGTCTGCACCCGGCCCTGAAAGCCGCGCCAGAAGGCGCTCAATCGAGGAGTTGTGAAGTGCTCGTCCGTATCGCCGCAGCCGTGCTGCTCAGTGTTCCGCTCGCCTGCGCCGCCCAGGTCTACCAGTACAAGGACGCCCAGGGACGCACCGTTTTTTCCGACACTCCACCGCCGGGCGCCAACGCGACGAAGAAGAACATCAATCCGCCGCCGCCGTCCGGCGACAGTTCGGGCTCGGTCAAGGAGAAGCTGCAGGAGTTCCAGAAACGCCGCGACGAGCGTCTGGAATCGGAAGCCAAACAGGCCAAGGAACAGGCCGAGAAAGACCGGATGGCCGAAAACTGCACACGGGCGCGCAGCAAGCTCGCCGCGCTGCAGTCGGGGCAGCGCATCGTGCGCTTCAACACGCAGGGCGAACGCGAATTCCTCGACGACGCCGGGCGCGCGAAGGAAATGGAAGAAGCGCAGAAGTCGGTGTCGGAGTGGTGCAAGTAAGGGCGCGGATCAGGCCGCCGGTTCGGCCTCGCCGCCGCCCTTCTTGAGTACCTTGCCCTCGGCGGCGCGCTGTCGCCGCACTTCCTTCGGGTCGGCGATCAACGCACGGTAGATTTCGACGCGGTCGCGATCGCGCAGCACCTGGTCGGCCTTGACCAGCTTGGAAAAGACGCCGAGCTTGTTCTTCGCCAGATCAATGTCCGGATACTTCTGCAGCAGTCCGGAAGCCTCGACTGCCTGCTGAGCGGTGGCGCCTGCGACCAGTTCCATCGTCACGATGTCCTGCCGCTCGGGCAGCGCGTAGGCAACCTGCACGTGGATCTTGTCGCTCATCACTGCGTTCCCTGTCCGTACTGGCGATCCGCCTGCTTCACGAAGGCGTCGACAAAGGTGTTGGCGATATGGCTGAACACCGGCCCGACCACCTTCTCGATCAGCCGGCTCGAAAACTCGTAATGCAGGTTGAACTCGACCTTGCAGGCGGCCTCGCCCAGCGGTGTGAACAGCCAAGTGCCGTCCAGCCGGTTGAAAGGTCCTTCGACCAGACGGATGGTCATGCTGCGCGGGAACACCTTGTCGTTGGCGGTGACGAAGTGAGCCTTGACGCCGTGGTAGTTGATGTCGATGCGCGCGCGTGTCAGCACTTCGGTGCGCTCGATCAGCTGGCTGCCGCCACACCAGGGCAGGAACTGCGGATAGTGTTCCACGTCATCGACGAGGCGGAACATCTGTTCGGCACTGCGCTCGATGAGCACGGTTTTTCGGACTTCAGCCATGTCATCAGAAGGTAAAATCGCGATTCTATCCGCGGCAGCGCCCCCTACGCAGCCCCGATTTCATTTCAGCACGCCTCTCACCGGTTTCACTTCATGAGCATTGCCGACAACAAGAAGGCCTTTCACGACTACTTCATCGAGGAACGCTTCGAAGCGGGCCTCGTGCTCGAAGGCTGGGAGGTGAAGGCGATCCGCGCCGGCCGCACGCAGCTGAAGGAAGCCTACGTGGTGCTCAAGGGCGAAGAGGTGTACGTGATCGGCATGCACGTGTCGCCCCTGCCGACCGCCTCCACCCACATCAAACCGGACCCGACGCGCAGCCGCAAGCTGCTGCTGCACGCCAACGAGATCAGCAAGCTGATCGGTCTGGTCGAGCGCGCCGGCTACACGCTGGTGCCGCTGAACCTGCACTACACCCGTGGCCGCATCAAGCTGGAGATCGGTCTGGCCAAGGGCAAGAAGCAGTTCGACAAGCGCGAGACCGAGAAGAAGCGCGACTGGGAGCGCGAGAAGGCGCGCCTGATGCGCGACCGCGTCTGAGCGGAACGATCAGGCTTCCGCCAGTTCCGGCAGCGTGGTCCGGGCGTCGTAGCCGGTGAGTGCGATGTGCTCGGCCAGCATGGTGTCCATGGTCGAGGCGTGGTGCTCGAACCACACCGGCAGTTCGCGCGCCAGCGTGCGCACGATGCCCGCGTCGCCGGCCGCGGCCAGGCGTCTGACCTCGCGCAGCACCTCGAGAACGCGCTCGTGTTCGCCGCGATGGCAGTGCAGCGGCGGAAAGTCCGACGCCTCCATCCACACGTCCTCCTGCGCGAAATGCGCTTCTGTGTGCGCCACCAGCTCGTCCAGCACGGTCAGCGCCGCCGATGCCGAAGCGTCGTCCAGACGGGCCAGCAGCTGCATGAATTCGCGGTGGATGTCGTCCATCGGCGCCAGGCCGAGCACGTGCTCCTGCTTCAGTTCGAGTGCGGACATCGCGCCTCCTTGCGGTAATGGCGCGCACTGTGCCCGCTGAACGGACGGTGCACCTTGATCCAGATTAGGTTTGCGCCGTGTCGAGGCCGCCACAATGGCGCTGCGGCGCGGAGGCGCCACGGCCGGCGGTGCTAAAGTTCGGCCAGATCAAGAGAACACGACATGAGCCAAGAAGCCCCCACCCACATCGCCCACATCGGGCTCGGCGCCAACCTGGCAGATCCGGAAAAGCAGGTACGCGCAGCGCTCGACGAACTGGCCGCTGCGCCGGGCATCGTGCTCGAACGGAAATCGTCGCTCTACCGCACGGCGCCGATCGGCTACGACAACCAGCCCGATTTCATCAACGCGGTGGCGCGCGTGCGCACGACACTCGAACCGCAGGCCCTGCTCGACGCCCTGCTCGAAATCGAGCGCACGCACGGCCGCGTGCGCGAATTCCTGAACGCGCCACGCACGCTGGATCTGGACGTGCTGCTGTACGAGGACCGCGTGATCAACACCGACACCCTGAACGTGCCGCACCCGCGGGCGCATCTGCGCGCCTTCGTGCTGCTGCCGCTGCTGGAGGTGTCGCCGGATGTGATCATTCCGGGCATCGGGCCGGCGAGCGCCTGGCTCGCCCACTGTCAGGATCAGCCGATTCAGCGCATCGCCGACTAAGTCGGACGTCGCTGTCGATGGTGCCCCTGTCGGACCGCCGCAGTCGCGGCCAAGGCCGCTCCCACAGGGAGAGGCGCCCGAGCCGTGGCCGGAGTCCGAGCGACGGTTCTGTGGGAGGGGTCTTCTGACCCCGACAGCGGCCTGTGCCAAAGCCAGCGGACTGCGGCGCCCGCTCCAACGGTGCAATCTCGATCATTCGTGCTGCCGCGCTTGATGGCCCCGGCGGGCCGCCGGATCAGCGACTCAGATGCAGGGGCTCAGAAGCCCTGGGCGAACACGCGCTGCGCCCAGATCAGGGCGGCCAGCGTCTTGGCGTCGGTCAGTTCACCGCGCCACACGGCCGACATCGCGGCCTCCAGCGACAGCGCGGTCACTTCGAGGAACTCGCCTTCGTCGAGCGAGGCGCCGACGTGGCGAAGTCCGCGGGCGAGGAAGATTTCGATGCGCTCGTCGGAGTATCCGATGCAGGGGTGCATCGTGCCCAGGTGTTCCCAGCTGTCGGCCTCGTGGCCGGTTTCCTCGCGCAGTTCGCGGATGGCCGTCTGTTCGATCGGCTCGCCCGGATCGATCTTGCCGGCCGGAAATTCGAGGAAGACACGGCGCGGGCCGTAGCGGTACTGGCGCTCGAACACCATGCGCCCGTCCGGCAGGATGGCGATGATGACCACCGCTCCCGGATGCTTCACGTACTCACGGACGGCCTGTTTGCCGTCCGGCAGACGGACCTGATCCTGATAGACCTTGAGCAGGACGCCGTCGTAGACCTGACGGCTGTCCAGCGTACTTTCGGTCAGGTCTTCCGCCATCCGTCGCTTACTTCAGCGCCTGACCGAGGGCCGACGCACACAGTGCGAGCAGCGACTGCGGCATCAGGCCGATCAGCGCGATCGCCAGCGCATTGACCGACAGCAGCGCGCGCATCTCGCCGGAGGCGACCAGCGGGCTGTAGTCGAGCGGCTCGTCGAAGTACATCAGCTTGACCACGCGCAGGTAGAAGAAGGCGCCGACCAGCGACAGCAGCACCGCGAACACGGCGGTGTAGATGTAACCGGCCGCGACGACTGCCTGCAGCACGGCAAGCTTGGCAAAGAAGCCGATGAAGAACGGAATGCCGGCCATCGAGAACATGACCATCATCAGCACCGCCGCGAACCAGGGGCTGCGGCGGTTCAGGCCCTTCAGGTCGTCCAGCGTTTCCGCCTCGACACCGGCGCGCGTCAGCACCAGCAGCGTGCCGAAGGCGGCAGCGCTCATCAGCACGTAGGCGATGGTGTAGAACATCGCGCTGCCGAAGGCGTAGGAGAGGTGGATGTCACCCGACGCACGCAGTTCGATCACGCCGCTGACCAGGCCGAGCAGCATGAAGCCCATGTGCGAAATGGTCGAATAGGCCAGCATGCGCTTGACGTTGGTCTGCGCGATGGCGACCACGTTGCCGAGCGCGATCGACAGGATGGCGAGCAGCATCAGCATCTGCTGCCACTCGACCGCCAGCGTCGGCAGGCCGTCGACCAGCAGGCGGATCGCCATCGCGAAACCGGCGAGCTTCGGCGCCGAACCGATCAGCAGTGTGATCGCGGTCGGCGCGCCGTGATAGACGTCGGGAATCCACATATGGAAAGGCACGACGCCGATCTTGAAGGCCAGGCCGGCCACCAGGAACACCAGGCCGAAGCGCAGCACGTCCATATTGGTCGCGGGGTCGGACAGCTTGCGGGCGATGGCCGAAATCTCCAGCGTGCCGGTGGCGCCGTAGATCATCGACATGCCGTACAGCAGCAGACCGGACGCCAGCGCGCCCAGCACGAAGTACTTCATCGCCGCCTCGGTCGCGCGCGCCGATTCGCGGTCCAGCGCAACCAGCGCGTAGATCGCCAGCGACAGCAGTTCCAGGCCCAGATAGAGCGTCAGGAAGTGGTTGGCCGAAATCATCACCTGCATGCCCAGCGTCGCGAACAGCACCAGCAGGTAGTACTCGCCACGCTCCAGACCGCGTGCCATCAGGTAATCGCGGCTGTAGACGACGACCGTGAACACCGTGATGTAGAGGCAGCCCTTCAGCACGTCGGCGAGACGGTCATCGACGAACATGCCGCTGAAGGTGAGCGTGGTGTCCGGTCCGGCGGTGCCAACCTGGATGGCGAAGGCGCCGGCCAGCGTCGCCAGCGTCAGCACGTAGGGCAGCCAGCCCTGGCGTTCGGACTTGAAGAGGTCTGCGAGCAGCACGACGCAGGCCATCACCAGCACGAAGATTTCGGCCGATGCGGGGAAGAAGTCAGGCAGAGGGAAGTTCATTCTTTTGGTCCGTCAGAGCTTGCCGGCTGCGACATGGTCGAGCAGCTGGTTCACGGTCGCATGCATGATTTCGGTCACCGGCTGCGGCCAGATGCCCATGGCCAGCGTGCAGATCGCCAGCACGCCGAGGATGAGCATTTCGCGCGCATTGATGTCGCTCAGTTCGGCGACGTGGCTGTTGGCGACGTCGCCGAACACCACGCGCTTGTACATCCACAAGGTGTAGGCCGCGCCGAGGATCAGCGTGGTGGCGGCGGCAAAGCCGGTCCAGAAATTGAACTGGATGGCGCCGAGCACGACCATGAATTCGCCGATGAAGCCCGAGGTGGCCGGCAGGCCGGCATTGGCCATCGCGAACAGCAGGAACAGCGCGGCGAACTTCGGCATCGTGTTCACGACGCCGCCGTAGTCGGCGATGTTGCGGGTGTGCATGCGGTCGTACAGCACGCCGATGCAGAGGAACATCGCGGCCGACACGAAGCCGTGCGAAATCATCTGCACCAGGGCGCCTTCAACGCCCAGCGGATTGAAGATGAAGAAGCCCAGCGTGACGAAGCCCATGTGCGAGATCGACGAATAGGCGACCAGCTTCTTCATGTCGGTCTGCGCCAGCGCGACCAGACCGATGTAGATCACCGCGATCAGCGACAGGCCGATCACCACCGGTGCGAAGTGCTGTGCCGCGTCCGGCACGATGGGCAGCGAAAACCGCAGGAAGCCGTAGGCACCGAGCTTCAGGCCGATCGCCGCCAGCACGGCCGAACCGCCGGTCGGCGCCTCGACGTGGGCGTCCGGCAGCCAGGTATGCACCGGCCACATCGGCACCTTCACCGCGAAGCTGGCGAAGAAGGCCCAGAAGATCAGCGATTGCGCGGTCATCGCGAGCGGCTCGCGGTGCCAGTCGAGGATGGCGAAACTGCCGCTCTTGTGGAACAGGTAGAGCAGCGCGACCAGCATCAGCAGCGAGCCGAGCAGCGTGTAGAGGAAGAACTTGAAGGCCGCATAGACGCGGTTCTTGCCGCCCCAGACGCCGATGACCAGATACAGCGGGATCAGCGACGCTTCGAAGAACACGTAGAACAGGATGCCGTCGAGCGCCGAGAAGATGCCGTTCAGCAGACCCGACATGATCAGGAAGGCCGCGAAGTACTGCGAGGGCTTGTACTCGATCACCGTCCAGCCGGCCATCACCACCAGCACGGTGATGAAGCTGTTCAGGATGACGAAGGGCATCGAGATGCCATCGACACCCAGGTGGTAGTTGATGTTGTAGTCGCGCACCCAGGGCATCAGCTCGACGAACTGCATGCCGGCGCTCGCGGTATCGAAGCCGGTGTAGAGCGGAATCGTGACCAGGAAGCCGAAGATGGCCGTGACCAGCGCGATCAGTTTCGAGAAGGCCACATTGCGGCCGTCGCCACTGGCGAGCACGAGCAGACCACCGGCAATCGGCAGCCATACGGCAAGACTGAGAAGGGGAATATCGGTCATTTCTTTGTTTGTTCAGCCGACACGTTCACCGGTCAGGGCAACCGCGTCTGGCACTCCCTCTGAATTCACGCCACGGGCGGCAGCCTCACCGCCCGCACCACATCACTTGAAGCCCAGTCTCCACAGCAGCAGGAGACAGACACCGATCACCATTGCAAACGCGTAGCGGTAGATGTACCCGGTCTGTATGCCGCGGGCGAGGCGCGCAAACGCGCCGACAGCCGAGGCGGAACCGTTGATCAGCACACCGTCGATGATCGTGCGGTCGCCCGCGGCCCACAGGCCGCGACCCAGCAGACGGGCGCCACCAGCGAAGACGATCTCGTTGAAGCGGTCGAAGTAGTACTTGTTCTCGAGCACCGCATTGATCGGGCGGAAGATCGGCGCGATGCGGCCCGGCAGCGAGGGCATCGCGATGTACATGACCCAGGCCAGCACGACACCACCCAGCGCGAGCCAGAACGGCAGCGCGGTGAAACCGTGCATCGCCATGCCGGCGGCCGAGTGGAAGTGCTCACCGACCTTGGCCAGCACGTCGTGCTCCGGCAGCACGGTCACGACGCCGTCGAACCAGTCGCCGAACAGCATGGGCTGCACGGTGAAGTAGCCAATGAACACCGACGGGATGGCCAGCAGCGCCAGCGGCACCCACACCACCCACGGCGACTCGTGCGGCTTCTCGCCCGGGGCGAGGCCATGGTGCTCGTCGTGGTGGTCATCGTCGTGATGATCGTCGCCGTGCGCAGGGTGATCGTCATGCGCCTTGCCGAAGTTCTCCGGGCCGTGGAACACGCGGAAATACATGCGGAAGGAGTAGAAGGCGGTGATGAACACACCGGCGACCACGCAGAAGTAGGCGTAGCCGGCACCCGGGATCGTCGAGAAATGCACTGCCTCGATGATCGAGTCCTTCGAGTAGAAGCCGGACAGGAACGGCACACCGATCAGCGCCAGCGAACCGAGCAGCGACGTGAACCAGGTGATGGGCATGTATTTCCACAGGCCGCCCATATTGCGCATGTCCTGGTCGTGGTGCATGCCCATGATGACCGAACCGGCACCGAGGAAGAGCAGCGCCTTGAAGAAGGCGTGGGTCATCAGGTGAAACACCGCGGCCGAGTATGCCGACACGCCCAGCGCGACCGTCATGTAGCCAAGCTGCGACAGCGTCGAGTAGGCGACGACGCGCTTGATGTCGTTCTGGATGATGCCGAGGAAACCCATGAACAGCGCGGTCGTCGCGCCGATCACCAGCACGAAGGACAGTGCGGTTTCCGACAGTTCGAACAGCGGCGACATGCGGGTGACCATGAAGATGCCGGCCGTCACCATCGTCGCCGCGTGGATCAGCGCCGAGATCGGAGTCGGGCCTTCCATCGAATCCGGCAGCCAAACGTGCAGCGGCACCTGGGCCGACTTGCCCATCGCGCCGATGAACAGGCCGATACACACCGCGGTCAGCAGCGGCCAGTCGGTACCGGCGACCGTCATGCCGACCAGTTCCTCGCGCTTGGCGAACACCTCGGCGTAATTCAGCGTGCCGGCGTAGGCCGCGATCAGGCCGATGCCGAGCAGGAAGCCGAAGTCACCGACGCGGTTCACCAGGAAGGCCTTCAGGTTGGCGTACACCGCGGTCGGGCGCTTGAACCAGAAGCCGATCAGCAGATAGGACACCAGACCCACCGCTTCCCAGCCGAAGAACAGCTGCACGAAGTTGTTGCTCATGACGAGCATCAGCATCGAGAAGGTGAACAGCGAAATGTAGGAGAAGAAGCGGTTGTAGCCCGGGTCTTCGGCCATGTAGCCGATGGTGTAGAGGTGCACCATCAGCGACACCGAGGTGACGACCAGCATCATCATCACGGTGAGCTTGTCGATCTGGAAACCGATTTCCATCTTCAGATCGCCGCTGGTCGCCCAGGTGTAGAGCGCGCCATTGAAGCTGTTGCCGGCCTGCACGTCCTGGAAGATGACCCAGGACGCGACCAGTGCCACGGCGACGCCGAGGATGGTGACGCTGTGCGCGACCCAGCGCGGAATGACGCGGCAGAACAGGCCGGCGATGATGGCGCCGAACAGCGGCGCGAGCGGGACGAGCAGATAGAGCTTTTGCATCGATGTCATGTCGCTCAACCTTTCAGGCTGTCCAGATCATCGACGTGGATGGTGTTCAGGTTGCGGAACAGCACCACGAGGATGGCCAGCCCGATCGCGGATTCCGCGGCGGCTACGGTAAGGATGAAGAAAACGAAGATCTGGCCGGACGGGTCGCCGAGGTAGTGCGAGAAGGCGACGAAATTCATGTTCACCGCCAGCAGCATCAGTTCGATCGCCATCAGCAGAACGATGAGGTTCTTCCGGTTAAGGAAGATGCCGACCACGCTGATCGCGAACAGCACGGCGCCCAGCATCAGGAAATAGGAAAGGGGCAAGGAGGTCATGTCGTGCGCTTCTTTTCTCAGTCTTTCTCGGCCGGCATCGACACCAGGCGCACGCGGTCCTCACGGCGCACCGCGATCTGCTTGGCCGGTTCCTGGAACTTGGTGTCCTTGCGCTTGCGCATGGTCAGTGCGATGGCCGCGATGATGGCGACCAGCAGGATGACCGAAGCCAGTTCGAACGGATACACGTACTCGGTGTAGATCAGGCGCCCCAGTTCCTTGGTGTTGCTGTAGCCGGCGGCGGCGGCCTCGGGTGCCGGCATGCGATCCGCCGAGAAGTACTTCGCGCCCAGCACGGCGAACATCTCGGCCAGCATCAGGCCGGCGACGATGAGCCCCGGTACCAGATTCGCCCAGAAGCCCTCACGCATCCGTTCGATATTGATGTCCAGCATCATCACGACGAAGAGGAAGAGCACCATCACCGCGCCGACGTAGACCAGTACCAGCGCGATCGCGAGGAACTCGGCCTGCAACAGCATCCAGATGCCACCGGCGGTAAAGAAGGACAGCACCAAGTAGAGCGCCGCGTGCACCGGATTGCGCGCAGTGATGACGCGCAGCGATGCAGCGACCAGGATGGCGCTGAGGAAAAAGAAAACTGCGGTCTGGAAATCCATCATCGGTTCGTTCTTGTCCGTTCCCTTGAGCCCTGCCCGCTCACGCGGGCCCGGCCATCAGCGGTACTTCGAGTCCGCTTCCCTGTCCTTGGCGATCTGCGTTTCATAGCGGTCGCCGACGGCCAGCAGCATCTGCTTGGTGTAGTACAGGTCGCCGCGCTTTTCACCGTGGTACTCGAGCACCCGCGTTTCGACGATGGCATCGACCGGACAGGCTTCCTCGCAGAAACCGCAGAAGATGCACTTGGTCAGATCGATGTCGTAACGCGTGGTACGACGGGTGCCGTCGTCACGCTGGTCCGACTCGATGGTGATGGCCATCGCCGGGCACACCGCCTCGCACAGCTTGCAGGCGATGCAGCGTTCCTCGCCGTTCGGATAGCGGCGCAGCGCGTGCAGGCCGCGGAAACGCGGCGACTGCGGCGTCTTCTCTTCCGGAAACTGCAGGGTGATCTTGCGCGCGAACAGGTGACGGCCGGTCAGCGCCATGCCCTTCACCAGTTCGGTCAGCATCAGCCCGCCGAACAAATCTCTCATCGAACCCATAACGCGTCCCTTACTTCCAGATCGACAGCGGAGACATCATCCAGCCGCCGATGAACACGAGCCACACGATGGTGACCGGGATGAAAACCTTCCAGCCCAGACGCATGATCTGGTCATAGCGGTAGCGCGGGAAAGTCGCGCGCAGCCACAGGAAGAAGAACAGGCAGAAAGCGCTCTTCACTGCCAGCCAGTGGAAACCGTCCGGCAGGAAACCGACCGGCGACAGCCAGCCGCCGAGGAACATGATCGAGGTCAGCGTCGCGATCAGGATCATGTTGGCGTACTCGGCCAGGAAGAACAGCGCGAACGCCATGCCCGAGTACTCGATCATGTGACCGGCCACGATTTCCGATTCGCCTTCCACCACGTCGAACGGCGAGCGGTTGGTTTCGGCCACGCCGGCGATGAAGTAGACGATGAACATCGGGAACAGCGGCAGCCAGTTCCACGACAGCACGCCCAGACCCATGTTGGCGAACATGCCCTCGCCCTGCCCGCGCACGATGTCCGACAGGTTCAGGCTCTGCGACACCATCAGCACGGTCACCAGCGCGAAGCCCATGGCGATTTCGTAGGCGACGATCTGCGCCGCCGAGCGCAGGCTGCCGAGGAAGGCGTACTTCGAGTTCGACGCCCAGCCGGCGATGATGACGCCGTACACACCCATCGACGTGATGGCCATGATGTAGAGCAGACCGGCGTTGATGTCGGCCAGCACCAGACCGTCGTTGAACGGGATGACTGCCCAGGCGGCCAGCGACGGCGCCAGCGCCAGCACCGGAGCGAGCACGAACAGCGTCTTGCTCGACGCCGACGGCAGCACGATTTCCTTGAACAGCAGCTTGAGACCGTCGGCGATCGGCTGCGCCAGACCGCCCAGCGCCTTGATGCCGAAGAAGGTGACGCGGTTCGGGCCGTTGCGCACCTGCATCCAGCCGATGATCTTGCGCTCGGCCAGCGTCAGGTAGGCGACACAGCCCATCAGCGGCAGGATGATCGCGAAGATCTTGACCAGGGTCCATACCGGCACCCAGGCGGCGCCGAGCAGGTCCTGCACGGGTTGCAGCAGCGCGTCCATTACAGGGCCTCCACGTTCAGGATGCCGGACAGCGTGCCCAGCGGCGCGGTCTGCGGCCAACCGGCCGACACGCGCACGCAGCCCGCGGGCACCGTCTCATCCAGCGCAAGATCGAGTTCGCTCGACCAGGCCGAGCCACGCACCCGCGCGCGCTTCGCCTCGGTCAGGCCCTGCGCCGCGGCGGTCGCTGCATTCAGGCGGGCGGTCGGCGCGGCCGAGTCGCGTGCGGCGGCCAGCGCCGGCGCGCGACGCACCAGTGCGTCGTTGCGGTAGATCGGGAAATCGGCGATGCGCTGCAGGCCGCTCACGGCAGTTGCGCGCGCGAACGGTACGTCGCTCGCCGTGTTGTCCAGCTTGTATTCGGGCAGCCAGCCATTGGCACCGGCCAGCGCTTCGTCGCGCACCGCTTCCGACGAATCGAACTTGAAGCCGCCCAGTTCGAGCATGCTGCCGAGCACGCGCAGCACCTTCCACGCCGGACGGGTTTCGCCCTTCGGACGCACCACCGCGTGGAAGCTCTGGATGCGGCCTTCGCAGCTCACGTAGGTGCCGGACGTTTCGGTGAAGGGCGACACCGGCAGCAGGCAGTCGGCGTAGTCGAGACCGGTCTTGAACGGCGACATGACGATGACCGTGTCGGCGCCCTTCAGCGCTTCGACCGCCATCGGCGCGTTGGCCGCGTCGAGTTCGGGTTCGGTGTGCAGCAGCACGTAGGCGCGCAGGCCGCCGAGCAGCATCTGCTGCGCGTTCAGGCCGGATTGCGCACCGACCGCGGCGGCGCCGACGCTGTTCGCGGCTTCGCCCAGATAACCCAGCGTGGCGCCGGTCAGGCGCGCCAGTTCCTGCGCCAGTGCGTGCAGGCCGGCGGCGTCCGGATGCTGCTGGACGACGGAACCGAGGAAGATGGCGCGTTCGCCGTCGTCACACAGGCTCTGTGCAGTGCGCCGGGCCGCATCCGACACCTCGGCCGATTCAGCACCGGCGGGCACGGCGACGCCGCGGATCTCGGCGGCGGCCTTCACCAGCGCGGCCAGTTCGCCGGCCAGTGCCGACGGCGCGACGGTGACGCGCGCGAAGGTGGTCATCAGCCAATCTTCGTTGCTGACGCCGAGCGCGCTGACGCGGGTGCCACGACGGGCTGCCTGACGCAGGCGCTGCGCCATCAGCGGGTGATCCTTGCGCAGGAAGCTGCCGACAACCAGCGCTGCGGACAGCTTCGATACGTCGGCAACCTTCATGCCCAGCCAGGGGATGCCGGCCAGCTTGCCGTCCAGCCCGAAGTCGGTCTGGCGCAGGCGGTGATCGATGCTGCCGCCACCGAGGCCGCGCATCAGTTGCGCGCCCAGATAAAGCTCTTCGGTCGTCGAGTACGGCGCAGCCAGCATGCCGATCTTCGCCGCACCGTGTTCGTCGGCGACGCGCTTCAGGCTGTTGGCGGCGTATTCGAGCGCGGTCTGCCAATCGACCTCGATCCACTTGCCGTCCTGCTTGATCATCGGCGTGGTCAGACGGTCTTCACCGTTCAGCGCTTCGTAGGAGAAGCGGTCACGGTCGGAAATCCAGCACTCGTTGACCTCTTCGTTCTCCAGCGGCAGCACGCGCTTCACTTCGTCGTGTTTGACCTGGACGACGACGTTGGTACCCAGGCTGTCGTGCGGACTTACGGTCTTGCGGCGCGACAGTTCCCAGGTACGGGCCGAATAGCGGAACGGCTTGGACGTGAGCGCACCGACCGGGCACAGGTCGATCATATTGCCCGACAGTTCGGAATCGACGGTGTGACCGACGAAGGTCATGATTTCCGAATGCTCGCCGCGGTTGGCCATGCCCAGTTCCATGACGCCGGCGATTTCCTGGCCGAAGCGCACGCAGCGGGTGCAGTGGATGCAGCGGGTCATGTCGGTCGAAATCAGCGGACCGAGATTCTTGTTCATCACCACCCGCTTCTCTTCCTGATAGCGGGAGGCCGACGCGCCGTAGCCCACGGCGAGATCCTGCAGCTGGCACTCGCCGCCCTGATCGCAGATCGGGCAGTCGAGCGGGTGATTGATCAGCAGGAACTCCATCACGCCCTTCTGCGCGGTGATGGCCTGATCGGAGTGCGTCTGCACCTTCATGCCGTTGGTGACCGGCGTGGCACACGCCGGCAGCGGCTTCGGCGCGCGCTCGACCTGCACCAGACACATGCGGCAGTTGGCGGCGATGGACAGCTTCTTGTGATAGCAGAAGTGCGGAATGTGCAGGCCCAGACGGTTGGCCGCATCCATCACGGTGCTGCCGTCCGGCACTTCCAGCTTCTGGCCGTCGATTTCGATCTCTAGCATGCTGCGTGTTCCACGTAAATGCGGCTGCCTTCGCGCTGCACGTCCACCGGGACGAGGCAGTGCTTGTGCTCGACGTGATACTCAAATTCGGACCGGAAGTGCTTGATGAAGCTCTTCACCGGGAAAGCGGCGGCGTCGCCCAGCGCGCAGATGGTGCGGCCGGCGATGTTGCTGGCGACGTTGTCCAGCGTGTCGAGGTCGTCCGGGCGGCCCTGGCCGTGCTCGATGCGATGCACCATGCGGTACAGCCAGCCGGTACCTTCGCGGCAGGGCGTGCACTGGCCGCAGGATTCCTCGTGATAGAAGTAGGACAGACGCTCCAGCGACTTCACCATGCAGGTGGTTTCGTCCATCACGATGACCGCGCCCGAGCCCAGCATCGAGCCGGCCTTGGAGATGGAGTCATAGTCCATCGTGCAGTCCATCATGATGTCGGCCGGCAGCACCGGTGCAGACGAGCCGCCGGGAATGACCGCCTTCAGCTTGCGGCCGCCGCGCATGCCGCCGCACATTTCGAGCAGCGCCGCGAACGGCGTGCCGAGCGGAATTTCATAGACACCCGGGCGATTGACGTGGCCCGACACCGAGAAGATCTTGGTGCCGCCGTTGTTCGGCTTGCCCAGCGCCTGGAAGGCCTCACCACCGTTGTTGATGATCCACGGAATGGCCGCGAAGGTTTCCGTGTTGTTGATCGTGGTCGGCTTGCCGTACAGGCCGTGACTGGCCGGGAAAGGCGGCTTGAAGCGCGGCTGACCCTTCTTGCCTTCGATCGATTCGAGCAGCGCGGTTTCTTCGCCGCAGATGTAGGCGCCCCAGCCGTGGTGCGCGAACAGGTCGAAATCGAAGCCCTTGCCGAGGATGTTCTTGCCGATGAAGCCGGCGGCGCGCGCCTCGGCCAGCGCTTCCTCGAAGCGCTGGTACAGCGAGAACACCTCGCCGTGGATGTAGTTGTAGCCGCGGGTGCAGCCCATCACGAAGCCGGCGATGGCCATGCCCTCGATGACCAGATGCGGGTTGTAGCGCAGCAGGTCGCGGTCCTTGAAGGTGCCCGGTTCGCCTTCGTCCGAATTGCAGACGACGTACTTGTCCATCGGAAACTGGCGCGGCATGAAGCTCCACTTCAGGCCGGTCGGGAAACCTGCGCCGCCACGGCCGCGCAGGTCGGATTTCTTCACCTCGGCGATGATCTGGTCCGCCGTCATGCCGGATTCGAGAATCTTGCGCAGCGCCGAATAGCCGCCGCGCTTGATGTAGTGCTCGATGCCCCAGGTGTTGTCGCCGTCGAGGCCGGCGAGCAGGATGGCTTGCGGGTTCTCGGGGGCGTTCATTTCAGTTCGTCCAGCAGTGCGTCGATCTTTTCGCGGCTCATCCAGCTGCACAGACGCGTGTTGTTGACGATGATGGCCGGCGCGTCGCCGCACACGCCCATGCACTCGCCTTCCTTCAGCGTGAAGCGGCCGTCGGCCGTGGTTTCGTTGAAACCGATGCCCAGCTTCTCCTTCACGTACTCGGCCGCCTGCTCGCCGCCGGACAGCGCACAGGGCAGATTGGTGCAGACGGTGATCTTCCAGCGACCGACCGGCTTCACGTCGTACATGTTGTAGAAGGTGGCCACTTCCATCGCCGCCATCGGCGGGATGTTCAGATGCAGGGCCACGGCTTCGATCGCCTCGGGCGACAGCCAGCCGTTCTGTTCCTGCGCGATGCGCAGGCCGGCCATCACGGCGGAGATCGCCTGGCCTTCGGGGTACTTCGCGACTTCGCGGTCGATCGCCGCGCGCGAAGCGTCACTCAGCGCAAAACTCATTCTGTCCATGCTCACCGGTTACTCGCGGTCACTGAGCGGTCGCTCAACGGTCAATCTCGCCGAACACGATGTCCATCGTGCCGATGATGGCGACGACGTCGGAAATCATGTGTCCGCGGGACATTTCATCCATCGCCGCCAGGTGTGCGAAACCGGGCGCGCGGATCTTCAGGCGGTAGGGCTTGTTGGCACCGTCCGACATCGCGTAGATGCCGAACTCGCCCTTCGGGTGCTCCACCGCGGCATAACACTCGCCTTTCGGCACGTGGATGCCTTCGGTGAACAGCTTGAAGTGGTGGATCAGCTCTTCCATATTGCCCTTCATCGCTTCGCGCGACGGCGGTGCAACCTTGTGGTTGGGGCTGATGACCGGACCCGGGTTCTTGCGCAGCCAGTCGATGCACTGACGGATGATGCGGTTGGACTGGCGCATCTCTTCGATGCGGACCAGATAGCGGTCGTAGCTGTCGCCGTTGGTGCCGACCGGGATGTCGAAATCCATGCGGTCGTACACTTCGTAGGGCTGCTTCTTGCGCAGGTCCCAGGCGATGCCCGAACCACGCAGCATCGGGCCGGTGAAGCCCAGCGCCTTGGCACGTTCCGGCGTCACGATGCCGATATCGACCAGACGCTGCTTCCAGATACGGTTGTCGGTGAGCAGGGTTTCGTACTCATCGACATAGCGCGGGAAGCGGTTGGTAAAGTCCTCGAGGAAGTCGAGCATCGAACCGCTGCGGTTCTCGTTCAGGCGCTTGATCGCTTCGGCGTTCTTGAACTTGTTCGCCTGGTACTGCGGCATCGTGTCCGGCAGGTCGCGATAGACGCCGCCCGGACGGTAGTAGGCCGCGTGCATGCGCGCACCCGACACCGCCTCGTAGGCGTCCATCAGGTCTTCGCGCTCGCGGAAGGCGTACAGGAACACCGTCATCGCGCCGACGTCGAGCGCATGCGCGCCGAGCCACAGCAGGTGATTCAGGATGCGCGTGATCTCGTCGAACATGACGCGGATGTACTGCGCGCGCTCCGGCACGTCGATCTGCAGCAGCTTCTCGATCGCCATGCAGTAGGCGTGCTCGTTGCACATCATCGACACGTAGTCGAGACGGTCCATGTAGGGCACGCTCTGCACCCAGGTACGGGTTTCGGCCAGCTTCTCGGTCGCGCGATGCAGAAGACCGATGTGCGGGTCGGCGCGCTGGACGACTTCGCCGTCCAGTTCGAGCACCAGGCGCAGCACGCCGTGGGCCGCCGGATGCTGCGGCCCGAAGTTCATCGTGTAGTTGCGGATTTCAGCCATGGCCGACGTCCCCGTAGTTTTCTTCGCGCACGACGCGCGGTGTGACTTCGCGCGGTGCGATGGTGACCGGCTGGTAGATGACGCGCTTGGTTTCCGGGTCGTAGCGCATTTCGACGTGACCGGAAATCGGGAAGTCCTTGCGGAACGGGTGACCGACGAAACCGTAATCGGTCAGCAGGCGACGCAGGTCGCCGTGTCCGGCGAACATGATGCCGAACAGGTCGAAGGCTTCGCGCTCGAACCAGTTGGCCGCAGGCCATACGTCGTTCACCGAGGCGATGACCGGAAAGTCCTCGTCCGCCACGAAGGCGCGCAGGCGCAGCCGCAGGTTGGCGGCGATCGACATCAGATGCACCACGACCGCGTAGCGAGCGCCCGAAGAGCGGGTCGCGTGCGTCGACAGATCGAGGCCGCACAGGTCGATCAGCTGCTCGAACGGTGTGTCGGCATGATCGCGCAGTGCGAGCGCGATGTCGTGGTAATCGTCGGCGCCGACCTCGATGGTCAGCTCGCCCAGTTCGACGGAGGCAGTGCGGATCTTGTCGCCGAACTGCGCCGTCAGCGCGTCGCGCAGGGATTCAATGCGTGTGCTCATGACGTTCAGCGGGCGATGGTGCTGGTACGGCGGATCTTGTTCTGCAGCTGCATCAGGCCGTAGATCAGCGCCTCGGCCGTCGGCGGACAGCCCGGCACATAGACGTCGACCGGCACGATGCGGTCGCAGCCGCGCACCACCGAATAGGAGTAATGGTAGTAACCACCGCCGTTGGCACAGGAGCCCATCGACAGCACCCAGCGCGGCTCGGGCATCTGGTCATAGACGCGACGCAGCGCCGGCGCCATCTTGTTGCACAGCGTGCCGGCCACGATCATCAGATCGGACTGCCGGGGGCTCGGGCGAAACACGATGCCGAAGCGGTCGAGGTCGTAACGCGAAGCACCCGCCTGCATCATCTCGACAGCACAGCAAGCCAGACCGAAGGTCATCGGCCACAGCGAGCCGGTGCGGGTCCAGTTGATCAGCTTGTCGAGCTGAGTCGTGACGAAGCCTTCCTGAAGAACGCCTTCAATGCTCATCGATCAATCCGTCGTAATAACTTAATTGGGCAGACGCCCGACCGCCTGGCAGGATTACTCCCAGTCCAGCGCGCCCTTCTTCCATTCGTAGACGAAACCCACGACCAGAATGCCGAGGAAAATCATCATCGCGACAAAACCGAACATGCCGATCTCTTCGAGCACGATGGCCCACGGGAAGAGGAAGGCGATTTCCAGGTCGAACAGGATGAACAGGATGGCCACGAGGTAGTAGCGCACGTCGAACTTCATGCGCGTGTCTTCGAACGCTTCGAAGCCGCACTCGTAGGGGGAGAGCTTGTCGGGGTCCGGGCGGCTGGGGCCGACCAGCTTGCCGGCGATCATCGGCACGAAACCGAAACCGATGCCGATGAGAATGAACAGAAGGATCGGAAAGTATTCGATCAACATGACGGGTTATTCATGCGTGAAATCATTTCCGGCGGCACGGGGAGTAATCCGGGGCCGGCTCACGGCGCACCACCGATCGGCTGCGCACCACGTTGCACTGCAGCGTGAAACGCGCGGAGTATAGCGCGTTTCACGATCAATGCGGACTTACTTGGGAATATCCGCCGCCTTGGAATCAGGCTGGGCGGGCGTTGCAGCCGGTTGTTGCGGTGCATCAGGTGTAGCGGGAACGGTGACAGTCTTGGCCGCATCGATGACCGAACTGGCACCCGATTTCGGCTGATTGGTCGCCATATAGCTCAGCGCAAGGCTAGTGCAGAAGAACACGGCGGCCAGTGCAGCGGTCGTGCGGCTGAGGAAGTTCGCCGAACCGGACGAACCGAAAAGGCTGCCCGAAGCACCGCTGCCGAAGGCGGCACCCATGTCGGCGCCCTTGCCATGCTGCAGCAGCACGAGAACGATGACACCGATGCCGACCAGCACATGGACCGACAGCACAAGCGAAAAAACGATACCCATCAAATCACCTCAGGATGCTGCAGCGGCCACGATGGCGAGGAAATCCCCGGCCACCAGCGACGCACCGCCAATAAGTCCACCATCGATATCCGCCTGACCGAAAAGCTCGGCGGCGTTCTGCGGCTTGACACTGCCGCCGTAAAGAATCGTCGTGCGCGCGGCGACGTCGGCACCGCACCATGCAGCGAGTCGCCCGCGGATGAAGGCATGCACCGCCTGCGCCTGCGCCGGCGTCGCCGTCTTGCCGGTGCCGATGGCCCACACCGGTTCGTAGGCGATCACGCAGGCAGCCAGTGCCGCTGCGCCACCGCGCTCGAATACCGCCTTGAGCTGACGTTCGACCACCGCTTCGGTCACCCCGCCCTCGCGTTCGTCCAGCGTTTCGCCGACACACAGGATGGGTTGCAGCTTGACGGCGAGCGCGGCATCCACCTTGGCGGCGACACGCTCGTCAGTGTCGCCGAACAGCGCGCGCCGTTCAGAGTGACCGACGATGACGTAACGACAACCGAAGTCGTTCAGCATCGCACCGGACACTTCGCCGGTATAGGCACCGACCTCGTGCTCACTCAGATCCTGTGCGCCCCACGCAATGGCCGAACCTTCGAGCAGCGACTTCGCCTGCTGCAGATAGGGGAAGGGCACGCACACCGCCGACGGACATCCCTGCCCGCCTGCCTCGCGCAGCGCACCGAGCAGTGCAGCATTGGCGTCCAGCCCGCCATGCATCTTCCAGTTGCCTACGACCAGTTTTCGCATCGCCAAAACGCTCGCGCGCCAAAAGCAAAACCCCGGATTCTAGCGCATCGCAGCGCAAAAATCCGGGGCTCGGCAGATGACGGGGCCAGGGTCTGTGGATATTGAATCGCGGGCCGCGTTGCGCTCCTTGCCGAGGATCAGCCGAAGCGGCCGGTGATGTAGTCCTCGGTTTCCTTCTTCTGCGGCTTGATGAAGATCTGATCGGTCAGGCCGAACTCGACCAGCTCGCCCATGTACATGTAGGCGGTGTAGTCGGACACCCGCGCCGCCTGCTGCATGTTGTGGGTGACGATCAGTATGGTCACCTTGTCCTTCAGCTCGGTCACCAGCTCTTCGATGCTGGCGGTGGCGATCGGGTCGAGCGCCGAAGTCGGCTCGTCGAACAGGATGATTTCCGGGTCGGTCGCCAGCGCGCGCGCGATGCACAGGCGCTGCTGCTGGCCGCCGGACAGATTGGCGCCCAGCTCGTTCAGGCGGTTCTTCACTTCGTCCCACAGCGCCGCACCGCGCAACGCTTGCTCCACCCGCTCGTCGATCACCGAGCGACGCTTCTCGCCGCGCACGCGCAGACCGTAGGCCACGTTCTCGTAGATCGACTTGGGGAAGGGATTGGGCTTCTGGAACACCATGCTGATGCGCATGCGCACCTCGATCGGATCAACGTCGTCGTCGAGCAGATTGGTGTTGTCCGGGTGCAGCAGGATCTTGCCGTCGTAGCGGTTGCCCGGATACAGATCGTGCATGCGGTTGAAACAACGCAGCAGCGTCGACTTGCCGCAACCGGACGGGCCGATCAGCGCGGTCACCTTCTTCTCATGCACCGGCATGTTGATGCCCTTCAGCGCATGGAAGGCACCGTAGTGGAAATTCAGGTTCTTGACTTCGGCCTTGGCAGCGGAGCGCACATCGGTCGCAGTGGTCATGGTCGGATTCTCTTGAAGGTTGTATGCGGTGCGGATGATCGGCTTACCACTTGATGTTGCGGCGCAGGCGGTAGCGCAGCCAGATCGCGACGCCATTCATCGCCAGCGTCATGAAGACCAGGATGAAGCCGGCCGCAGCGGCATTGACCTGGAAGGCCGCTTCCGGACGCGAGGTCCAGTTGAACATCTGGATCGGCATCACGGTGAAGGGCGCGGTCAGCCACTCGAAGTTGATGAACGGGAACACGTCGGTCACCGGCGCTGGCGGCAGGAAGGCGATGAAGGTGAGCGCGCCGATGGTGATGATGGGCGCCGTTTCGCCGATCGCTCGCGCCATGCCGATGATGACGCCGGTCAGGATGCCGGCGCTCGAATACGGCACGATGTGATCGCGCACCGTCTGCCAGGTCGTTGCACCGCAGGCGTACGCGCCTTCGCGCACCATCTGCGGAATCGCACGGATCGATTCGCGCGTCGCCACGATGACCACCGGCAGGATGAGCAGACCGAGCGTCAGGCCGGCGGACAGGATGGACTGACCGAAGCCGAACTTGTACACGAACAGACCCAGCGCCAGCAGGCCATACACGATGGACGGCACGCCCGCGAGGTTGGTCACGTTGATTTCGATGATGTCGGTGACCCAGTTCTTCGGCGCGTACTCTTCCAGATAGATGCCGGCTGCCACGCCCAGCGGCACCGCCGAGAAGGCGGTCACCAGCATCACGAGTATGGTGCCGACCCAGGCCGACAGGATGCCGGCGCTGCCGGCACGACGCGACGGGAAATTGGTCAGGAAGTCATAGTCGATGCGCGCTGCCCCCTTGATCGCCATGTCGGCGAACAGCGCGGTCAGCGTGAGCACGCCGACCATCAGCGCGAGCAGCCCGAGCAGGCCGAACAGCATGTCCCAGCGCTTGTGGCGCGCGATGATGGCCCGGATGGCCTGGATGTCCTGTTGGTTCATGGATCAATAGACCTCGCGGAAGCGCTTGCGCAGGTAGTAGCCGAGCAGGTTGAAGCCCAGGGTCATCAGCATCAGCGTCAGACCGGCGGCGAAGATGGTCTGGTAACCGATGGAGCCGTGCGGCAGGTCACCGAGGGCCACCTGCACGATGTAGGAGGTGATGGTTGCGCCCGGCTCGGCCGGATTGAAGGTCAGGTTGGGCTGCATGCCGGCCGCGACCGCGAGAATCATCGTCTCGCCGACCGCACGCGAAATGCCCAGGATGTAGGCCGAGGCGATGCCCGAGGTCGCTGCCGGCACCACGGTGCGCAGCGCCGTCTGCAGACGGGTCGCGCCCATCGCGTAGGAACCTTCGCGCAGGCTCATCGGCACCGCACGCATCGCATCCTCGGACAGCGAACTGACGTAGGGGATGATCATGATGCCCATCACCAGACCGGCCGAAAGCAGGCTGAAACCGGGCAGTTCGGGGAACAGGTACTGCAGCGCCGGCGTCACCACCATCAGTGCGAAGTAGCCGTAGATGATGGTCGGCACGCCACCCAGCAGTTCGAGAATGGGTTTGGCGATCTCACGCGTCTTGAACGACGCGAACTCCGACAGGTAGATCGCGATGATGGTGCCCAGAGGCAGCGCGACGGCCAGCGCGACGAAGGAACTGGTGAGCGTGCCCGACAGCAGCACCATGATGCCGTAGTGCGCATCGTCGAACAGCGGGGTCCATTGCGTGTCGGTCAGGAAGTCCCACAGCGACACGTGCTCGAACAGCGTCAGCGATTCGCTGACCAGGATGTAGACGATGGCTATCGTCGTCAGGACGGAGATCGACGCCGCAGTGAACAGGATGAATTCGATCACCCTTTCCTTCACGTGGCGGGACGCGCGCTTGCGCAGGCGATCGCTGACCGCATCGGGCGCAGTCGACGGAGGAGCTGACATGGTCTGGGCGTGGGCGGTCATGTTGGGGCGCTCATTTTACGGGTCGCCATCCACCGCCGTGCGGAAGATGACAAAAAGCCCCGGGATGAACCCGGGGCCCTTGCAGCGGAATCCTTATTCCTTCGGATCGCGCTTGAGCAGGTCGGACACCTTGACGCCCACTTCCGAATGACCGCCGAAGGCCGTACCGGTCTTCTTCTTCGTGAAGTTCTCCAGCGCGTGCTTGTAGTCCGCGTCGGTCAGCGGCACGTACTTCACTTCCTTGGTCAGCGCGGCGGCGTTCTTCAGGTAGAACTCGACGAATTCCTTCACTTCCGGCTTGTCGACCGAAGCGGCATTCACGTAGATGAAGATCGGGCGCGACAGCGGCTGGTAGTCGCCCGAGATCACCGCTTCCAGCGACGGCTCGACCGCCTTGCCAGTCTTCGGATTGACCACCGGCACGGCCTTCAGCTTGTCCTTGTTCTCGACGTAGTAGGCGAAGCCGAAGTAGCCGAGTGCGCCGGCGTCACGCGACACGCCCTGCACCAGCACGTTGTCGTCTTCCGACGCGGTGAAGTCGCCACGGCTGGACTTGGACTTGCCGACGATGGCTTCGGTGAAGTAGTCGAAGGTGCCGGAATCGGCGCCCGGGCCGAACAGCTTCAGACCGGTGTCGGGCCAAGCAGCGTTGACCTGGTTCCACTTCAGGATCTTGCCCTGAGCGGCCGGTTCCCACATGGTCTTCAGCTCGGCAGCGGTGATCTGCTTCAGGAAGCTGTTCTTCGGGTTCATCACCAGCGTCAGCGCATCGAAAGCGACCGGCAGTTCGATGTACTTGATGCCGGCAGCCTTGCAGTCAGCCATCTCCTTGTCGAGGATGGGACGCGAGGCGTTCGACACGTCGATCTCGCCGCGGCAGAACTTCTTGAAACCGCCGCCGGTACCGGAAATGCCGACGGTGACCTGAACAGTGCCCTTCTTTGCCTTCTGGAATTCTTCCGCCACCGCTTCGGTGATCGGGAAAACAGTGCTCGAACCGTCGATCTTGACCAGCGTCGGGGCTGCCAGGGCGGATGCGGAAGCAAACAGGGCGCCGACAGCGGCGGTCAGGGTGGCGATCTTGCGTACGTTCATCAGGACTCTCCGTAAGGTTGCGTCGTGTTGCGATGCGACGAAGCGCAGTTTATGAATGCTTTGTTACACCCATGTGAAGGTGAAACAATTCATCCAGCCACCCCATGACCGTCGTCAAACCGCCTGCAGAGCCTGATCCAGGTCCTCGATGATGTCGTCGATGTGCTCGATGCCGATCGACAGTCTGACCATGTCTTCCGACACGCCCGCCCGCTTCAGCTCGTCGGGCGAGAGCTGGCGATGGGTGGTCGAGGCCGGATGGCAGGCCAGCGATTTGGCGTCGCCGATATTGACCAGCCGGGTGATCAGCTTCAGCGCGTCCTGGAAGCGCGCCCCGGCTTCGCGCCCGCCCTTGACGCCGAAGGTGAGCAGGCCGGAGGCCTTGCCGCCGAAATAGCGCTGCACCAGCCCGTGGCTGGGGTGGTCCGGCAGGCCGGCGTAATTGACCCATTCGACCTTCGGATGCGAGCTGAGGTGGCGGGCGACCGCGGTCGCGTTTTCGCAGTGCCGGTCCATGCGCAGCGCCAGCGTCTCCAGCCCCTGCATGATCAGGAAGCTGTTGAACGGCGAGATCGCCGCGCCCATATTGCGCAGCGGTACCGTACGCGCGCGACCGATGTAGGCGGCCGGCCCGAGCGCTTCGGTGTAGATCACGCCGTGGTAGCTCACTTCCGGCTCGTTCAGCCGGCGGAAGCGGGTCTTGTGTTCGGCCCACGGGAAGCGGCCGCCATCGACGATGATGCCGCCGATGCTGGTGCCGTGACCACCCATGTACTTGGTCAGCGAATGCACGACGATGTCGGCGCCGTGCTCGATTGGCCGCGTCAGATAGGGCGACGGCACCGTGTTATCGACGATCAGCGGCACGCCGCCCTCGTGCGCCACCTTGGCGAACGCGGCGAAATCGACCACGTTGCCGAGCGGGTTGCCGATCGACTCGCAGAACACCGCCTTGGTACGTGCGTCGATCTTCGCCGCAGCGGCGGCCGGATCGGCCGCATCGACAAAGCGCACCTCGATGCCGTACTGCGGCAGCGTGTGCGCGAACAGATTGTAGGTGCCGCCGTACAGCGCCGACGTGGCGACGATATTGTCGCCCGCCTCGGCGATGGTCATGATCGCGTAGGTGATCGCCGCCTGGCCGGACGCCAGCGCCAGCGCCGCGATACCGCCCTCCAGCGCGGCGACGCGCTGTTCCAGCACGTCGCTGGTCGGGTTCATGATGCGGGTGTAGATGTTGCCCTTGACCTTGAGGTCGAACAGGTCGGCCCCGTGCTGCGTATCGTCGAAGGCGTAGCTGGTGGTCTGGTAAATCGGCACCGCGACCGCCTTGGTGGTCGGATCGGGCGAATAGCCGGCGTGAATGGCGAGCGTGTCGAAACGCATGTTCATGTCCTCCCTCGGGTTGAGGGCCGAAATCTACACGCGGACGGCATCACGCACAAAAGCGGTGCAGCAAACAAAAATGCCGCCCCGCGAATGCGGTGGCGGCATTTCGGGGAGAAGCGTCTGCCGCTCAGGCGGCCATTGCCGACTCGACCACCTGCGCCAGGCGCTGGGCCAGCCGGCCGACTTCGGCGGCGTCCTGTCCTTCGACCATCACGCGCAGCAGCGGCTCGGTGCCCGACGGACGCAGCAGCACGCGGCCGCGCTGCGCCAGTTCGCTTTCGACCTCGATGCGGGTCTGGTCGATGATGGGCGCCTTCTTCCAGTCGAAACCGGGGCGCAGCTTCACGTTCACCAGCTTCTGCGGGTAGAGCTTGAGACCGGAACAGGCCTGCTCCAGGCTGATGTCCTGCGCCCGCAGCGCGGCCAGCACCTGCAGCGCCGCGACGATGCCGTCGCCCGTCGTGTGGCGGTCGAGGTCGATGATGTGACCCGAGTTCTCGCCGCCGAGGCGCCAGCCCTGCTGGTGCAAGGTTTCCAGCACGTAGCGGTCGCCCACCTTGGCGCGCGCCAGACCGACCCCCATTTCGTTCAGCGCGTGTTCGAGCGCCAGATTGGTCATCAGCGTGCCGACCACGCCGTTCAGCCGGCCTTCGCGCAGGCGCTGGGCGGCGATGACGTAGAGCAATTCGTCGCCGTCGTAGATGCGGCCGGAAGCGTCGCACATCATCAGGCGGTCGGCGTCGCCGTCGAGGGCGATGCCGATATCGGCGCCGGTCGCACGCACCGCCTCGGACAGCGACTTCGGCACCGTGGCGCCGACGCCGTCGTTGATGTTCATGCCGTTCGGGCTGCAGCCGACGGTCACCACCTCGGCGCCCAGTTCGTGGAACACCTTGGGCGCGATGCTGTAGGCGGCGCCGTGCGCGCAGTCGAGCGCGATCTTCAGGCCGCGCAGGTCCAGTTCGGTCGGGAAGGTGCTCTTGCAGAACTCGATATAGCGGCCTGGCGCATCCTCGATCCGTCGCGCCTTGCCGAGGCGGGACGACTCCATGCAGCCCATCGGCTCATCGAGCAGTGCCTCGATCTGCAGTTCGACCTCGTCCGGCAGCTTGGTGCCGCGAGCGGAGAAGAACTTGATTCCGTTGTCTTCGAAGGGGTTGTGCGAGGCGCTGATCACCACTCCCGCCTGCAGGCGCAACGCGCGGGTGAGATAGGCGACGGCCGGCGTCGGCACCACCTTGGCCAGCACGGTGTCGACACCGGCGGCGGCAAAACCGGCTTCCAGCGCGGCTTCGAGCATGTAGCCGGACACCCGGGTGTCCTTGCCGATCAGCACCGCCGGGTGTTCGCCCGCGGGCAGATGTTCGGTGGCCACCAGCGCGCGGCCGGCCGCGTAGCCGAGGCGCATCACGAAATCCGGCGTGATCGGGGCCTGACCGACCCGACCGCGTACGCCGTCCGTACCGAAATAGCGTCTCGACATCTGCACCGTCTCCTGTTCTATCTTCCGTGTTCGAAAATGCCCGCCACCTGCCAGACCGAGATCGCGTCGCGGGTGGCTGCAACGTCGTGCACGCGCACCATGTGTGCGCCCCGCGCAACCGACGCCAGCGCGGCCGCCACGCTGGCCGCCACCCGATCGGTCACCGGTCGCCCGGTCAGCCGTCCCAGCACCGACTTGCGCGACAGTCCGACGAGCAATGGATAACCATAATCGGCCAACGCACGCAGTCCCTTGAGCAAGGTCAGGTTGTGTTCGGAGGTTTTTCCGAAGCCGAACCCAGGGTCGAGCATGATGCGTTCGCGCGCGATGCCGGCATCTTCCGCGGCGCGGGCCTGTTGCAGAAGGAAATCAGTCACTTCCGCGCACACATCGGCATATCGGGGATCGTTCTGCATGGTCTGCGGCGTGCCCTGCATGTGCATGATGCAGACGCCCGCATCGGTGGCCGCCACCGCCTCCACCGCACCGGGAGCGCGCAGGCCGTTGATGTCGTTCACCAGCGTGGCGCCGGCCGCCAGCGCCGCGCGCATCACCTCCGGCTTCCAGGTGTCGATGGACAGCGGCACACCCAGACCGGACAGCGCCTCGATCACTGGCACGACGCGGCGGATTTCCTCGTCCGCCGGCACCGGATCGGAGCCGGGACGCGTCGATTCGCCGCCGATGTCGAGCATGTCGGCGCCGTCAGCGATGAATTTCTCGGCCTGGGCGACCGCCCGGCCGACGTCGAAGGCGATGCCGTCACCGGAAAAGGAGTCGGGCGTGGCGTTGATGATGCCCATCACGAGCGGGCGATCGAGCGAGAGGCGGTAGGGGCCGCAGTGCAAGGTCGTGTTCATGGTCGTCACAAATGAAAACCGGAGGCAGCGCCTCCGGTCGTGGGTTGAAGTGCAGCAGGTGTCAGGCCGGCGCTGCGGCGTTCGCTGCCGCTCCCGGAGCACCGCCGTCGGACGATGCCTTGGGCGGACGCGAGGTCGGCTTCGGCGGGCGCACCGGCCGATCGTTCATGATGTCGTCGATCTGGTCGGCATCGATGGTTTCGAAGTCGAGCAGAGCCCGGGTCATCGCCTCGACCTTGTCGCGGTTGTCCTCCAGCAGCTTGCGGGCTACGGCGTAGCGCTCGTCGATGATGCTGCGGATTTCCGCATCGACGTGCTGCATCGTCGTTTCCGACATGTTCCGGTGGGTGGCGACAGAGCGGCCGAGGAATACCTCGCCTTCCTCCTCGCCATACACCATCGGGCCCATCGCATCGGACATGCCCCACTGGGTCACCATGCGGCGCGCAAGGTCGGTCGCGCGCTGAAAGTCGTTGGCGGCGCCGTTGGTCATCTGGTTCATGAAGATCTCTTCGGCGATGCGGCCGGACAGCATCATCGAAATGAGCTGCAGGCAGTAATCCTTGTCGTAGCTGTAGCGGTCCTTCTCAGGCAGCGACATGGTCACGCCCAGCGCGCGACCGCGCGGGATGATGGTGACCTTGTGCACCGGATCGCACTTGGGCAGCAGCATGCCGACGATGGCGTGGCCGGACTCGTGATAGGCGGTGTTCTTCTTCTCTTCCTCGTCCATCACCATGGTGCGGCGTTCGGCGCCCATGATGATCTTGTCCTTGGCGCGCTCGAAGTCCTCCATGTCCACGACACGCTTGTTGCCGCGCGCAGCGAACAGCGCCGCTTCGTTCACCAGGTTGGCGAGGTCGGCGCCGGAGAAGCCGGGCGTGCCGCGGGCGATGATTTCCGCCTTGACGTCGGGCGCCAGCGGCACCTTGCGCATGTGCACGGCGAGGATCTGTTCGCGACCGCGGATGTCCGGCAGCGGCACCACGACCTGACGGTCGAAGCGGCCCGGGCGCAGCAGCGCCGGGTCGAGCACGTCCGGACGGTTGGTCGCGGCGATGACGATGATGCCGGTCTGGCCCTCGAAGCCGTCCATTTCGACCAGCAGCTGGTTCAGCGTCTGTTCGCGCTCGTCATTGCCACCGCCGAGGCCGGCACCGCGCTGGCGGCCGACCGCGTCGATTTCATCGATGAAGATGATGCACGGCGCCTGCTTCTTGGCCTGTTCGAACATGTCGCGCACGCGGGCCGCGCCGACGCCGACGAACATTTCAACGAAATCGGAACCCGAAATCGAGAAGAACGGCACCTTGGCTTCGCCAGCGATGGCCTTGGCCAGCAGCGTCTTGCCGGTACCCGGCGAACCGACCATCAGAACGCCCTTCGGAATGCGACCGCCCAGCTTCTGGAACTTGGACGGATCGCGCAGGAATTCGACCAGTTCACCCACTTCTTCCTTCGCTTCGTCGCAACCGGCGACGTCGGCGAAAGTGACGGTATTGGTGGACTCGTCCAGCATGCGTGCCTTGGACTTGCCGAAGGAGAAGGCGCCGCCGCGGCCACCGCCCTGCATCTGGCGCATGAAGAAGATCCAGACGCCGATCAGCAGCAGCATCGGGAACCACGACACGAAGATGCTCATCAGGAAGCTCTGTTCCTCTTCCGGCTTGGCGACCACCTTGACATTGCTCTTCAGCAGATCGCTGATCAGCCAGATGTCCTGCGGCGGTGCGTAGGAGGTGATGCGCTTGCCGTCAGCGGTCTGGGCGTTCAGCGAACGGCCCTGGATTTCGACCTTGGTGATCCGGCCGGCCTTCACCTCTTCGAGGAATTCCGAATACTCGACCATGCCTTGCGTGGCCTGGCGCTGATTGAACTGGTTGAAAACCGTCATCAGCACGATGCCGATCACAAGCCAGATCGCAAGATTTTTGAACATGTTGTTCAAGGCATTTCCTCTGTATTCCCGGAACCGGATTGACCGGTCCGATCAATGCAACATCACGAATCGACCACCGACAGACCGGAATCGGCCGCGTATGTTCCGCGCCCGCACCTGCATGTCACGCACCAGGCTCTCCACGCCTGCCACGACACAGAAGATACACCTCTGAACTGCGATCGCGCGAACTGTCAGGTTTGCGCACGGCCACCGACGTGAAAAGTTGTTCCATTTCGCGTCTGAGCTCGTCGAAACCCGAGCCCTGAAACACTTTTACGAGCATGTCACCGCCGCTCTTGAGGTGTTCGCGTGCGAATTCGAGCGCCAGTTCGAGCAGATGAATGGATCTCGCCTGATCGGTGACCGCGATTCCGGACAGGTTGGGGGCCATATCGGACAAAACAAGGTCCACGCGACGGCCGTCCAGCGCTTCCACCAGTTCGGCCAGCGCCTCATCCTCACGGAAATCGCCGAGGATGAAATGCACGCCGTGCACCGGCTCCATCGGCAACAGGTCTATCGCCACCACCCTGCCGGCCGCGCCGACCTTTTTCGACGCCACCTGCGACCAGCCGCCGGGCGTGCTGCCGAGGTCCACCACCACCTTGCCCGGGGCCAGCAGACGGTCCTTGTCGTCGATCTGCATCAGCTTGAACGCGGCGCGCGAGCGAAAGCCCTGCGCCTGCGCCTGCTTTACATAGGGGTCGTTGATGTGGTCGTGTACCCACTGGCGGCTGGTTTTGTTCTTGGCCATGACTTAGCTTAGACTTGCGCGCCTTTCTGGAAGAACGCCATGTTGACCCTGACTCCCGATGAACGCCGCGCGCTGCGCGCGCAAGCCCACCCGCTGAAGCCGGTCGTGATGATCGCGCAGAACGGCTTGACCGCTGCGGTACTGAAGGAAATCGAACTGGCGCTCAAGTCGCACGAGCTGATCAAGGTACGCGTGTTCGACGCGGACCGCGAACAGCGCGACGCCTGGCTGGCGGAAACCTGCGAAACGCTCGGTGCCGCGCCGGTACAGCGCATCGGCAACATCCTGGTGCTGTACCGCCCCAACCCCGAGCTGCACGTGCCGGCCGAGCCGGTCAAGCCGGCGCGCAAGAGCGCCGCCAAGACGTCTGCCGCCAAGCCCGGCAAGCCGGTCCCGACGCGCAGTGCGCCGGCCAAGCCGGTGGCCAATCGCCGCGGCGTCGCCCGCAACAGCACGAAGCCGCTCAGGCCGCGCGCCCGTCCGACGCGCTGAGCCTCGGCGCTGCGCTCAGACGTAGCGCACGTCCACTATTTCGTATTCGCGGATGCCGCCCGGGGCCTGCACTTCGGCCACGTCACCGGCGTACTTGCCGATCAGCGCGCGCGCGATCGGTGAATTCACCGAAATCATGCCCGCCTTCAGATCTGCCTCGTCGTCCCCGACGATCTGGTAAGTCACCGGCTTGCCGGCTTCCACGTCTTCCAGATCGACTGTCGCACCGAACACGATGCGCCCGTCGGCGTCGAGCGCCTTCGGATCGATGATCTGGGCGTTCGACAGCTTGCCTTCGACTTCGGCAATCCGGCCTTCGATGAAGCCCTGACGCTCCTTCGCCGCGTCGTACTCGGCGTTTTCGGACAGGTCGCCGTGCGAGCGCGCTTCGGCGATCGCCGCGATGACATTGGGACGATCCACGGTTTTCAGTCGGTGCAGCTCAGCCTTGAGCTTTTCGGCACCATTGACGGTAAGAGGTACGCTCATATCGTTCAGTCGATCTGCGCGTGCAGGGCCTGCAGCGCATAGGTTTCGAGTTCGGAAATGCGCATGCCTGCACACGCGGCACGCGCGCCTTCGACGGTGGTGAACAGCGTCACGCGGCTGGCGAGTGCGCTGGTGCGGATCGAGCGCGAATCGTTGATGGCGCTGCGCTTTTCATCCACCGTATTGACGATGAAGGTGATTTCATCGTTCTTGATCATGTCCACGATGTGCGGACGGCCTTCATTCACCTTGTTCACCGGGGTGACCGGCAGACCGGCGGCGGCGATGGCTGCTGCAGTGCCGCGGGTGGCGACCAGCGTGAAGCCCAGTTCGTGCAGCTCGCGCGCGACCTCGATCGCCTTGGCCTTGTCGGCCGGCTTGACCGAAATGAAGGCGCGACCGCCGGTCGGCAGACGCACGCCAGCCGCGAGCTGGCTCTTCACGAAGGCCTCGCCAAAGGTGCGACCGACGCCCATCACTTCGCCGGTGGACTTCATTTCCGGGCCGAGGATGGTGTCCACGCCCGGGAATTTCACGAAGGGGAATACCGCTTCCTTGACCGAGAAGTAAGGCGGCACGACTTCGTGCGTGACACCCTGGTCGACCAGCGAGCGGCCGGCCATGCAGCGCGCGGCGATCTTGGCCAGCGGCAGGCCGCAGGCCTTGGACACGAAGGGCACGGTGCGCGAGGCACGCGGGTTCACTTCGAGCACATAGACGGTGTCGCCGGAGGCATCGCGCTGGATCGCGAACTGCACGTTCATCAGGCCGACCACGTTCAGACCGCGCGCCATCAGTTCGGTCTGGCGACGCAGTTCGTCGCACAGTTCCGGCGTCAGCGAGAACGGCGGCAGCGAGCAGGCGGAGTCCCCCGAGTGCACGCCGGCCTGCTCGATGTGCTCCATGATGCCGCCGATGATGACCTGCTGGCCGTCGGAGAAGGCATCCACGTCCACCTCGGTAGCGTCGTTCAGGAAGCGGTCCAGCAGCACTGGCGAGTCGTTGCTCACCTTGACCGCCTCGCGCATGTAGCGCTCGAGGTCGGACTGCTGATGCACGATTTCCATCGCCCGGCCGCCCAGCACATAGCTCGGGCGCACCACCAGCGGGTAGCCGATCTCGGCCGCCAGACGCACCGCCTGGTCTTCCGCACGAGCGGTGCGGTTGGGCGGCTGCTTGAGGCCGAGGTCGTTCAGCAGCTTCTGGAAGCGCTCGCGGTCTTCCGCGGCGTCGATCATGTCCGGCGTGGTACCGATGATGGGTACGCCATTGGCTTCCAGGTCACGTGCCAGCTTCAGCGGCGTCTGGCCGCCGAACTGGACGATCACGCCTTCCGGCTTCTCGATGGCGACGATCTCCAGCACGTCTTCCAGCGTCAGCGGCTCGAAATAGAGACGGTCGGAGGTGTCGTAGTCGGTCGACACGGTTTCCGGGTTGCAGTTGACCATGATGGTTTCGAACCCGTCCTCGCGCAGCGCGAGGGCCGCGTGCACGCAGCAGTAGTCGAATTCGATACCCTGGCCGATGCGGTTCGGGCCACCGCCCAGCACCATGATCTTGCGCGCCGAGCTCGGGTTGGCTTCGCACTCCTCTTCATAGCTGGAGTACATGTAGGCAGTGTCGGTCGCGAATTCCGCCGCGCAGGTATCGACCCGCTTGAACACCGGGCGCACGCCCAGGGTCTGGCGGTGCAGGCGCAGCGCGGTTTCGTCGCACTGGAACAGCCGCGCCAGGCGACGGTCGGCGAAGCCCTTGCGCTTCAGATCGCGCATCGTCGCGGCATCGACGCTCTTCAGGCTGCGGCCGAAGAAGGCGCGCTCGGTCAGGATGATGTCCTCGATCTGCGCCAGGAACCACGGATCGATCTTGGTCAGCTGATGCACTTCGTCCAGGCTCATGCCGTTGCGGAAGGCCTGACCGACATACCAGATGCGCTGCGGACCGGGCAGCGCCAGTTCGCGTTCCATCTCGTCCTGGTCGGTCTCGATCTCGTCGAAACCATAGACGCCGACTTCGAGGCCGCGCAGCGCCTTCTGCATCGATTCCTGGAAGCTGCGGCCCATGGCCATCACTTCGCCGACCGACTTCATCTGCGTGGTCAGGCGGTCGTTGGCCTGCGGGAACTTCTCGAACGCGAAACGCGGAATCTTGGTGACCACGTAGTCGATCGACGGCTCGAAGGACGCCGGCGTGGCACCACCGGTGATGTCGTTCTTCAGCTCGTCGAGCGTGAAACCGACCGCCAGCTTGGCGGCGATCTTGGCAATCGGGAAGCCGGTCGCCTTGGACGCCAGCGCCGACGAACGCGACACGCGCGGATTCATTTCGATCACGATCATGCGGCCATCGGCCGGGTTGATCGAGAACTGCACGTTGGAACCGCCGGTATCGACGCCGATCTCGCGCAGCACCGCGATCGACGCGTTGCGCATGATCTGGTACTCGCGATCGGTCAGCGTCTGCGCCGGCGCCACGGTGATCGAGTCACCGGTGTGCACGCCCATCGGGTCGAGGTTTTCGATCGAACAGACGATGATGCAGTTGTCGGCGCTGTCGCGCACGACTTCCATCTCGTATTCCTTCCAGCCGAGCAGCGATTCCTCGATCAGCAGCTCGTTGGTCGGCGAGGCTTCGAGACCGCGCTTGCAGATCTCGACGAATTCCTCGTGGTTGTAGGCGATACCGCCGCCGCTGCCGCCCATCGTGAAGGACGGGCGGATGATGGCCGGGAAGCCGATGCTGGCCTGCACCTGCAGCGCCTCTTCCATCGAGTGGGCGATGCCGGAGCGGGCCGAACCGAGGCCGATCTTGGTCATCGCCTGCTTGAACTTCTCGCGGTCCTCGGCCTTGTCGATCGCCTCCTGCTTGGCGCCGATCAGCTCGACCTTGTACTTGTCGAGCACGCCGTGGCGGGCGAGATCGAGCGCGCAGTTCAGTGCGGTCTGGCCGCCCATGGTCGGCAGCAGCGCGTCCGGACGCTCCTTCTCGATGATCTTCTCGACCATCTGCCAGGTGATCGGCTCGATATAGGTCACGTCGGCCATGCCGGGGTCGGTCATGATCGTGGCCGGGTTGGAATTCACCAGCACGACGCGGTAACCCTCTTCACGCAGCGCCTTGCAGGCCTGGGCGCCGGAGTAGTCGAACTCGCAGGCCTGGCCGATCACGATGGGACCGGCGCCGATGATCAGGATGGATTGGATGTCTGTACGTTTGGGCATTTGTCTTTGAGGGGTCAGGGACTAGGGATCAGGGACCAGGGGACACATCACGGCGGCTTCGCCGCCGCATGCTCTCCAGCCTCTAGCCCCTCTTCCCCAGCCCCTCCTCCATCATCTTCACGAATCGATCGAACAGATAGGCCACGTCGTGCGGGCCCGGGCTGGCTTCCGGGTGGCCCTGGAAGCAGAAGGCCGGCCGGTCGGTCCAGGCCATGCCCTGCAGGCTGCCGTCGAACAGCGACACGTGGGTGACCCGCACATTGGCCGGCAGCGTGGCCGGATCGACCGCGAAGCCGTGGTTCTGGCTGGTGATCAGCACACGGCCGGAATCGTTGTCCTTGACCGGGTGGTTGGCGCCGTGGTGGCCGAACTTCATCTTCAGCGTCTTCGCGCCCGCAGCCAGACCCATCAGCTGGTGGCCGAGACAGATGCCGAAGGTCGGAATCTTGCGGTCGAGGAAGGTGCGGATCGCGGCAATCGCGTAGTCGCAGGGTTCCGGATCACCCGGGCCGTTGGACAGGAACACGCCGTCCGGATTCATCGCCAGCACGGTGTCGGCCGGCGTCTGCGCCGGCACCACGGTCAGGCGGCAGCCGCGGCTGGCCAGCATGCGCAGGATGTTGCGCTTGACGCCGAAATCGTAGGCGACGACATGGAAAGGCGTCGCGTCCGGCTTGACGAAACCGCGGCCGAGTTGCCACTCGCCCTCGGTCCATTCATAGGGCGCGGTCGCGCTGACCACCTTGGCCAGGTCCATGCCTGCGAGGCCGGCAAACTCGCGCGCCTTGGCCACCGCCTCGGCCGCGTCGACCTTGCCGGCCATCAGACAGGCGCTCTGCGCACCCTTTTCGCGCAGCAGGCGGGTGAGCTTGCGGGTATCTATATTGGCGATGCCGGGAATGCCCTGCTCGCGCAGGTAGCCGTCCAGCGTCTGGTGACTGCGGAAGTTGGACGAGCGCAGCGGCAGGTCGCGGATGACGAGGCCGGCAGCGAACACGCGGCCGGCTTCGACGTCCTCGACATTGACGCCGGTATTGCCGATGTGCGGATAGGTCAGCGTGACGATCTGGCGGGTATAGCTCGGATCGGTCAGGATTTCCTGATAGCCGGTGAGCGCGGTGTTGAACACCACTTCGCCGGTCGTGACCGTTTCCGCCCCTATGCTTTTGCCGTGAAAGACCGATCCATCGGCGAGTGCGAGCAGCGCGGGCGCATGGGCGGACACGTAGTAACTCCTGAATTTCTGATCGGGGGACGGCGGCGCGCGCGTGCGCCACATATGCGAAGCGGGAGGCGCCGTTCGAGGCGTCTCCCGCTGAGTGTGCGAATTATACCTCGGGGTGGTGCGGCGCGCAATTTTGGTGCGCAGAGGCACGCCGCTGCCGGTCAGACCATTGCGGCCACACTCGTCCGACCACCGGAAAGCGCGTCGCCCAGACGGGCCAGTTGCTGGTCTGCGTCCTTGTGCAGCGTTGCCAGATCGGAAAGATCGCCGCCGCGTGCGGCATCTTCGAGGCGGGTCACGCTCACCTCGGCACCGGCAGCGCCGAAAACAGACAGCGAACCGCGCAGCCGATGACAGATACGCGCCGCCCCGCCGCCGTCCTGCGCCTGCACGCAGACGCCAAGTCCGCGACGCAATTCGGGCAATTCGCCGAGGAACACGTCGATCACGCGCAACACCATGGCACGGTCGCCTTCCAGCGTGGCCAGCGTATGTTCGAGATCCATCACCGGATCGGCCGCATCCGGGCGTTCGCGCATCAGGCCATTCACGTCGGTGATCGCGGTCTGCGACATGCTGTCGTCCGGTCGCGCCAGCACCCGTTCGAGCGCCGCCAGCAGATCGTCCGCCTTGACCGGCTTGCTCACGTAGTCGTCCATGCCTTCGTCCAGGCACAGTTCGCGGTCGCCCTTCATCGCATTGGCGGTCATCGCGATGATGGGCAGATGCTCGACGTGGTCGGTGTCGATGACCCAGGAGCGGCGCTGCTCGCGCGCTCGTATCGCACGCGTGGCCTCGATGCCACCCATGACCGGCATCTGCACGTCCATCAGCACGACATCGAAGCTCTCGCGCTCGAGCAGGTCCAGCGCTTCCTGCCCGTTGTTGGCGACGGTTACCTTGTAGCCGGCACGCTCCAGCGTGCGCACGGCCACCAGCTGGTTGACCGGATTGTCCTCGGCCAGCAGCACGCGCCGGCTCGGACTTTCGCCCAGGCCCTCGTGCGCCAGCGAGCGCTCGATGTCCAGGTCACCGATGGCCAGCGCGAAATCGTCCAGTTCGTGCACCTCGTCCGGCCGGCTGCTCAGTGCCTCGCCCAGCGCCGACGCCAGCTCGTGGGCCGAGAACGGCTTGTGCAGGCGCCCGCGCACGCCCAGCGTGCGTGCGTGCGCGTTGTCGGCGGCCTGATTGGCACCACTGAACATCATCACCACCCGGTTCAGCCGGTTCGGGCCTTCGCAGAAGCCGGACACGAAATCGAAGGCGTCGGCGTCGGGCAGCGTGCGATCGACCAGCAGGATGTCGAAGGGCCGGCCGCTCTCGTGCGCCTGCTTGAGCGCCTGCCTCGCCGCCTGCACGGTACCGACCGCCAGCGCCGACGCACCCATGTCGCCCAGCATCGCGGCGACCACGCCGCGGCTGGGTGGATGATCCTCGATCAGCAGCACGCGCAGACCGGTGAAACGCTGGAAGTTCGGCGACAACCCAGCCTGCTCGACCACCCGGCAGCGCATCGTGAAATGGAAGGTAGACCCCTGCCCCGGCGTGCTTTCCAGCCACAGGCGGCCGCCCATCAGCGTGGCCAGGCGATTGCAGATGGCCAGTCCGAGGCCGGTGCCGCCGAAGCGGCGCGTGGTCGAGGTATCGGCCTGCGCGAAGGCTTCGAACACCAGCGCCTGTTTGGTCGCGTCGATGCCGATGCCGGTATCGCGCACCCACAGGTGCAGTTCGGCTTCGGCACCGGTCGCAGCCGGAATGCCGACCGCTTCGCAACCGACCTCGATCTCGCCGCGCTGGGTGAACTTGACCGCGTTACCGATCAGGTTGACCAGGATCTGTCGCAGCCGGCCAGGGTCGCCGAGCACGCGTACCGGCAGATCCGGCGCGATGCGGCAGTACAGCTCCAGCCCCTTCTGCTGGGCACCGATGGCCAGCCCGCGGGCGGCCTCGCCGACCAGCTCGCCGGGCGAGCATTCGACTTCCTCGATCGCCAGCTTGCCGGCCTCGATCTTCGAGAAATCAAGGATGTCGTTGATGATGACCAGCAGCGCATCGGCCGAGGTCTTGATCGCATTGACGTATTCGCGCTGTTCGCTGTCCAGCGTGGTATCGAGCATCAGCGCCGACATGCCCATGATGCCGTTCATCGGCGTGCGGATTTCGTGGCTCATATTGGCCAGGAAATCGCTCTTGGCGCGGCTGGCCGCCTCCGCCTTCTCCTTGGCACGCAACAGCTCGACCTCGGCCTGACGGCGCGCATCGAGCTGACCTATCAGGCCGGACACGCTGCCCACACGGCCGCGCTCGTCGCGCTCGGTGGCGGTCGCCTCGATGCGCATCCACACCATGCCGCCATCGACACGCCGCATCCGGACATCGATCGCCGGCTGACCCGACGCTCCCGCCAGACGGTCCTCCAGCCAGGCGTCGAAGCTGCCGAGATCGTCTTCGTGCAGGATGTCGCGCCACACCGCCAGCAGGTCCGGCAGCTCGGCCTGGCTGTAGCCCAGCGACTGCCGGCATTCGGCCGACACGACGAAGTGTGCGCTGGAAGGTATCCATTGCCAGGCGTGGCGCGATGCGTCCGTTCCGCCTGCCGATTCGAGCAGGCGATCGATCTCGCGCAGCGCTCCGGCCAGCGCCGAAGGTTCGGACTGAGCCGCCAGCCAGGCGCCGACAGTCCTGTCGTCAAGCGACGACAGACCGAGCTGTTGCAGCAGTGTATTCAGCGCTGGGTGCATGAATGACCTGAACCGGATCCTGCAGAATTAACGACACACACCCGCAGCACTGAAGCGCCACTGCAGCCGTTGCGATTCAGCGCAGGCCGAGCACGTCCTGCATGTCGTACAGACCGCTGCTGCGCTCGACCAGCCAGCGCGCAGCGCGCAGGCTGCCCAGCGCGTAGGGCATGCGGCTGGCCGCCTTGTGCGTGATCTCGACCCGCTCGCCGATGCCGGCGAACAGCACCGTATGATCGCCGACGATGTCACCGCCGCGCACGGTGGCGAATCCTATGGTGTTCGCATCGCGCTCGCCGGTATGTCCTTCGCGACCGTAGATTGCGCAGTCGGCAAGCGAGCGGCCCAGCGCGTCGGCCACCACCTCGCCCATGCGCAGCGCGGTACCCGACGGCGCATCGACCTTCATCCGGTGGTGCGCCTCGATCACCTCGATGTCGTAGCCGCTGTTCAGGATGCGCGCCGCGACGTCGAGCAGCTTGAACACGGCGTTGACGCCGACCGCCATGTTCGGCGCGAACACGATGGCCAGTTCCTTCGACGCCTCGGTCAGTTGCGCACGCTGTGCGTCGCTGAAGCCGGTGGTGCCGATGATCATCTTGACGCCCAGGCGCTTGCACGCGTCGAGGTGAGCCAGCGTGGCCTCGGGGCGGGTGAAGTCGATCAGGAAATCGGCGCCGGCGAGCGCCGCCTCGACATCGCCGCGGATCAGCACGCCGCTCCGGATACCGAGGAAGGCGCAGGCGTCCTCGCCGATCGCAGGCGAGTCCGGGCGATCGAGGGCTGCGACCAGCGTCGCCCCCTCGTCACGCGTGGTGGCTTCGATCAGCATGCGGCCCATGCGGCCGGATGCCCCCGCGATCGCTATGCGCATCGGTGACATGAAATCCTTTCAGTTCGCTGTGTGCGGACGCTCGCAGCGCCCGGTTTCACTTCTTCTCGGGCGCCGCAACCTCGCCCAGATCGAGCGTGCGCGTGCGCGGCTCGGGCGGCTGGATTTCGCCATCTTCCGCAGCGACCACATCGCCGCCCACGCTGACCAGCTTGTCGTCCTCGAAGTAGACGATGAGCCGGCGCTGCTGCGTGTCTTCCGGTTTGTTGCCCGGCTTGAAGTAATAGACGTAATCCCAGCGGTCCGGATGGAACACGTCGGCCAGCATCGGCGAACCGAGTACGAAGCGGACCTGCTCGCGGCTCATGCCCGCCTTGAGCTGGCCCACCATGTCCTGGGTGACCAGATTGCCCTGGCGGATGTCGATACGGTAGGGATTGAGCTTGCTGGTGACGTCGAGCGCATCGGGCACCTCGAAGCTGCTGCAGCCGGCAATCAACGGAACAAGCGCTATACAGACGCGGCTCAGGGTGACGAAGGGAGCGAGGGACATCGCGGGCAGGACTCGGGTGATGATCGGGCGACCGCAGGCGGAACGCCGGGCCGGACGCGAAAGTCTATATTATAGCGACCTTGCCATAGCCTCCAGACGACCCGGATGAGCGCAAATTCCCAGAACCTGAAGAACATCGGCCTCAAGGCCACGCTGCCGCGACTTAAGATACTCGAGCTTTTCCAGCGTGCAGACGTGCGCCACATGAGCGCCGAGGACGTCTACAAGGCCCTGCTGCAGGAGGACATGGACATCGGTCTCGCCACGGTCTATCGCGTGCTGACCCAGTTCGAGCAAGCTGGCCTGCTCGAACGCCATTTCTTCGAGTCGGGCAAGGCGGTGTTCGAACTGAACGAAGGCCACCACCATGATCACCTGGTGTGCATCCAGTGTGGCAAGGTCGAGGAGTTCTACGACGCCGAGATCGAACGCCGCCAGATCAAGGTGGCCAAGGAACGCGGCTTCACCGTACACGACCATGCGCTGACCATCTTCGCCGACTGCTCGACCGAAGCCTGCCCGAACAAGCGCAAGACCACACCCCGCGGCTGAGTCCAGCCGCGCTCACCCTCGCCGCCGTCCGGCGGCTTGCCCATGGATGCCCTGATCGCTTCCACCGCGCTGGTCGCGCTCGCCGAAATCGGCGACAAGACCCAGCTGCTGTCCTTCGTGCTGGCGGCGCGCATGCGCCGGCCGCGCGCCATCTGCCTCGGCATACTGGTGGCCACCGTGCTGAACCACGCGCTGGCCGCCTGGCTCGGCGCGCTGGTCGCTTCCGTCCTGTCGCCGGAGGTGCTGCGCTGGATCGTCGGCCTCGCCTTCATCGGCTGCGGGCTGTGGGCGCTGGTGCCGGACAAGCTGGAGGAAACCGAGGTCGGCAGCGCGCACGGCGTGTTCCTGACCTCGACCCTGCTGTTCTTCATGGCCGAAATGGGCGACAAGACGCAGCTGGCCACAGTCGCCCTCGGCGCCCGCTTCGAGGACGCCTATGTCTGGGTGGTCGCCGGCACCACGCTGGGCATGATGATCGCGAACGTACCAGCGGTGTATGTCGGCCAGAGGCTGGCGCAGCGGCTGCCGGTGAACTGGATACGACGCATCGCCGCTGGTCTGTTCGTCGCCACCGGCATCATCACGCTCTACGTCGGACTGAACTGATCAGGCGCCGAGCATTTCGCGCGCATGTGCGCGCGTGGTGTCGGTGATCACCTCGCCGCCCAGCATGCGGGCGATTTCGTCGACGCGCGCCGGCGCATCCAGCGGCGTGACCGAGCTGCGCGTCTGCCCGCCCTCGCTGCGCTTGGCGATCGACCACTGCCAGGCCGCCCGCGCCGCCACCTGCGGCAGATGGGTCACGCACAGCACCTGACGTGCCTCGCCCAGACGGGCGAGCTGGCGTCCGACCACCTCGGCGACGCGACCGCCAATGCCGACATCGACCTCGTCGAACACCAGCGTCGGCGTGCCGCTGCGCGCGCTGGCAATGACCTGGATGGCCAGTCCGATGCGTGACAGCTCGCCGCCCGAAGCCACCTTGGCCAGCGGTGCAAGCGGCTGGCCCGGGTTGGCAGCGACATGGAATTCGACCTCTTCGAGGCCGGTGGCCGACGGCTGATCGAGCGGCTTCAGCACCACTTCGAAGCGCCCGCCCTGCATCGCCAGCTCGGACATTGCCGCGGTCACCGCCTGTGACAGCTGCTTTGCGGCCGGCCGGCGCGCATTGGACAGCTCCTTGGCCGCCTCGACACAGGCCGCCCGCGCGGCATCGCGCGCCGCTTCGAGCGCGGCCGGGTCGGATTCCGCCTCCAGCCGCTGCAGCCCTTCCTGGCTGTCGGCCAGCAGCTGCGGCAGTTCATCCGGATCGACACGATACTTGCGTGCGCAGGCCAGCACCGTCGCGATCCGCTCGTCGGCACGCGCCAGCGCGGCCGGGTCGGCATCGATGCGATGCGCGTAGGCGCGCAGCGCACGCGCCGCCTCGTCGACCTGTGTGGCGGCCGATTCGATCAGGCCACGACATTCGCCGAGCGAAGCATCGAATGCTTCCAGCCGGCCAAGCAGCGACGCGATGTGCGCCAGTTGCCCGTCGAGCGCCGCCTCGCCCTCCTCGATCAGCGCCAGCGCCTCGGCCGAGCCTTCGAGCAATTGTGTGGCGTGCGCCAGTCGGCCGTGATCCTGTTGCAGTTCGGCCCAGGCCTGCGGCTCGAAGGCCAGTGCGTTCAGCTCCTCGACCTGCCATTGCAGCCGCTCGCGCTCGCGCTCGGCGGCGTCGCGGTCCTGCAGCGCGCGGGCCAGCGCCTGTTCGCGCTGCTGCCATTCGCGATGCAGCCGCCCGACGGTCGCCACCTGCGCAGTCAGACCAGCGTGCTGGTCGAACAGCGCGCGCTGCGCCGTCTCGCGCATCAGCGCCTGATGGGCGTGCTGGCCGTGGATGTCGACCAGCTGGCCACCCAGATCGCGCAGCTGGCTCACGCTGGCCGGCGCACCGTTGATGTAGGCGCGCGAACGACCGCCGGCGTCGATGACCCGACGAGCGATCACCAAGCCCTCTTCCAGTTCGAAATCCTGCTCCTTCAGCCAGCTGGCGACAGCGCTGTCGGCGGCACAGGAAAATTCGGCCGACAGTTCCGCCCGGTCACAGCCGGCGCGCACGACCGAGGCGTCGGCGCGGCCACCGAGCAGCAGCCCCAGCGCATCGACCAGGATGGATTTGCCGGCGCCGGTCTCGCCGGTCAGCGCGCCGAAGCCGGACGCAAAATCGAGTTCGAGCCGGTCGACCAGGATGAAGTCGCGGATGAAAAGACGTTCGAGCATGAAACGAAAGGGACTCAGACGTGAGGTTCAGACTTCCTTGGGCGCCTCGCTCCAGCGCAGCTTTTCGCGCAGCATCGAGAAGTAGCTGTAGCCGGGCGGGTGCAGCAAGGTAACGCGATACGGCGAACGCTCGATGCGCAGCACGTCGTCGCCCTGCAGATTGCAGTGTTCCTGGCCGTCGAAGTGCGCCCGTGCGTCGTGCCGCGAGAACAGGCGTACCTTCAGCACGGCCGAGTCGCCCAGCACGATGGGGCGCGACGACAGCGCGTGCGGGCACAGCGGCACGATGAGCATGCCGCCGAGCGACGGATGCAGGATGGGTCCGTTGGCCGACAGCGAGTAGGCGGTCGAGCCGGTCGGCGTCGATACGATGAGCCCGTCGGAGCGCTGGCTGTAGACGAATTCGTCGTCGACCCGCATTTCGAACTCGATCATGCGGCCGAGGTCGCCTTTCGAAATGACCACGTCGTTGAAGGCGAAAGCGGAGAACACCTCGGCCCCGTCGCGCAGCACCGATGCCTGCATCAGCGCGCGCCGCTCCGGACGGAACTGGCCGTGCATCAGCGATTCCATCGCCGCCAGCATGTTGGAGCGGGCGACGTCGGTCAGGAAGCCGAGACGGCCCTGATTGATGCCGACCAGCGGCACGTCGTGCGGCGCCAGCTTGCGTGCGGCACTGATCAGCGAGCCATCGCCGCCCACGACCACAGCGAGCTTTGCGCGGCGGCCCAGGGTATCGAAATCGGCCGCCTCGAAGCGGTCGTCCGGCAGCACTTCGGCCGATGCCTGCTCGATCAGCACCTCGCGCCCGGACTCGCTCAGCCAGTGCGCCAGTGCGCGCAGTGACTCGGCCACTTCGGCGCTCTGGTACTTGCCGATCAGCGCGACGCAGCCAAAGGCCGGGGATTCGTTTTTCATCGGCGAATTAAACCACAAAGCCCCGAGCCGTCATCGACGGCACGGCGGTGTGACGGCGGCTGTGTCAATATCGGTGCGCTGACGGCGCCAACACGCCGGCGCTGCTCTAGAATCAGTCTCCGCAACCGCATCAGGATCCGTATCCCGCCACCCGCGCCATGCTTGAAGATCGATCGAGACTGCTGCTCAAGACCCTGGTCGAGCGCTACATCGCCGACGGCCAACCGGTGGGTTCGCGCACGCTGTCGAAGTACTCCGGCCTCGACCTGTCGCCGGCGACCATCCGCAATGTCATGTCCGACCTTGAGGACATGGGCTACATCGCCAGCCCGCACACCTCGGCCGGCCGCATCCCGACGCCGCGCGGCTACCGCTTCTTCGTCGACACGCTGCTGTCGGTGCAACCGCTGGAGCCCGGCCAGATCAGCGAACTGAAAGGTGAACTGCGCCCGGCCGATCCGCGGCTGCTGGTCAATCAGGCGTCGCAGCTGCTGTCGCAGCTCACCCGCTTCGCCGGCATCGTCGTCGCGCCGCGCCGCCAGTTGCCGCGCATCCGCCAGATCGAATTCCTGAGCCTGTCGGACAAACGCATCCTGCTCATCATCGTGACCGACACCGGCGAGGTGCAGAACCGCATCCTGCTGACCGAACGCAACTTTTCGCCGTCGGAGCTGGTCAGTGCGGCCAACTACCTGAACCAGCACTACGTCGGCTTCGATTTCGACGAGATCCGCGGCCGGCTGCAGGCGGAACTGAAGCAGTTGCACGGCGATCTGACCACGCTGATGTCGGCCGCGCTGCAGGCCGGCAACGAGGCCTTCTCCGACGACAAGGGGCAGTACGTCATCACCGGCGAGCGCAACCTGCTCGAGGTCGACGATCTCGCGTCCAACATGTCGCGGCTGCGCGAGCTGTTCTCGCTGTTCGATCAGCGCACGCAGCTGGCCAGTCTGCTCGACCTGTCGCAACGGGCCGATGGCGTGCAGATCTTCATCGGCGGCGAGTCCGGTCTGGCCCCGCTCGACGAATGCAGCGTGGTGACCGCGCCGTACGAGGTGCAGGGCCAGGTGGTCGGCACGGTCGGCGTGATCGGACCAACGCGCATGGCCTACGAGCGCGTGATTCCGATCGTCGACGTCACCGCCAAACTGCTGTCGAGCGCGCTGAGCCAGACCTGAAAACCCGTCTCCACCGGGACGGATCACAACAAGAAAACCGGATATGTCCCGCTTCGTCGAAGAACCGTCTTATTCACACGGCCAGATGCCGCGCACCGGCGTGCTGCTGGTCAATCTGGGCACGCCGGACCAGGCTGATGCGCCTTCGCTGCGCCGCTACCTGAAGGAATTCCTGTCCGACGACCGCGTGGTCGAGGTGCCGAAGCCGCTGTGGTGGCTGATCCTGAACGGCATCATCCTGAATGTCCGGCCGAAGCAGTCGGCCGAGAAGTACGCCACCGTGTGGACCGACGAGGGCTCGCCGCTGCGCGTGCACACCGAAAGGCAGGCCAAGCTGCTGCGCGGCTGGATGGTGGCGGCAGGGCAGCGCGAGATCGAGGTGCGACACGCGATGCGCTACGGCAGCCCGTCGATTGCCGACGTACTGCAGCAGATGAAGGCCGACGGCTTCACGCGCATCCTGATGGTGCCGATGTACCCGCAGGGCGCCTCCAGCACCACCGGTTCGGTGGTGGACGAAATGGCGCGCGCGCTGCTGCGCTGGCGCAACCTGCCGGAGATGCGCTACGTCCGCGCCTTCGCCGGTGACCGCGGCTATATCGACGCGCTGGCCGCCAGCGTGCGCGAGCACTGGCAGAAGAACGGCCGCGCCGACAAGCTGGTCATGTCCTTCCATGGCGTGCCGCACTTCCACCTGGAAAAGGGCGACCCCTACCACTGCGAATGCCACAAGACCGGCCGGCTGATTGCCGAGGCGCTCGGTCTGGCGAAGGAGGACTATCTGGTCACCTTCCAGTCGCGCTTCGGCCGCGCCCGCTGGCTCGAACCGTACACGCAGCCGACGCTGGAGAAGCTGGCCGAAGGCGGCCTGCGCAGTGTCGAGGTGATGTGTCCGGGCTTCGTCGCTGACTGTCTTGAAACGCTGGAGGAAATCGCGGTCGAGAACCGCGATGCCTTCATCGGTCGCGGCGGCAAGCAGTTCAGCTACATCCCCTGCCTGAACGAGCGGCCGGACTGGATCGCCGCGCTGGGCGGCATCGTGCGCCGCGAACTGGGCCACTGGTGGGACGAAGCCGGCCAGCCGCCGGCCGATCTGGCGCTGCAGGCGCGCAACGCGACGGCGATGGGCGCGAAGCAATAAAAAAGGCGACCTCGCGGTCGCCTTTCTGTTGCGCAATGCAGTCCTGTTCAGGCCGCAGCGCGCGTCGGCACGATGTTCTCGTCGTTCTTCGCCTTGCGCGGACGACCGCGCCGCGAAGCACCCGGATCGAACTGGCCGTCGAGCTTCTTCAGCGCATCCTTGCGCGCCTTCAGCGCCATCTTGAACGCACCTTCCTCGCCGTACTTGTTCACCGAGAACTTGACCCGCTTGCGACGCCCGGACGGCAGCGGCCACGACGCCACCCAGAACCAGCGCTGCTTGTCCTCCGGCATGTCACGGGTTTCGGAGGCGCAGTAGCGGCACACGCCGACCACGCCGGAACGGTTGTTCTTCTTGACGATGCTCGAATACTCGCGCAGCGAGAACGGCGGGAACTTCGAAATGATGTCGTCGCGAAACTGCTTCGCGGCGGCAAAGGCCTTCTGCTTGCCACCGAAGACACCATCGCTGAAGTGCTTCCGGTGTATCACTCCGCGTCGCTGTATGGTCACGAGCCAGCCATGCGTGCGGCTGGCTTCGTTGTCCACGCGGCTGATGCCATAAACTGAATTGCGGCTCAAGGTCGGTCTCCTTCCGATAGCACAGGCGTCGCCATGTGCTTGTGAGGAGAGTTTCGGCCTGCCGTGTCGAAACTTTAGCCGGGGCGGCGGGCGTTCTTCACGCCGCAGGGGTTGCGGGCGCGCTCAGCGTCGTGCCGGCGTATCGGGCAGCAGTTCGAGATCGATGCCGCCGCCGATGACGGAAAAACCCGATTCGGTTGCCAGCACCACCTGCTCGCCCTGGGCGGCAAGGGCGGAATTGGCGCGGGCCAGCCGTTGCACCACGGTGCTGATGAGCTGGGCGCGGAAGTGTTCCAGACACTCTTCCGACGCCAGCGCCAGCGCCGACGGGCTGACTTCGAGAAAAGCCACCGGCGAGGACGCGATCACGGTCGCCGAGCGGCGAAGGTGGTTGGGGTCGAGATAGCCCATTTCGCCGACCACCTCGCCCGGGCCCAGTTCGGCCAGCAGCCGGCCACCGACCACCACCCGGACATGGCCGGACACGATCAGCCCGAAGCGGTTGTCGCTGTCGCCCTCGCGCATCAGCACCGTGCCCTCGGTGTACTGCCGCCAGTTCGAGAAGCGCAGCACCTCCCACACCTCGACGTCGTCGAATTCGGTGAAGAAGGTCATCTTGCGCAGGATGGAGAAGCGCGTGGTGTCCGGCGGCACGTACTTGTCGTCGAGGATCTTGAACCGCACCGTCGACAGGTCCTTCGCGAACTCGGCGCCGTTCTTGTAGCGCGAGTAGAGGTCCTTCTCCAGCGCCTTGCGGATCACCCGATCCATCGCTTCCGGCACTTCCGGGTTCAGTTGCGACGCCGACGGCGGGTCGGCGTTGATGATCTTGTAGATGAGCTGGGCCGGATGCTTGGCGCGGAAGGGCAGCCGCCCGGTCAGCAGGTGGAACAGCACGACTCCCAGCGAATAGAGGTCGGTCTTCTGGTTCAGCGGATAGCCCTTCACCTGTTCCGGACTCATGTAGGCCGGCGAGCCGACGCCCATGATGAAGGTCGAATCCTTGTCGTTTTCCTTCGCGACGTTCAGCGCCAGACCGAAATCGGTCACCTTCACCAGGTCGTTGGCGCCGATCAGGATGTTGGCCGGCTTGATGTCGCGGTGCACGACGCCGTGGCGGAAGGCGTAATCGAGAGCCATCGCGCACTTGAACACGATGCTCACCGCGCGCGGCAGCGGCAGCATCGTGTTGAATTCGCAGTAGTGGTCGAGCGGCTGGCCGTCGATGAACTCCATGACCAGATAGGCCCGGTTCTCCTCGACCTGCGCATCGTAGATGCGGATGATGTTCGGATGGTCGAGCTTGGCGGCGATCGCCGCCTCGGTCAGGAAAAGCTTGCGCATGCGCCGCGACCACTTGCCCTGATCGCGGTTCTTGTCGCCGAAATCGACCAGCTTGACGGCGACCATTTCCTCGATGTCGTCGCACTTGCACAGGTAGACAGTCGCGGTGGCGCCCTTGCCGATCTCGCGGATTACCCTGTATTTGCCAATGCGTTCGAGCATGTCGTGTGGAGCGATGGACGCGTCATGAACCGCGAATGATAGGCCATCGCCAAGCGCCGGACAAAGAATGGGTCAAAAGGCTGATGGAAAGTCCACTTTCCGGGCTTGAAATGTGTCCGGACGCCCCCATTTCCGGCGGGTCTCAGATTCAGAGGATTTCCCGCATGACCGAGCAGACCCCGCAACCGGTGCCCGAAGAACAGCAGGCCGCCCCCAACACCGAAGCCGCTACGCCGGCCGCTGCCGTGACGCCCGAGGCGCTGGCCGCCGCCGAGCAAAAGGTGGCCGAACTGCAGGACGCGCTGCTGCGCGCCAAGGCCGAAACCGAAAACATGCGCCGTCGCGCCGCCGAGGACGTGATCAAGGCGGGCAAATTCGCCGGCGAGAAGTTCGCTTCCGCCATGGTGCCGGTCAAGGACAGCCTGGAAGCGGCGCTGGCCGACACCTCGAACGACGCCGCCAAGATCCGCGAAGGCGTCGAACTGACGCTGAAGCAGCTGGTGCAGGCTTTTTCGGGCGCCAGCGTCGAGGAAGTGAACCCGCTGGGCGAGAAGTTCGACCCGCACAAGCACCAGGCGATCAGCCAGATCGAGGCGCCGGGCGAGCCGAATCACGTGGTGCAGGTGCTGCAGAAGGGTTATCTGCTGCACGACCGCGTGCTGCGCCCCGCCCTGGTCATCGTTTCGAAGGCTGCGGGCTGAAAAGCCCCTTGAAATGCAGGGGCAAACGCCCCACTTCGACCTCAGACAAGCTCTCTCCTCCAACCGCATATATATAGAGGACCCCGAACATGGGAAAAATCATCGGTATCGACCTGGGCACCACCAATAGCTGCGTTTCCGTGATGGAAGGCGGCAAGCCCAAGGTGATCGAGAACTCCGAAGGCGCGCGCACGACGCCGTCCATCGTCGCCTACACCGACGACGGCGAAATCCTCGTTGGCGCCTCGGCCAAGCGCCAGGCCGTCACCAACGCCGCCAACACGCTGTTCGCCGTCAAGCGCCTGATCGGCCGCCGCTTCGAAGAGAAGGAAGTGCAGAAGGACATCGCGCTGATGCCCTACAAGATCTCCAAGGCCGACAACGGCGACGCCTGGGTCGAGGTGCGCGGCAAGAAGATCGCGCCGCCGCAGGTGTCGGCCGAAGTGCTGCGCAAGATGAAGAAAACCGCCGAGGACTACCTGGGCGAGGAAGTGACCGAAGCCGTCATCACGGTGCCGGCCTACTTCAACGACAGCCAGCGTCAGGCCACCAAGGACGCCGGCCGCATCGCCGGTCTGGACGTCAAGCGCATCATCAACGAGCCGACCGCTGCCGCGCTCGCCTTCGGCATGGACAAGAAGCCGGGCGACTCCAAGATCGCCGTGTATGACCTCGGCGGCGGCACCTTCGACGTGTCCATCATCGAAATCGCTGACGTCGATGGCGAACACCAGTTCGAAGTGCTGGCCACCAACGGCGACACCTTCCTCGGCGGCGAGGACTTCGACCAGCGCATCATCGATTACGTGATCGACGAGTTCAAGAAGGACCAGGGCGTCGACCTGAAGAAGGACATCCTCGCGCTGCAGCGCCTGAAGGAAGCGGCCGAAAAGGCGAAGATCGAGCTGTCGTCGAGCGCGCAGACCGAAATCAACCTGCCCTACATCACCGCCGACGCGTCCGGCCCGAAGCACCTGGCGATCAAGATCACCCGCGCCAAGTTCGAGTCGCTGGTGGAAGAGCTGATCGAGCGTTCGATCGAGCCCTGCCGCATCGCGCTGAAGGATTCGGGCGTCAAGATCGGCGACATCGACGACGTCATCCTGGTCGGCGGCATGACCCGCATGCCCAAGGTGCAGGAAAAGGTGCGCGAATTCTTCGGCAAGGAGCCGCGCAAGGACGTGAACCCGGATGAGGCGGTCGCCGTCGGCGCGTCCATCCAGGGTGGCGTGCTGCAGGGCGACGTCAAGGACGTGCTGCTGCTCGACGTGACCCCGCTGTCGCTGGGCATCGAGACGCTGGGCGGCGTCATGACCAAGATGATCCAGAAGAACACGACGGTGCCGACCAAGTTCTCGCAAACCTTCTCGACCGCCGACGACAACCAGCCGGCCGTGACCATCAAGGTCTACCAGGGCGAGCGCGAGATGGCATCGGGCAACAAGTCGCTCGGCGAATTCAACCTGGAAGGCATCGCCCCGGCGCCGCGCGGCATGCCGCAGATCGAGGTCACCTTCGACATCGACGCCAACGGCATCCTGCACGTGTCGGCCAAGGACAAGGGCACGGGCAAGGAAAACAAGATCACCATCAAGGCGAACTCGGGTCTGTCGGAAGAAGAGATCCAGCGCATGGTGAAGGACGCCGAACTGCACGCCGAAGAAGACAAGCGCGCGCACGAGATGGCCGACGCCCGCAACCAGGCCGACGCGCTGGTCCATTCGACGCGCAAGGCGCTGGCCGAGCACGGCGACAAGGTCGACGCCGGCGAGAAGGAGAAGATCGAAGCCGCGCTGAAGGAAGTGGAAGAAGCCATCCGCTCCGGCGACAAGGAAGCGATCGACGCCAAGAGCGCCGCGCTTGCGACTGCCGCGCAGAAGCTGGGTGAGGCGATGTACGCCGAACAGCAGGCCGCGGCCGGTGAAGCTGCCGGCGGTGCTGCACCCGGCAGCCGCAAGGACGACGACGGCGACGTGGTCGATGCGGAATTCACCGAGGTGAAGGACAAGAAGTAAGCTGCGCTCCCGACGCTGACAGCGAGCAGTTCAACGACCGAGGCACAGCGCGGCAGGAGCCCTTCCTGACGCGCTGTGCCTTTGGCGCATCTGTGGTGAAAACGAATGGCGAAGAAAGATTTTTACGACATCCTGGGCGTCAACCGCGACGCCTCCGATGACGAGATCAAGAAGGCTTACCGCAAGCTGGCGATGAAGTACCACCCGGACCGCAATCCGGACAGCAAGGAAGCCGAAGACAAGTTCAAGGAAGCGAAGGAAGCCTACGAAATCCTGTCCGACGGACAGAAACGTGCGGCCTACGACCAGTACGGACACGCCGGCGTCGACCCGAACATGGGCGGCGGCGGGGGCGGCGGTCAGGGCTTCGGCGGTTTCGGCGACGCCTTCGGCGACATCTTCGGCGAAATCTTCGGCAACCAGGGCGGACGCGGCGGCGGCCGCAGCGGTGTCTATCGCGGCGCCGACCTGCGCTACAACCTCGAAGTATCGCTCGAAGAGGCGGCGCGCGGCACCGACACGCGCATCCGCATCCCGACCATGGACGACTGCGGCACCTGCGGCGGCACCGGCGCCAAGCCGGGCACCAAGCCGGTCACCTGCACCACCTGCAACGGTGTCGGCCAGGTGCGCATGCAGCAGGGCTTCTTCTCTATCCAGCAGACCTGCCCGAAGTGCCACGGCACCGGCAAGATGGTGAAGGATCCGTGCAATGACTGCCACGGCGCCGGGCGCGTCAAGGGCAGCAAGACGCTGCAGGTGAAGATTCCGGCCGGCATCGACGAGGGCGACCGCATCCGCCTGGCCGGCGAAGGCGAGCGCGGCCAGGGCGGCGGTCCGGCCGGCGACCTGTACGTGCAGATCCACATCAAGCCGCACACCGTGTTCCAGCGCGAAGGCGACGACCTGCACTGCGAAATGCCGATCGGCTTCGCCACCGCCGCGCTGGGCGGCGAGATCGAAATCCCGACGCTGGATGGCGCAGCCAAGATCAAGATCCCGGCCGAAACCCAGTCGGGCAAGGTGTTCCGCCTGCGCGGAAAAGGCATCAAGGGCGTGCGCAGCAGCTATCCGGGCGACCTGATGTGCCACGTCGTGGTCGAGACGCCGGTGAACCTGACGGCACGTCAGCGCGAACTGCTGAAGGAATTCGACGACATCAACCGCAGCGACGAGGCGAGCCACAGCCCGCGAGCCAAGTCGTGGATGGACAAGATGAAGGATTTCTTCGCCGGCTGACGCAGGCAGCACGCCCAATGAAAAAGCCCGCACAAGCGGGCTTTTTCATTGGCGAAGCCGGCAACTGCCGACCGCGGCACCCCCGCGGTCGGTAAGCACCTGATCAGGCAGCCAGCTTTTTCGCGATCTGCGCTTTCACTGCGGCCAGCGCCTCAGGCAGGCGGTGCTGTAGGCGATCGAACAGTTCGTCGTGCAGCGCGATTTCCTGCTGCCAGGCGGCCACGTCGATCGAGGTGATGCGCTCGAACAGTTCGCGGCTGAACTCGGTGCCAGCCCAACTCAGGTCGTCGTAGCGCGGGCTGGTACCGAACAGGTGTTCGGCACCGTCGGCGCCACCGGCCACGCGGTCCAGCATCCACTTCAGCACGCGCATGTTCTCGCCGAAGCCCGGCCACACGAACTTGCCGTTGTCGTCGGTACGGAACCAGTTCACGCAGAAGATGCGCGGCAGCGCGCCGCCCTGCGCGGACAGGTTCTGGCCGAGCTTGAGCCAGTGCGCAAAGTAGTCGCTCATGTTGTAGCCGCAGAAGGGCAGCATGGCGAACGGGTCGCGGCGCACCACGCCCTGCTGGCCGGCGGCGGCAGCGGTGGTTTCCGAACCCATGGTTGCAGCCATGTAGACGCCTTCGATCCAGTTGCGCGCCTCGGTCACCAGCGGCACCGTGGTCGAACGACGACCGCCGAAGATGAAGGCCGAGATCGGCACGCCGGCCGGATCGTCCCAGGCCGGGTCGATGACCGGGTTCTGGGTGGCGGCGACGGTGAAGCGGGCGTTCGGGTGAGCGGCCTTGGCGCCGGTCTGCTTGGCGATTTCAGGCGTCCAGTCCTTGCCCTGCCAGTCGGTCAGATGGGCCGGCGGCGTTTTCGTCATGCCTTCCCACCAGACGTCGCCGTCGTCGGTCAGCGCGACATTGGTGAAGATGGTGTCGGAACGCAGCGAAGCCATGCAGTTGGCATTGGTGCTGTCGTTGGTGCCGGGGGCGACGCCGAAGTAGCCGGCTTCCGGGTTGATCGCGTACAGGCGGCCGTCCTTGCCCGGCTTGATCCAGGCGATGTCGTCGCCGATGGTGGTCACCTTCCAGCCCTCGAAACCCTTGGGCGGGATGAGCATCGCGAAATTGGTCTTGCCGCAGGCCGACGGGAAAGCGGCCGCGACGTAGTGCTTCTCGCCCTGCGGGTTCTGCACGCCAAGGATGAGCATGTGTTCGGCCAGCCAGCCTTCGTCGCGGCCCATGGTCGAGGCGATGCGCAGCGCGAAGCACTTCTTGCCGAGCAGCGCGTTGCCGCCGTAGCCGGAACCGAAACTCCAGATTTCGCGGGTTTCCGGGTAATGCACGATGTACTTGGTGGCGTTGCACGGCCACGGCACGTCCTGCTCGCCGGCGGCCAGCGGCTTGCCGACGGTGTGCACGCAGGGCACGTACTCGCCGTCCTCGCCCAGCACGTCGTAAACAGCCTTGCCCATGCGGGTCATGATGCGCATGTTGACGGCGACATAGGGCGAATCGGACAGCTCGATGCCGATCTGCGAAATGTGCGAACCGAGCGGACCCATCGAGAACGGCACGACGTACATCGTGCGGCCGCGCATGCAGCCGTCGAACAGGCCGTTCAGCGTCTGCCGCATTTCGGCCGGGGCCATCCAGTTGTTGGTCGGGCCGGCGTCTTCCTGGCGTTCGGAACAGATGAAGGTGCGGTCTTCGACACGCGCCACGTCGGACGGGTCGGACCAGGCGAGATAGGAATTCGGGCGCTTCTCGGGGTTCAGGCGGCGCATGGTGCCGGCGGCGACCATGTCGGCGCACAGGCGGTCGTACTCCTCCTGCGAACCATCACACCAGTGGATCGCGGCGGGCTTGGTCAGCGCAGCGATCTCGGCAACCCATTTCACCAGCTTGCGGTTTTTGACCCAGGCCGGAACGGGGATCTCTCCGGAGTTCAGCTGCTCCGGCGACAGGACGACTTTCATTGCGACGCTCTCCAAAATCCACCGGAATCGGACAAGGGTGGTAACCATTGCCGTCCCGGTTCGACGGTTGAAACAGACTCGGCATCCACCGGGTAGGTGTATGCGTCGGACCCTGCTGACCGCCGACTGCGCCTGCGGTCATCCTTACGGAGGTCGCACTTTAACCATAACGGGGTCTTATGTCTGCTATAAGAGTCACGAATGATGCGATTTGTTCAGGCGCAGCAGGTCCTGCCTAAGAAAGGCATTGCATTCGGCAACGTTGGATCAGTTTTCTTGATCGTGCGCCGCAAGAAGTGCGGCGAGACCTGAAGCGTCGATGCGCCAGTGGTAGCGGCTGTCCGCGTCAGTGAGCAGGTTGCTGCGTCGCAACAACCCGAGCGCACGACTGGCCGATTCCGGGGCGACGCCGAGGATGGCGCCGATGTCTTCCAGACTGAGGCGGATCGCCCTGCCGGGTGCCTCTTCGGTGCGCAGTCGCAGCAGCAGGCGCGCCACCCGCGTTTTCACGTCGGCGTGTCCGGCGGCCAGTTCGGCCAGCCAGGCGTCCGCTTCGGCCAGTGCGGCGTACCAGTGCTCGAACAGCGGTTTCTGCAGTCGCGGCGTTTCCCGATTGAGGCGTTCAATCAAGATGCGCGGGATGCGGCAGATCTTGGTCGGCGCCAGTGTGATTGCCGTGTGATCGTAGCCAGGCCGTACCAGCGCTTCGAGGCCGCACACGTCGCCCGGCCGCAGCACGCGCAGGATGCGCTGGTTGCCGTCGTTGCTGTAGCGCACCAGCTTGATCGCGCCAGCGCGCAAGGTGAACAGCCAGTCGCCATGGGCGCCGGCGTGATAGATGACGGCGCTGGAGGGGTAATCCAGGTCGTCTATCTGCTCATGCAGAAGCGCGAAATCGGCCTCCACCAGGTCGGCGAACAGCACCGACTGGCGGATGCTGCAGCCTTCGCAGTCACTGTGGCCGTTCCACGCCGATTTGATCGTGATCGCACGCATGCCCGACTGCAAAACTCCATGTTACGCACGGCGCCAAGTCGTTCCAGCGGCCGAATCTTCGAGGATGACGCCCTGCTGCTTCAGTTCGTCGCGCACGCGGTCGGCGGTCGCGAAGTCGCGTGCCTTCTTGGCGGCCACCCGTTGCGCGATCAATGCCTCGATCTGCGCGTCATCCAGACCGCCAGCCTGTGCACGGCCTTTGAGGAAGTCTTCGGGAGAACGTTCCAGCAGACCGAGCACCCCGGCCAGCGCGCGCAGTTCGCCCGCCACGGCTGCGTCGCCGCTGCGGTTGGCTTCGGCCGACAGGTCGAACAGCACTGCCATCGCTTCAGGCGTGTTGAAATCGTCGTCCATCGCTGTGCGGAAGCGGCTTCCTGCCGGCGTCGACCAGTCAGGCGCACGGCTGACGGGCGGCACGTTCTTCAGTGTCGTATAAAGTCGGGTCAGTGCGCCGCGCGCGTCGTCGAGATGGGCGTCGGAGTAATTGAGCGGGCTGCGGTAATGGGCGCGCAGAATGAAGAAGCGCACCACCTCGGCGTCGTACTTCTGCAGCACCTCGCGGATGGTGAAGAAGTTGCCCAGCGACTTCGACATCTTCTCGTCGTCGACGCGGACGAAACCGTTGTGCATCCAGTAATTGACGAAGGTGTGGCCGTGCGCGCCCTCGCTCTGGGCGATCTCGTTCTCGTGGTGCGGGAACTGCAGGTCGGCACCGCCGCCGTGGATGTCGAACTGGTCGCCGAGCAGCTGCGAACTCATGGCCGAGCACTCGATGTGCCAGCCCGGGCGGCCGTCGCCCCACGGTGACGCCCACTTCGCCTCGGCCGGCTCGGCCGGCTTGGCGTGCTTCCAAAGCACGAAATCGAGCGGGTCCTGCTTGTCGTCGATCACATCGACGCGCTCGCCGGCACGCAGGTCGTCGAGCGACTTGCCCGACAGCTTGCCGTAGCCGTCGAACTTGCGGACGCTGTAGTTCACGTCGCCGCTGGCCGCGCGATAGGCCAGGCCCTTCTGCTCCAGGCGCTGGATCAGCGACTGCATCTGCGGCACGAATTCGGTGGCGCGCGGCTCGTGATCCGGTCGCAGCACGCCCAGCGCATCCGCGTCCTCGTGCATCGCGGCGATGAAGCGGTCGGTCAGCGCGCGCATCGTTTCACCGTTCTCGGCCGCCCGCTTGATGATCTTGTCGTCGATGTCGGTGATGTTGCGGACGTAGGTGACCTGATAATCCGCTGCGCGCAGCCAGCGCGTCACCATGTCGAACACGACCATCACGCGGGCGTGGCCGAGGTGGCAGTAGTCGTACACAGTCATGCCGCACACGTACATGCGCACCCGGCCGGGTTCGATCGGAACGAAATCCTGCTTCTCGCGGGTGAGGGTGTTGTAAATCTTGAGCATGGCTGGCCGTAAATCGGGAGGGCTGCGAAGAGGAAGACCCGCTCTGCGGGCAAGTACTCGAATCAGACGCAACGACAGGACGCCGGCACGCCTTCTTGATAAGATCCGGGGTTGTCAAACGACGCATTCACGCCAAAAAGTCTAACACATGGCCTTTACGCACCGCTCCGCCTCCCGCCTCGTTTCCAGCCTGATCGCCGGCCTGATGATGCTGTGCGCATCGGTCTCACCGGTCTTCGCCGACAGCATCCAGGAAGCGGAACAGCTATTGCGCCTGAAGCAGCCGCAACAGGCGCTTGAAAAGATCGACATCTACCTTGCGCAGCGACCGCGCGATCCGCAGGGCCGTTTCTTCAAGGGCCTCATCCTGACCGAACTGGGCAAGATCCCGGAGGCGACCCTGGTATTCCAGAAGCTGACCGAGGACTACCCGGAGCTGCCCGAGCCCTACAACAACCTGGCTGTGCTGTACGCGCAGCAGAAGCAGTACGACAAGGCCAAGACCGCGCTCGAAATGGCGATCCGCACCCATCCGAGCTACGCGGTGGCGCACGAGAACCTCGGCGACATCTACGCCCGCATGGCGACGCAGGCCTACGACCGCGCGCTGCAGCTCGATTCGTCGAACAAGGCGGCACAGAGCAAGCTGAACCTGATCCGCGAAATGGTCGGCAACGGCAGTCGTGGCAACCAGAAGCCACGCGCCATTGCGCCGATCGCCGCCGCGCCGTCGACAGCGACCGCCACGCCGGCACCGGCTGCTCCGCCCGCGCCGAGCACGCCGGCAGCTCCGGCAGCTCCGGCGAAGCAGCCCGAGGCGGCCAAACCCGCCGAAGTACCGAAACCGCCGGCGCCGACCGCTGCCGCACCCGCGCCCGTACCGGCACCCGCCGCCGCAGTGCCGGCACCCGCGCCAAAGGCGGATGTTCCGGCAGCCACTGTGCCGCCGGTCGCGGAACTCACCCGCACCGTGCAGGACTGGGCGGCCGCCTGGTCGCGCAAGGATGTGAAGAGCTACCTTGGCTATTACGCGGCCGACTTCAAGGTACCGGACGGCAAACCCCGCGGTGCCTGGGAAACCGAGCGCCGGTCGCGCATCGCCAAGCCGGGCGCAATCGAGGTCCGCGTCGAGAACGTGAAGGTGAAGTCGGTCGCCACAGACCGTGCCGACGCCACCTTCCGCCAGCACTACAAGGCGGTCGGCCTGAAGACAAGCACGACCAAGACGCTGACGCTGGTGCGCCGCGACGGCCGCTGGCTGATCCAGCAGGAGCGGGTCGGCGGATGAGCACGGCCCCGGTCGCCCGCAGCCGCGCGCTCACACGCGTACTGCGCAACGCCCTTTTCCTGTCCTCGCTGTGCGTGCCGCTGGCCATCGGCTCAGGCCAGTCGGGCAATGCCGTCCGCTATTCCGACAGCGGTCCCGAACCGATGCTCGAACAGGTGTTCCGACAGATCGAGAGCAAGCGGCTCGACCTCGCGCTGGAACAGGTCGATGCCCTGCTCCACATCTGGCCGAACTTCCGTCTCGCCCACCTGATACGCGGCGACCTGCTGATGGCGCGCGCCAGCGCGCTGACGACGATAGGCAATGCGCCGAATGCGCCGGCCGAGCGCCTGGCCGACCTGCGCGACGAGGCGATCGCGCGCATCCGCGCCTACCGCGACAAGCCGCCGGTCGATCGCGTACCGCGCTACCTGATGCAATTGCCAGCGGATCAGCGCCACGCGCTGGTAGTCGATGCGCGCCGTTCGCGCCTCTACCTGTACGAGAACGTCGACGGCAAGCCGCGCTTCGTGGCCGACTGGTATGTATCGCACGGTCGCCTCGGCATCGAGAAAATGCGCGAGGGCGACAAGAAGACGCCGCTGGGCGTCTATCAGGTGACCGGCTTCCTGCCGCCGGAGAAGCTGACCGATTTCTATGGCGCGGGCGCATTGCCGATCAACTATCCGAACGCCTGGGACCGCAAGCAGGGCCGCAACGGCCACGGCATCTGGCTGCATGGTGTGCCGTCGGACACCTTCTCGCGACCGCCGCGTGCCTCGGACGGCTGTGTCGTGCTGGCCAATCCCGATTTCCAGGCGCTGAACAGGTATGTACAGGGCGCGCCGGTACCGGTGGTCATCAGCGATCAGGTCGAATGGCTGACGCTGGACGACTGGCAGGCCGAGCGGGCCGAGTTCAACCGCGCGCTGGAACAGTGGCGCGTCGACTGGGAAAGCCGCGACACCGACCGCCTGCTGTCGCACTACTCGCCGCAGTTCAGCGCCGACGGCAAGAACTTCGACGCCTTCGCGAAGAACAAGCGCGAGGTGAATGCGGCGAAGAAATGGATCAAGGTCGGCGTGCGCAATCTGAGCACCTTCCGCAATCCCGGCCGGGACCACCTGGTGGTCGTCACCTTCGAACAGGACTACCGCAGCGACAATCTGAGCAACGTGATGCGCAAGCAGCAATATTGGCAAAAGGAAAACGGCCGCTGGCGCATCGTCTTCGAGGGCTCGGCCTGAACCGGCCGCCGCTCCACCTGTCTTTCACGCTTCCCACCCACACGGAGTCACCCGCATGAAGAAGTTCCTGTTCGGCCTGCTGGCCGGCCTGCTGCCGCTGTTCGCCCTCGCCGCCAACCCGCAGGTCGAAATGAAGACCAGCCAGGGCACCATCGTGATCGAGCTGTTCCCGGAAGCCGCCCCGGCCACGGTCGACAATTTCGTCGAATATGTCAAAGCTGGTTTCTACGACGGTCTGATCTTCCATCGCGTGATCAACGGCTTCATGATTCAGGGCGGCGGTTTCGACCCGCAGATGAACCAGAAGGCCACCCGGGCGCCGGTGAAGAACGAGGCGCAACGGGCGCTCGACAAGGGCGTGCGCAATGCGCCGGGCACGCTGGCGATGGCACGCACCAACGACCCGCACTCGGCGACGGCGCAGTTCTTCATCAATCTGGTCGATAACCGCATGCTCGACTACCCGTCACGCGACGGCTATGGCTATACCGCATTCGCCAAGGTGATCAAGGGCATGGAAGTCGTGAACAACATCGCCACGGTGCGCACCGGCAACGCCGGCATGCACCAGGACGTTCCGCTGACGCCGGTGGTCATCCAGTCCGTCCGCGTCCTCGAAGCCAAACCCTGACCGCCGCGCCAGCGGCCCCAACCGGAGAACACAACATGGTCAAACTGCACACCAATCACGGCGTCATCACGCTCGAACTGGACGCCGAAAAGGCCCCGCAGACGGTGGCCAACTTCCTCGCCTACGTCGAGGCCGGCCACTACAACAACACCATCTTCCACCGCGTGATCGGCAATTTCATGATCCAGGGCGGCGGCTTCGAGCCCGGCATGAAGCAGAAGGACACCCAGGCCCCGATCAAGAACGAAGCCGGCAACGGCCTTTCGAACACGGTCGGCACCATCGCCATGGCGCGCACTTCCGACCCGCATTCCGCGACTGCCCAGTTCTTCATCAACGTCGGCGACAACCTGTTTCTCGACAAGGAACAGTCGCAGGACGGCTGGGGCTACTGCGTGTTCGGCCGCGTTACCGAAGGCATGGACGTGGTGAACAAGATCAAGGGCGTGGCCACCGGCCGCTCCGGCTTCCACCAGGACGTGCCGAAGGAAGACGTGGTGATCGAACGCGCCGAAGTGGCGTAACACCGCGTGCGTGGCATGGACCTGCTCTGTTCCGATCTTCATCTGTCCGCCGCCACGCCTGCACTGAACGCGGCCTTCGTGGCCTTGCTCGAAGGCCGCGCGCGCGATGCGCAGCGCGTGTTCCTGCTCGGCGATCTGTTCGAGGCCTGGGCCGGCGACGAGGACGTCGACGACCCCGCTGTGCGTCCGGTGATCCGTGCTCTGCGGGCGCTGCACGAGCGCGGCATCGAACTGCACGTGCTGCCTGGCAATCGCGACTTCCTGCTCGGCGCGGGCTTCACCGCGGCCACCGGTGCGCGCATTCACGGCGACTGGCTGATTGCCGACATCGGCGGCGAACCGACGCTGCTGCTGCACGGCGACACGCTGTGCACCGACGACCTGCCCTACATGCAGTTCCGCGCCATGGTGCGCAACCCGCAATGGCAGACCGCCTTCCTCGCCAAGCCGCTGGCCGAGCGCCACGCGATCGCCGAGGACATGCGCCGGCGCAGCAAGGAAGCCACGGCCGGCAAGGGCGAATACCTGATGGACGCCAACGCCGACGCGATCGCATCGATGTTCCGCCACCACGACGTCGCGCGGATGATCCACGGCCACACACACCGGCCGGCCCGTCATCTGCACGAAGTCGATGGCGGCGCCTGCGTGCGCCACGTGCTGGCCGACTGGCGCGACCGCGCCTGCTGGTTCGAGGCCGACGGCAGCGGCCTGCGCGCCTTCACCACCGACGATGCGGGCGCGCCGTTGCCGGACGCCCGCTACACCGCTTGAGGAGACCTCAGATGAGCACTTCCGAACTGCGCATCCGCCTGGCCGCCGACGGCCGCATCGAGTGCCGCAAGGGCGATGCCGCACCGGCGATCACGCTGGACCCGGACTTCTTCGGCAATCCCGAGTCGGCCGAGGCCCAGCGCGCACTCGGCCGCTTCGTGTTCGCCGTGCTGCAGGGCGTCACGCCTGCGGCCGACGCAGACGCCCCTGCAGCCGCCGACCCGAACAGCCCGGACGCGCTGTACCAGAACTTCGTCACGCTGCAGAGCGAAGCGATGAAGAGCTACTCGGCCAACATGCTGGCCATGGCCGAACAGGCGCTGCAGCAGTCGGCCGCCGCCGGCTTCGGACCGGCCGTCGAGGCGATGAAGGACTGGCCGTCGATCCGCACGGTCGCCGACATGCTGATCGCGCGCGGACCGGAACAGAAGAACTGAGCGCCGTGCTGAACGCAGCGGCGACGCATGTGAAAAAGGCCGATTCGAAGGAATCGGCCTTTTCTTTATTGGTGCCGCTTGTCGGAATCGAACTGACGACCTACCGCTTACAAGGCGGTTGCTCTACCAACTGAGCTAAAGCGGCGAGTTGCGGATTATATCGCTGCTGTCGCCTCGCGCGGCGCTGTCGCTGCGCAATGTGCATGGATTAAACTGCAGGACACTACAACAATGCCTTCGCGCGTCAGCGTGGCGAGCCGTTCGCCGCGGACGAAGGCCCTGATCCGATGCCCGATCCCGTCACGCCTGTTCTGACCGCCCAGCGCACGCTCGATGTCCTGCTGATCGAGGACTCCGAAGACGACGCGGTGCTGCTGCTGCATCGCTTCCGTCAGGCCGGCTACACCGTGCGCTCGATCCGTGTCGAGGACGAGAAGGGGCTGCGCGCCGCGTTGCGCTCGGCTTCCTGGGATGTCGTGCTGTCCGACCACAACATGCCGCAGTTCTCGGCCATGGCGGCGCTGGGCATCCTGCAGGAACTGGGGCTGGATCTGCCCTTCATCATCGTGTCGGGCGTGATCGAGGAAGACATCGCCGTGTCGGCGATGCGCGCCGGCGCCCACGATTACCTGAGCAAGACCAATCTCGACCGCCTGGTGCCGGCGGTCGAGCGCGAAATGCGCGAAGCGCGCAACCGCGCCGAGCGGCACAGCGCACTCGACGCCGTGCGCGACAGCGAAGCACGCTTCCGTGCGCTGGCGGCCAACATCCCCGGCATGGTGTTCCAGCTGCTGCGCCACGACGACGGCGGCTGGCGCTTCCTGTTCGTCAGTGACGGTTGTCTCGCCCTGCTCGCGCTGAAGCCGTCGGAACTGATCGCCCAACCCGGCCGCTTCCTCGAAATGGTGCTGCCGGAGGACATGCCGGAACTGAACCGCGCAATGAAGCAGTCGGCGCAGTCGCAGTCCACGGTGAACTGGGAAGGCCGCATCCGGCTGCCGGACGGCGACGTGAAATGGGTGAACCTGCGCTCGTCGCCGCGGCTGCTCGCCTCCGGCGTACCGATCTGGGAAGGCATCGTTTCCAACATCACGCAGAGCAAGCTGACCGAGCGCGAATTGCGTCAGTCGCGCGGCCAGCTGGCCGAGCTGTCGTCGCACCTGCAGATCGCGAAGGAGGAGGAACGCGAACGGATCGCGCGCGACATCCACGACGAACTGGGCGGCCTGCTGGTGGCGTTGAAGTTCGAAGTTTCGCTGCTGGCGAACAAGACCGCCGCCGACCCCGACGCCATCCGTGCACGTTCACAGAGCATGGGCAAGCTGGTGGATGACGCGATCACCACGGTCGGCCGCATCGCGCGCGAACTGCGTCCGGGCATCCTGAAGGAGTTCGGACTGGCCCCAGCGATCGAGAGCCATGCCGAGGATTTTTCCGCACGCACCGGCCTGCAGTGCGAACTGCTGTGCATCGACCACGACATCGAGCCGGACGAGGAGACGGCGATCGCGCTGTTCCGCGTGTTCCAGGAGGCGCTGACCAATGTGTCCAAGCACGCTCAGGCGCACAAGGTCGAAGTCAGGCTGACGCAGGAAGACGACGACATCGTGCTGGAAATCGCCGACGATGGTCGCGGTCTTGCGCCCGCCGATCTGAACAAGCCCAAATCATTCGGCCTGCGCGGCATACGCGAGCGGGTCGCCCACCTGAACGGCCGCTTCGAGGCGAGCGGCCGCGACGGCGGCGGCACCCGGCTGCTGCTGCGTGTACCGGCCTGCCGCCGCACCGTACTGGAGTTCGCACGATGAGCAGCATCCGCATCCTGATCGCCGACGACCACGCCATCGTGCGTTCGGGTCTGCGCCAGATCCTGTCCGACAGCCCCGACCTGGTGGTCACCGGCGAGGCCGAGAACGGCGTCGAGGCCATGCACAAGCTGCGCGACGGCAGCTTCGACATGGTGCTGATGGACGTGTCCATGCCCGACCGCAACGGCATCGACACCCTGAAGCTCGTGCGCAAGGAGTTTCCCAAGCTGCCGGTGCTGGTGCTGTCGATGCATCCGGAAGACCAGTACGCCATCCGCGCGCTGAAGGCCGGCGCCTCCGGCTATCTGACCAAGCAGAGTGCGCCGGAGCAGCTGGTGACCGCCATCCGTCAGGTCGCCAGCGGCAAGAAGTACGTGTCGCCGACACTGGCGATGGAGCTGGCCAACGCCATCACCGACGACAGCGAGCGCCCGCCGCACGAAAAGCTGTCTGACCGCGAGTACCAGACGCTGGTGATGATCGCGTCGGGCAAGACGCTGACGCAGATCGGCGAAGAACTGAATCTGAGCGTCAAGACGGTCAGCGTCTATCGCGCCCGGTTGCTGGAGAAGATGCGCATGAAGAACAACGCCGAACTGACCCACTACGGGCTGAAGCATGGTCTGGTCGACTGAATATGGGCTGCGCCAGCGTTGCAGCGCCCGGTGACAAATTTCGCACGGCTTCCCCCTAAAGGCCGCAGGGCGATTGCCGTAGTTTGCATTCGTTACAAACCGTTAATAGTCCGCACATGTCAGACGCCATGCAGCCGCTCGAAATCGCTCGTGAAGCCCTGCGGCGGCTCGCCATGCGTCAGCTGCAGCCGACGCCGGAGAACTATCGCGCGCTGTACCACGAGATCGCAGGCACCAAGCCGGAAGACCTCTTCCCCGAGCGTGCGCTGAAACTGGTCTGCAGCACGCTGCCGCGGCTCAACCAGGCGCAGATCGAGTTCGTGCAGCGCCTCGAAAGCGCAGTCACCAGCCGCAGCTGGTCGGCGATCAGCGGGTCGCTGGTCGGCCTGCTGCGCGCCCAGGCAGCGCCTCAGCGCAAATGGACGGCCCTGCTGAAGGACGTGTTCAAGCAGCTCGAACGCAACCACGCGGCGCTGACCTTCGCGCAGAAACACCAGGCATTGCAGCAGGTTCTGGATTCCTCGAACGGCGAACTGGATGCGCTGTACTCGCGCATGAGCGCACTGGCCGACAAGTGGGAATCGGCGGAGGACGGCAAGGCCGTCCCTGCGGTGCAGCTGGTCACCGACAGCGCCGCACCGACCGACAACAGCGACGCGGCACTGCGCGATCTGTTCGCGCGCACGCTCGAGGGCGTCGTATCCAGCCTGCTCATTACCGCACCTGAACTGCGCGACGAAGCGATCGAACTGGGTCAGGTGCTGCGTGAAGTGCGCGACATGCGTGGCGTGGATGACCTCGCATCAAAGCTGCGCAACCTGATCTACCGCCTGAACTGGGTGGTGGATGATCAGGCGGAAATCCGCACCGGTCTGCTTTCGCTGCTCGACCTGCTGCTGCGCAATATCAGCGATCTGGTCATCGACGACCGCTGGATGCGCGGCCAGATCGATGCGTTGCGCGGCCTGTGCGATCACCCGATCAGTGCGCGCGAGCTCGACGAAGTCGAGCGCCGCCTGCGCGAGGTGATCGAACGCCAGGGCTCGCTGCGCGGCAATATCGACGACGCCAAGCACCAGATCAAGCTGATGCTGGCCGGCTTCGTCGAGCAGCTGAGCAGCTTCACCGACGCCACGTCGGGCTTCGGCGACAAGATGGAAGGCTATGCGCGCACCATCGCGGAAGCCGACGACATCGGCGCGCTGCAGGGCGTGATCGCCGACGTGATCACGGCAACGCATGAAATGCGCGCCACCACGGAACGCTCTCGCAACGAGGTCGACACCATGCGCGATCGCGTGCGTGCGGCCGAAGCGGAGATCGAGCGTCTGCAGATCGAGCTCGAACAGACCAGCGAGAAGATGCGCCACGACCCGCTGACCGGCGCACTCAACCGCAAGGGTCTGGAAGAGTCCTATGCGAAAGAGGTGTCGCGCGCATCGCGCCGCGGCACCCAGCTCTGCCTGGCCGTGCTCGACATCGACAATTTCAAGCGCCTGAACGACACCTACGGCCACAACACCGGCGACGATGCGCTGCTGCATCTGGTGGCCACCGTGCGCGACTGCCTGCGTCCGCACGACACGCTGTCGCGTTATGGCGGCGAGGAGTTCGTCATACTGCTGCCGGAAACTTCGGTCGATGACTCCGTCGTCGTGCTGCAGCGACTGCAGCGCGAACTGACCAAGCGCTACTTCCTCGCAAACAATGACAAGCTGCTGATCACCTTCAGCGCAGGTGTCACCGTCGTGCAGCAGGACGAAGCCCAGAGTTCGGCCATCGAACGTGCCGACGTCGCGATGTATCAGGCCAAGGCGACCGGCAAGAACCGCGTCGTCGTCGCACCGGGCACCGCCATCGCTGCGTGAGCGCCGCTGTGTCACCTGCGCAGCGGCAATCACAATTGGTAACAGTTGAAATCAAGCGCTGACGCGGCTTTCCGGGCGAATTTCACGCCATCCCCAAAGCACAAGGCACTCTTCGGGGCAACCCTAAAGTTTTTGCCCCTCGAACCTACACCGCAGCGGCAAGCCATTTCGCGATGCCTGCGCCTGAAAGCCACGAGCACAAAGGCTTTCATTGAGATAGCGGGCTAAAGTTTTCTCTCCCCTCTCCGTTACTTGAATCATCGGCGACATCAACATCGGGTCATGCAACCCAGGGCGCCGTAACTACACCACTTCGTGACAGGAGAAAGAAAATGCCGCAAATCATCAACACCAACGTTGCCTCGCTCACCGCTCAGCGCAACCTCAATTCTTCGCAGAGCTCGCTCGCCACTTCGCTGCAGCGCCTGTCGTCCGGTCTGCGCATCAACAGCGCCCGTGACGATGCCGCTGGTCTGGCGATTTCGCAGCGCATGAACGCCCAGGTCAAGTCGCTGAACCAGGCTGCCCGTAACGCCAGCGACGGTATCTCGATGATCCAGACCGCTGAAGGCGGCATGTCGCAGATCCAGGACATGCTCATCCGCATGAAGGAACTGGCCACCCAGGGTTCGAACTCGACGCTGGCTGACGCAGAGCGCTCCTTCATCGCCGACGAAATGACCCAGCTGCGCGACGAGATCAACAACATCTCGACCCGTACCAAGTTCAACGGCCAGCAACTGCTGAACGGTTCCTTCGGCAAGGCACTGGACACGACCTCGACCGTGCAGGCTGGCCGCAACCTCGCGACCGGCACCGCAGCCGCGGTGACCAAGGTCGACATCACGGGTGCCCAGGCTGGTACGACCTTCACTTTCTCGAACGCAGCCGGCGTGCTCACCCTCAGCGACGGCACCAACTCGCAGGCGATCGACCTGACCGCCGTCACGGTCGCCGCAGGTGGCAGCTTCGAATTGAACTACAACGAGCTGGGCGTGAAGGTGACTGTGGCTGCAGCCGCTGCCGCCAAGACCGGCGCGAACATCGCTACCGACCTGAACACCGGTACTGTCATCACCACCGCAGCCACCGGCGCTGAAATCCAGGTCGGTGCCGACGATGCCGCCGACAACCGTCTGACGCTGACCTTCGGTGACACGCAGATCAACGGCGCCAACTCGGATGCCCGCATGGTTGCCCTGGACACCGACATCACCGCGTTCTCGGGCGCGACGACTGCGGCCAACTCGCAGGCGCTGCTGACCTCGGTCGAAGACGCACTGACCTACGTGTCGGAACAGCGTGCCGCCCTCGGTGCCCAGCAGAACCGCCTCGACTACACCGTGGCCAACCTGCAGACGCAAGCGGAAAACATCTCCGCCTCGAAGAGCCGCATCACCGACGCGGACTTCGCTGCCGAAACCGCCAACCTGACCCGCGCGCAGATCCTGCAGCAGGCCGGTACCGCGATGCTGGCGCAAGCCAACTCGCTGCCGCAGAACGTGCTGAGCCTGCTCCGCGGCTGATCGCGTAAGGCAGCAATGAGGGGGCGCGGGCGACCGCGCTCCCCACCCAGCATAGGGAGAACATCATGGCCGTACAGCCTATCCCGAACAGCGCAACGATCTCTGCCCCGGGCGTCCAGGCGACCACCGGGGCAAAGCCCGTTATGCCCGAGAGCAAGAAGGCGGAAGCGCCGCCCAGCGAGGCCGCGCTCAGCAACGAACAGATCGAACAGACGGTGGACGAGATTCGTCGCAGGATCGAACCGGTGGCACAGAACCTGCTATTCACGATCGACAAGGACACAGGGAAAACCATCGTGCGGCTGATCGACTCGACCACCAAGGAAGTACTGCGGCAGATTCCTTCCGAAGAACTGATTGCGATTGCGCGGTCGCTCGGCAAGAGCCAGAGTGGACTGATCGAACGCAAGGCCTGAGGAGACTGCCATGGCATCGTCGCTCGCATTCGGTACCAACCTGGACATCAACTCCATCGTCACGCAGCTGATGACGGTCGAGAAGCGTCCGCTCACGCTGCTCTCGGAGAAGCAGGCCAAGCTCGAAACGAAGATTTCCAGCTACGGCATGATCAAGGGCGCGATGTCCACGCTGCAGACAGCAGCGGAAGCACTCGGCAAGGCGGAAATCTTTGCCTCCCGCAAGGCAACGATTGCCGACAGCGCGGTGGCAACGGTTGCCGCCTCGACGACGGCGACGCCCGGCAACTATTCAATCGAGGTGAGCAGCCTGGCCCGCGCGCAGGTCACGGCGTCGGCAGCTTTCGCCGGCGGCAGCACCGCGAACGTCGGCAGCGGCACGCTGACCATAGAACTGGGCAGCTACAGCGGCGGCGCATTCACCGCGAACCCCGACAAGACAGCGGTCAACATCGACATTTCCAGCGGCGCTGCGACACTTGCCGACGTGCGTGACGCGATCAACGCGGCCGACGCCGGCGTGACGGCATCCCTGCTCAACGACGGCACCGGCACCCGCCTCGTGCTGACCTCGCAGGATGGCGGCACCGCGAATACTGTGCGCATCACCGCCGCCGATGGCGACGGCAACAACACGGACAACGCGGGCCTGTCGCGGCTGATCTATGACGCCTCGACCGGCGGCACCTCCAATCTTTCGGAGAAGGTGACCGCTTCGGATGCCGTGCTCAAGATCAATGGCATTGACGTCACCTCGAGCAGCAACACGCTGACGGACACCATCGAAGGCGTCACGCTGACGCTGAAAAGCACCAACGTCGGCAACCCGACGACGCTGACGGTCGGTGCCGATTACACCGGCGCGAAGAGCGCCGTCGAAAAGCTGGTCAAGAGCTACAACGACGCCATCCTGACCATCAAGAACCAGACGTCGTACAACACGACCACCCAGACCGGTGCGGCACTGAACGGCGAGAGCACCGTGCTCAGCCTGCGCTCGCGTCTCGCTTCCGCCGTCACCGAAGAGATCGCGCCGGGTGTTTCGCTCGCCAGCATCGGTGTGTCGGTGCAGAAGGACGGCTCGCTGAAGATCGACTCCGACAAGCTCACGACGGCGCTGGAGAGCGGTGCCGCAAAGTCGCTGTTCATGGGCAGTACCGGCGTGACCGGTCTGGCCTCCAAGATCGACTCGATGATCTCGTCCGTGATCGACGAGGACGGCCTGATCGGCAACCGTCTCGAAGGCATGGAAGAGACGAAGAAGGCGATGAACCGCCAGCGCGACGCGCTGAACGTCCGCATGGAACAGATCGAGGCCCGCTACCGCCGACAGTTCACCGCGCTCGATTCGCTGATCAGCAGCATGAACACGACCAGTACCTTCCTCACACAACAACTCGCCAGCCTGCCGACCTATTCGAGCTGACAGAGCAGCGGACGATACAGCCATCCTCTAACGGGACCAGAACATCATGTTTGCATCACTTTCCAACCCGCGCATGGCCTACAACCAGGTCGGCGTCGAGGCACGCGTGGCCAGCGCCGATCCGCACCAGCTCATCCTGATGCTGTTCGACGGCGCGATGATGTCGGTATCGACCGCCAGCCACCAGATCGACATGGGCGACACGGCGGGCAAGGGTCAGTCGATCTCGCGTGCGATCGACATCGTCGGCAACGGTCTCAAGGTCAGCCTGGATCTCGAAGCTGGCGGCGAACTCGCACAGCGCCTGTACGCGCTGTACGACTACATGTGCGTGCGCCTGCTGCATGCCAACTCACAGAACGACAAGGCCGCGCTTGATGAGGTGGCCCACCTGCTGGGCGAGCTGAAGGGCGCCTGGGAGGACATCCGGCAAAAACTGGTCCAAGGGGCGCCGGTCTGACCGGCAAACCGGGAAAATAGAAAGGTAAAAGGCGTCTACATGCACGCCTCGGAGCACGGGGTCCGCTGTAGTCTTTACACACCATTCACCGCCGGCCGAACGACGGAATTGCCGCGGCGACACTTACGCAAAACGGCCTGATCACATGAACTCTCTGTCACTGCTCGAAAACATGCGTCAGATCTCCAGCGACATGGTGGAGGCCGCGCGCGCGAACGACTGGGACCGTCTGGTCAATCTCGAACAGGCCGTCGCGTCGATGCGCAGCCGACTCGCCGACAACGACGAGCCGGTGTCCTCACCGGCCGAGCGTGCGCGCAAGTTCGACCTGATGAAGCAGATTCTCGCCGACGACGCCGAAGTGCGCCGTCACGTCGAACCGTGGATGCAGCAGGTCACCAGCTATCTGGGCAAGCTGCCGGCGGGCACGGCGGACAACGGCTGAGCACACCATGAACAACCTGCTGCCAGGGCTCGCACAGCGTCTGGCGGCGCTGACGCGCGAATCGGTCCAGACCACCGGCCCGATCGCAGCGCTTTCCGACCAGTTGCCCGAGTTCGAGCCGGGCGAACGCTACACCGCACGCATCCTGCAGAACCTGCGCGACGGCCTCGCCCGCGCCGACGTGGGCGGACAGACCGTCACCCTGCGCCTGCCGCAGACCATTCCCGAAGGTCGCACCGTTGCCCTCACGCACGTGAGTCGCAGCGCGCAGACGCTGGTGGCCACGCTCGACGGTGACAATGCGGCGCCGACCGACGGCGATGCGCCGGCCGACAATGCCGGCAGCCCGGTACGCCTGAGCGTGCCGGCCCGCACCATCGCCGGACTGCTCGACGGTCCCGAGCCGCAGCCGACCCGACTCGCCAGTGGAAAGCCGATGATAGATCCGGCCGCCATGCTGAACGCCGCCACCGGCACGCTCGAAAACGACGCCACGCCCCAGATCGCCAGCCGTCTGGCGCAGGCGATCGGCACCAGCGGGCTGTTCTACGAAGCGCATCAGGCGCAGTGGGTCAGTGGCGAACGGCCGCTCGAATCGACCGCAGCCGAGCCGCAGCGCGCCTTCGACCCCGAGAAACCGGCGCCACGCGCCGGCCTGCCAGTCGCGCAATCGACAGCGACCGACGACACGCCGGAACCCGGACAGGTCGCAAACAGCACGATCAGCGCTCGCGCCGACGACGAATCGATGCCGGACACCGGCACCCTGCGCAGCGACACCGGCGTGCGCGAACGCGCCGAAGCGGCCAAGGCCGATACCGGCCCGCCCGCCGAACTGCGGCCGCTGGTGCAGAACCAGCTGCTCGGCCTGTCCCAGCACACGCTGGCCTGGGAAGGTCTGGCCTGGCCGGGGCAGACGATGAAGATCGAGATCGACGACCCGGAGCCTCAGCGTCACGGCGAACCGGGCAGCGAAGGTGACAGCGCGCCGGAAGTCCCGTGGACATCCCGCGTGCGGCTGGTCCTGCCGGGCCTGGGCGAGGTCGAAACTTCGCTCACGCTGTGGAAGGACCACGGACTGACGCTGGGCATATCCGCCGACGATGATGCCCGCCTGCGCATGGGCACCGCTCTGCTCGACCTGCAGCAGCGCATGACCGATGCCGGTCTGCGCCTGGGCAGCGTGAACTTCAGCCAGCTGGACGAGGCCCTTGCGGCCACGCCCGACGACGGCACGGGCAGCGTCTGATGAACACCTCGCCGCGCGCCCAGGCCGTTGCGCTCGCCTACGGTGCCGGCGACGCCGCGCCGCGTGTCGTCGCCAAGGGGCGCGGCATGGTGGCCGACGAAATCATCCGCCGCGCGCGTGAAGCGGGCGTTTTCGTGCATGAATCGCGCGAAATGGTGTCGCTGCTGATGGGACTGGATCTGGACCAGCGCATTCCGCCCGAACTGTATGTCGCGGTCGCCGAGCTGCTGGCCTGGATCTACCGCATCGAGAAGGGAATGACCGACGTTCCGGCGCCAACCGTTAAACTGCCATCTGAATGAATTCGTGCCTGGTGCGCCGCCGCACCGGGTAATTGCCCATAGACAGGGATGCACCCAATGACCGAGAACATCCGGTTCGATCTGCTGGAAGCAGACGATTTCGCACGCTACGTGCTCGACGGCCAGACCGATATCGCCTTTTACCTGCGGGCAATGCGGGATCGCCGCGTCAATCTGTCCGTCTATGCCGGCCGCGCGCCCGACCCGTTTCTGACCGCCGTACTGGCCGTCGACGACGCACGCGGCATGGTCGTACTCGACGCACCGCGTGACCCGGCGCAGCTCGAGCAGGCGGTGAAGGCGTCGCCACTGGTGTTCCTGACCTCGCTCGAGAAGGTGAAGGTGCAGTTCATGGTCGGCCAGTGCGCCGCAATCGAGCACGAAGACCATCCGGCGCTGGAAATCCCCTTCCCGACGCGCATGCTGCGCCTGCAGCGGCGCGACTACTACCGCCTCATCCTGCCGCAGAACCCGCCTCTGCGCTGTCTGCTGCCGGCCGGCGAAGGCGAGGGGCGCATGGTCGAAGCCATGGTGGTGGATATTTCCGGCGGCGGTCTCGCCGTCGTCGCACCGCCGAGCGGCATCGAGCTGAAGGTCGACAGCGTGATCGACAACTGCCAGATCACGCTGCCCGAGATCGGCACCATCACCGCAACGCTGCAGGTGCGCAACATGTTCCGCGTGACCGAACGCGGCGGCAGCGAACTGCGTGCGGGCTGCCAGTTCATCGGCCTGCCCGGCGCCGCCGACGCGCTGATCCAGCGCTACATCCTGCGCATGGAAAGAGAGCGCAACGCGCGCGAAGTCTGACCGGCGCCGCCGGATGAATTTTCGGTGACAGCTGCATCCATGCGGCCCCCTCCTGTGTAGAGCGGGTGACGACTCACTCTGGTGACGCGTCCTCCCCCTACTTTTTTCAGGAAAGGTCAGACATGTCAGCACGCACCCTCACCGTCCTCGCCGCCGCTCTCACTCTGTCCGGCACCGCCGCCCACGCGGCCGATTTCGTCGGTCTCACCACCGGCAACCAGATCGGCATCTTCAGCAGCGGCAATACCGCCAGCGCCAGCTTCATGTCCATCACCGGACTGGGCAGCGGCGAACGCATCCTCGGCATCGACCTGCGACCGAGCGACAACATGATCTACGGCGTCAGCAGCCTGAACCGCATCTACGCGCTGGACGTCACGACCGGGGCGGCAAGCTTCGTGTCGGCGCTCGACATCCCGCTGGTGAATCCGTCGCTGTCCTACGGCATCGACTTCAACCCGGTGGCCGACTTCGCCGGCGCAGCCTCGCTGCGCCTGGTGAGCCAGACCGGCAGCAATCTGGCCATCAACGCGAACACCGGCGTGGTCGGCAACGCCGCCAGCGTCATCCCGGGCGGCATCACGGCTGTCGCCTACACCAACTCCGATGCTTCGCAATCCAGCGGCCCTGCCAGTACGGCGCTCTATTACATCGACACGGCAACCGACACGCTGCGTTTCGCACCCGGCGCCTTCAATGCACCCACCATCAGCCAGGTCGGGGCGCTGGGCGTTGCCGGTAACGTGATCGGCGCCAACGGCTTCGAGATCGACGCGATGGGCATGGGCTGGGCCGCACTGACGCTGGACAATGGCGACAGCGGTCTGTACTCGATCAACCTGATGACCGGGCTCGCCACCTTCAACGGAGCGCTCAACGCGAACCTGCGTGGCCTGACCTCGGCGCCGTTCATGGCGCCGGTACCCGAGCCTGAAACCTACGCGATGTTGCTGGCCGGTCTCGGTTTGATCGGTGCCGCCGCGCGCCGCCGCATCGCTCGCCCGTAAGCGGCGTTGCGGAGACATGAAGAGCACCTCTATCCCACGTCAGCACACGGCTGAGCGGCGCGAGACAGGCAGCACATCGCCTGGCGCTCCAATAAAACGACACGCTCCGACTTAAGCAGGCATTGCGTGCCCGGGCGGTTCCGCCTCGGGCACGCAATGACCGGTACGTCTCGCCCCCTTCCTGCGGCAGCCCCCTCCGGAAACACGGTGCAGCATCGCGCTGTCACAGCGACCGACCACACTGATGGGTGAACGCGCACGCCTCCAGTAATGCGCGGGCTATAGTGCGCTCGTCAACGCGAGCGTTCGGGCTATGCGCGACGTCTTTGGAGCGGCAGCACCATGACGGAACTGAACACCCTCCTTCCACACGGCTACTGCTTTTCGTGGCAACGCGACCTGCTGCTATTGCATGTGTTGTCGGACACGCTGATCGCGCTGGCCTACTTCACGATACCGATTACGCTCTGGGTGTTCGTGCGAAGACGTGCCGATCTTGGTTTCCGCTCGGCCTTCGTCATGTTCGGCGTATTCATCATGGCCTGTGGCGTTACCCACGTAATGGACGTGTGGACGCTGTGGAACCCCGACTTCTGGCTGGACGGCTGGATACGCGCCTTCACCGCGGTGGTATCGCTGGCCACCGCGGTATTGCTGTGGCGACTGATTCCGCTGGCGCTCGCCCTGCCCTCACCTGACAGCCTGCGCCGCGCCAACGAGGAACTGCGCGCCGAGATCGACCGCCGGCAGCAGTACGAAGCACAGTTGCAGGCGATGAACGAGCGAATGCGCCTGCAGATCGACGAACTGGAAGCGATGTCCTACGCCATCGCGCACGACGTGCGCGGCCCGCTGCGCCACATCGACGGTTTCGCGCGGGTACTGGGCGATCGCCTCGGCGTCGCCGACACCGAACCCGCCTCGTTGAGCTATCTGCAGCGCATCCGCGCCTCGGTGCGGCATCTGAGCGACATCGTCGAGGGGCTACTTGCTTTCTCCCGCGCCAGCCGCGCCGAGATGCATCTGGAACGTTGCGATGCGCGCGCCCTGGTCGACGACGTGCTCGAAGAGCTGGCGCCCGAACTCGACGGACGCGAACTCGATATCAGCATCGGTGAGCTGCCGCGCATCCGCGCCGACCGGACCTTGATGTTCCAGGTCTTCTACAACCTGATCGCCAATGCCGTGAAGTACACGCGAGGCTGCAACCCGGCCCGCATCCGCATCGAATGCGAGCGCAGCGACGATGGCCAGTACACCTTCCAAGTGCGCGACAACGGCGCCGGTTTCGACATGAAATACGCATCCAAGCTGTTCGGCGTATTCCAGCGGCTGCATCACGCGTCCGAGTTCGAAGGCACCGGCATCGGCCTGGCAAACGTGAAGCGCATCGTCGACCGTCACGGCGGTCGCATCTGGGCCGAAGCCTCGCCCGGTCACGGCGCCAGCTTTCACTTCACCCTTCCCAACCCATCCGACCTACCCCCGGCCGACGCCGCCCACTCAACGGGAGCCACTGATGTCGCTGCACTTGCGTGAAATCCTGGTCGTCGATGACAACGACAACGACGTCGAACTGATGCTGCTCGGCCTGCGCGTGCTGAATCTGGCAAACGAAATCGTCGTCGTACGCGATGGTGCGGAAGGGCTGGACTACCTCTACAAGCGTGGCAGCTTCGCCGGCCGCAGAGGTGACGCGCCGCTTTTCGTGCTGCTCGACCTGCACATGCCGCGCATGGACGGCATCGAAATGCTGGCCGAACTGCGCGCCGACGAGAACATGCGCGCGCTGCCCGTCATCATCATGAGTTCATCGAAAGAAGACCCCGATCTGCGTCGCTGCTACGGCCTGGGCATCAACGCCTACGTTGTAAAACCCGTCGATTTCGACCAGTTCTCGCGCACGGTGACGCAGATGGGCGTGTTCTGGGCGCTGATCAACGAGCCGCCGCCTCTGCTCTGAGCACCGCAGCGAAGCTGTCGTCGCGGTCGACGGGCATCGGTTCAGTCAAGGTCGAACTCCTCGTCCTGCTCCGGCACCTGCGCCGACCACGCGAGCTCGTGCTCGAGCTTCTGCCGCAAGCTGTCGGCGGCGACCGGCTCGCCGTGCGTGACGAACACGCGCTGCGGGGCGCGATCGACCGGACGCAGCCAGTCCAATATTTCCTTCCAGTCGGCATGCGCCGACAGACCTTCGACCTGCGCCACCTCGCAGGCTATCGGCACATCACGACCGAAGATGCGCAGGCTGCGCTTGCCCTTGAGCAGTGCATCGCCACGCGTGCCTTCAGCCTGGTAACCGGCGATCACCACCGCATTTCGCGGGTCGGCTCCGAAGGCGATCAGGTGGTGCAGTATGCGGCCGCCATTGAGCATGCCGGCGCCGGCGATGATGATCTTCGGGTAACGATTTGACGCAAGCGCTTCCGAATCCTCCGGCGAACGCGTGTAGGTGACCATGGCATGCAGCCGGTCGCAGGCGTCCTGGGTCAGCCGGTGCTCGCTGCGGAAATGACGGAACACGCCGGTCACGTCTATCGCCATCGGACTGTCGAGAAAAACCGGCAGTTCGGGGATGCGGTGTTCGTCCATCAGGCGCGACAGCAGATACATCAGCGCCTGCGAACGACCGACCGCGAACGACGGCAGCAGCACGGTGCCACCGCGAGCGGCGGTGCGGTTCACGATGCCGGCCAGCGTTTCGTACGGATCTTCGTCCGGGTGCAGGCGGTCGCCATAGGTCGATTCGAGCACCAGCCAGTCGGTGGCGGCGAGACGGTCCGGCGCGTACATGACCGGATCCTCCGGCCGCCCGAGATCGCCACTGAAGGTGATGCTGCGCCCAGCGCAGTCGACGCGCACGCTGGCCGCACCGAGGATGTGGCCGGCGCGCGTGAAGGTAACGCGGAAGGGCCCGATCTCGATCGGCTCGTCGAAACCGGTGCTGCGGAACTGCTTCATCACCTGCCGCGCGTCTTCCGTGGTGTAGAGCGGTTCGGCCGGATGGTGCTTGCTGTAGCCGTAGCGGTTGGCGTGGCGGGCGTCCTCCTCCTGCAAATGGGCACTGTCTTCGAGCAGGATGTCGACCAGTTCTCGGGTGGCCGAGGTCGACCACACTGGGCCGTGAAAGCCCTCGCGCATCAGCCGCGGAAGGAAGCCGGAGTGATCGAGGTGGGCATGCGTCAGCACCACCGCCTCGATATCGCGCGGCGCGATCGGAAAGGGTTTCCAGTTGCGACTTCGGATGTTCTTCACACCCTGGAACAGGCCGCAATCGACGAGCAGGCGATGACCGCCATGCGTCAGCAGGTAACGTGAACCGGTGACCGTACCGGCCGCACCGAGAAAGCGGATTTTCATGATGAATGTTTCCTCCGGCGGTCAGTGTAACGCCGCACCTGCACGCCGGATCAGAGCGAAGCCCGCGTCCGCTCAGTTGCACCCGGCTTCAGGCAGGCCGACGTCGCCGCACGACCGCGACGATGCCGACACCGCTCAGCAGCAGCGCCCAGCCAGCCGGCTCCGGCACCGCCGATACCTGCCAGCCGATGTCGGCGAATCCGGCATAGTCGAGCGCAGTCGGCAGCTGGCGCTCACCGGCAGGCGTGCTCGGATCCATCATCGCTTCCTGCAGCAGGCCGTCACGCAGGCTGTACGTACCTTCGGCCCAGTGGCTGCCGTAGCGGTCCAGCGGCACGCCACCGCCGTAGGCCACGACCGCGTTCGCACCGACGAACAGTCCGCTGTCCGGATCGACATTGGCGTACCAGGAGTCAGCCTCGCCAAAGCCGAGGATGTGTCCGATCTCGTGCGTCGCAGTGGTCAGGAAATCGGGTCGACCGGCAGTCAGACCGCCGGCGTCCGCGCCAAAGTACCAGTCGTTGCTGGCGTTGAACCAGATATAGCCGCCCCAGGTGGCGTAGTCGGTCCCCTGCGCCACGCCGGCCTGCCCACGCGTCATCACTGCGTCGACGAAAGCCGCGTCGCCGCTGGCCTGCAGGTTTGATCCGGTGCCGGCGAAACCAAGCACGCCCGGCGCACTCGGCGAGCCGCCGACGTAGATGCGCAGCATGTCGGCGGCGATCGTTTCGTTCACCAGCGTCACGCCCGGGCCGCCGAGGCTGGGATGCACGAAGGACACCGACCAGTTGTCGTCCGCTCCGGGCGCGATGGCGGTCAGCGTGTCGGTGAAACCACCGTAGAACGACGCGGCAAGATCGAGCAGCGCGCGACGTTCGGCCAGCGGCTCGCCAGTCGCCAGATCGGTGAAGAAGCCGCGCGTGTCGTAGCGGTAGTCAAACTCGATCTGCAGCGCCGACACCGCATTCGGAACGCCGGCAAACAGCGCCAGGGCGAGCGCCGCGCGGGCGCTCCGCCGGTGAAATCTGCATGCACGCTCAGCCATGACGCCCGCTCCCCCGCGATGCGCGACCCTGCGTCCTCGCGCACAACACAGCCAGGCCTGCGAGCAACAGCACCGCAGCGCCGGGCTCCGGCACCGGCGACAGCGGCGTCACTGAACCGACGCCTGCACCATACACGCCCTGCAGCGCGGCCCGAGTGGCCTCGTCGAGCGGGAACACCGGCCCTTCGTAGGACAGCAACGCAGCCGGTCCGACAGTGACCGTATCGTCGCTGACGTAATGCCCCATGCCCAGCGAATGACCCAGCTCGTGCTGGGCGACCGCGTAGAACCAGAGCGGCGTCCAGTCGTTTCCGAAGCGCCCGGCATTGAACACGATGTCACCGGCCAGACCGCTGTCGGGCGAGAACGGGAAATAGGCATAGGCGTTCGCGTCGGCGATATGCGCCACCTGCCCCACGCGGATGTCGGCCAGGCCGGTCGGGTCGTACTCGCCGGTTTCCGGCAGCGGTCCGCCGTCGGTCACCTCTATGAAATGGATGGGCAGCACCGCGGCGTAGTCCCACAGCGCGAGTTCGAACGCGCTGCGCAACAGCGACACGGGCATTGGCGCGCCGGTCGCAGCGTCGAACAGGCTGCCATCGAGCAGATTGCTGAAACTGTAGGTCAGCGTGATCGCGCTGCCTGGACCGTCCGGTTGTGCCCAGGCGGCGTACATCGGAAAGTGACCGGCGGATGCCGGTGCCGCCATGCACAGCGCAATCAGGCTGCACGCGGCGGCATGCCGCAGGGCGCGAACGACGCGGAGCGTCAGGTCTATCGGTACTGACATCGGATACCTCTGCAGTCGGATCGGCGGTACATGCACCGCCGACGAAGGACGAAGAGGCTGGCAACGCGGCTCCGGGGCGGGCGCGGCTGGCGACGGATGGAAGCGGAGGCTTGCGGGGCGGCGGACGCCGACAGGCTGGCGGAACTGCGGTCGGAGCGGCAATGTGGATGTGCCGTTCCGGAATACCCGGCGGGCCGCGAAGGACCGACGCTCAGGTGCGGTGAGCTTCGTTCAAACGAGAATTATTGTCAATTGAAGGATGCTACCGGCGCGAGCCGGACGAAAAAAAACCGGCCTTGCGGCCGGTTCCTGTCGAGCGAGCTCGTGCGCGTCGGCGCTCAGACGCTCATGTTCATGATGTCCTGGTAGGCATTCACCAGCTTGTTGCGCACCTGCACCATCTGCTGGAAGGACAGGCTGGCCTTCTGCGACGCGATCATCACGTCCTGCAGATTGGCTTCGGTATTGCTGCCGGTGATGAAGCCCTCCGACATCTTCTGCGCTTCCTGCTGCGCGGCATTGACCTGTTCGATGGCGTTCTTCAGCGCTTCGCCGAAGTCGGCGCCGCCGGACGCCGCGTCGACCTTGCCGACCGGCTTGTTCGCCGCGGTCTGCGCGGTCGAGCGCAGCTCGGTAATCATCTGGTTGAGGCTGGTGTTCATGCAATTTCTCCTGTGCCCGCCGGCAAAAAATGCCGGTTACGGACTGCCCGCCGGGGCGATTCCGGCGTTCATGACCTGTTCAGCCGTTTCCTTGCAATAACCGGGCCAAGCAGGTGAAGAGCGCCACTTACCCCTCGCGCAGCAAACCATCCGCCTTGTAGCGTGCAAGTTTATACCGCAGCGTGCGTTCCGAAATACCCAGTTTCTCGATCGCCTTCTTGCGCGAGCCACCGACCGCGGCCAGCGTTTCGAGGATGAGGTCGCGTTCCATGTCGCGTACCGACTTCACCTTGAGCGGCGCGTCCGGCGTGGCACTCGGCGGTGCGTCGTTGGCGGCCGACACAGGTGCGGCAGCTGCGGCGACCGGCGCCGGCTCGCTCACCGGACGCGGCGCGACACGCTGGCTGCCGAGCACGATGTGCTCCGCCTCGACCGCATCACCCGGCGCCAGGATGGCGGCGCGCTGCATCGTGTTTTCCAGTTCGCGCACATTGCCGGGCCAGTCGTGGCCGGCAAGGATTGCCGCCGCCGATTCGCCCAGCTTCAGCGCCCTGCCCTGCGCCTTGGCGCAGGCGGCCAGAAAGTGGCGCGCCAGCGGCACGATGTCACCCGGCCGTTCGCGCAGCGACGGAATGGCGATCGGGAACACGTTCAGCCGGTAGTACAGATCCTCGCGGAAGCGGCCGGCGCGCGCCTCTGCTTCCATGTCGCGGTTGCTGGTGGCCAGTACGCGGATGTCCAGCGGCACCGGCTTCTTGCCGCCGACGCGCTCGACCTCGCGCTCCTGCAGCACGCGCAGCAGCTTGGCCTGCAGCGAAAGCGGCATTTCAGAAATTTCATCGAGCAGCAGCGTGCCGCCGTCGGCCTGTTCGAACTTGCCGGCCTGTGCAGTCGTGGCGCCGGTGAAGGCGCCCTTTTCGTAGCCGAACAAGGTCGCTTCGAGCAGGTTGTCCGGGATGGCCGCGCAGTTGATCGCGATGAAGGGCTTGCCGGCGCGCGCCGACTGCTGATGGATGTAGCGCGCGAACACTTCCTTGCCGGTGCCGGATTCGCCGGTCAGCAGCACGGTCGCCTCGGACTTCGCCACGCGCGACGCCAGACCGAGCACCTGGCGGGTGCGCGCGTCCTCCGCCACCATGTCGGTCGGTGCCACCACCGGCGCGGCGTAGCGATCGATGTGGGCAAGCAGCACGTCCGGCTCGAACGGCTTGAGCAGGAAGTCGCAGGCGCCGGCGCGCATCGCCGCCACCGCCTTCTCGACGTCGCCGAAGGCGGTCATCAGCAGCACCGGCAGTACCGGCTCGCGGGCGCGGATTTCGCGCAGCAGCGTGAGACCGTCCATCGGCTGCATCTTCAGGTCGGTGATGACCAGGTTCAGCGCGTGCTCGCCGGTGTTGCGCTCCAGCATGCGCAGCGCCTGCGGGCCGTCGGCCGCACCGATGACGCGGTGACCGGCGCACTCGATCGCCAGGCACAGCGCATCGCGCAGATTGGGTTCGTCCTCGACCACCAGGATGTTCAGCTTCTCGCTCATTGCCCGTTCTCCAGCACTACGTCTTCAGGCGTCTGCGCAGGCAGGCGCAAGGTGAAACGGCTGCCCGCGCCCGGCGCGGACTCGCATTCGATGTCGCCGCCGTGCACGCGCGCCACGCCGCGTGCGATCGCCAGCCCCAGCCCGGTCCCCTCTTCCCGCGTGGTGAAGAAGGGTTCGAACAATCTTTCCTGTATCTCGCGCGGGATGCCGCGACCGTTGTCACGCACGACGAAACTGACACTGCCCTCGGTCGCCTCGACCGCCAGCGCCACTTCGCCGCCGTCAGCGCAGGCCTGCACCGCGTTTTCGAGCAGGCTCACCAGCGCACTGGCTACCGCCTTGCGGTCGCCGGACACGCTGCCGGATGCCGGTTCCACCGTCAGCCGCACACCGGCCTGGCGCGCCACCGGCTCGACCGTGTGCTGCAGTTCGTCGACCAGCATCGCCACGTCTATCGCTTCGCGGCCGAGCACCTCGCCGCGCGCGAACATCAGCGTGTCGCGGATCAGGCGCTCCAAGTGACGCAGCCGGCCCTGCGCGCGTGACGCTATCGACTTGACGTCGTCCGGCGCCAGGTCGCGCGAAATCAGCGTGCCCACGTACAAGGTCGCCGCCGCCAGCGGCGTGCGCAACTGGTGCGCCAGCGAGGCGGCCATTTCGCCCATCGCCGCCAGCCGCTCGTTGCGCGCGGCGGCGATCTTCAGCGCGTGCTGACGCGTCATGTCGTGCAGCAGCACGATGCGCGCGTCCTCGCCCGCCAGTCGCGCCTCGCTCATCGACAGCCGGCGCGGCTGTCCGTCGGCGCCGGTGCAGTCCCATTCGGCCGGCGCGTCTGCCGACTGCAGCCGGGCCGCACAAGCGTCCCAGCGCGCGCCGGCGCGCGCGCCCACCATGTCCAGTGCGGCCGGATTGGCCTGTTCGATCGCCCCCGCTCCATCCACCACGACCACGCCGGCCGGCAGCTGGTTCAGCAGCGTGCTCAGACGATCGGTCAGGCGCGCCTTTTCCTCGTACTGACGGCGCAGTTCGCCGTTGGCCTGCGCCAGTTCCTCAGTCAGGCTGGCCACCTGCTTTTCCAGCGCGCCATAGGCCTCGGTCAGTTCGGCCGAAGCGGCATTGAACAGACGGAAAGCTTCCGCCAGCCGCGCCGCCTCCTCGGGGGCGATGCGGGCCGGTTCGGCTGCGCTGGCGGACGGCTCTGACATGCGTGTCGTAGACAGTGGATTGATCGACGGTGCCAGCGTAGCAAGCGTCAAGCCACGGATTGGCCGGAATCAGCCGGTCAAAAACCCGCCTTATCCGTGGAACGCCCCGCGCGAGGGAGGCAGAGAATCCGTCCCATCCTCGATGGTGTGTCGGTACGTCGACACCCGGCATTCGAGCAACTTGCAAGAGACGAACCATGGCCGACGCCGTACTCGATCCGAACGCCGCCCCCGCCTCGCCGGCAACGCCGCTGGCGCTGGCCCAGCAACGGCTGGCCGAAATGCCGATGCAGAAGAAGATGGCGCTGGCCGGTGGGCTGGCGATGGCCATCGCGCTGCTGGTCGGGCTGATGCTGTGGAGCCGCACGCCCGACTACGAGGTGCTGTTCTCCAATATCAACGACAAGGACGGCGGCGCCATCGTCGCCGCGCTGCAGCAGGGCAACGTGCCCTACAAGTTCTCCGAGGGTGGTCACGCCATCCTGGTGCCGTCGCAGTTCGTCCACGACACCCGCCTGAAACTGGCGGCGCAGGGGCTGCCGCGCGGCGGATCGGTCGGTTTCGAGCTGATGGAAAGCCAGAAGCTCGGCCAGTCGCAGTTCTCCGAACAGGTGACCTACCAGCGCGCACTCGAAGGCGAGCTGGCGCGCACCATCGGTACGCTGGCTGCGGTCGATGGCGCACGCGTACACCTGGCCATCCCGAAACAGAGCGCCTTCCTGCGCGACGACCAGAAGCCGTCGGCGTCCGTCGTGGTCAGCCTGCTCGGCGGCCGCACGCTGACGCCGGAACAGGTCGGCGGCATCGTGCATCTGGTCGCTTCCAGCGTGCCGCAGCTGCAGCCGACCAGCGTGTCGGTACTGGACCAGAACGGCAATCTGCTGTCGAACAACCGCGATGCCAAGGACAACGCGTCGCTGAACCCGACCCAGCTGAAGTACGTGGGC